>NZ_AP018664.1:3560000-3890882 GCF_003967075.1 Sphingobium amiense
ACGGCGGCCGTAACTATAACGGTCCTAAGGTAGCGAAATTCCTTGTCGGGTAAGTTCCGACCTGCACGAATGGCGTAACGACTTCCCCACTGTCTCCAGGATATGCTCAGCGAAATTGAATTCTCCGTGAAGATGCGGAGTACCCGCGGTTAGACGGAAAGACCCCGTGCACCTTTACTGCAGCTTCAGAGTGGCATTAGGAAAGAACTGTGTAGCATAGGTGGGAGGCTTTGAAGCGATGACGCCAGTTGTCGTGGAGCCATAGGTGAAATACCACCCTGTTGTTTTCTGATGTCTAACCTCGCACCGTTATCCGGTGCAGGGACCCTCTGTGGCGGGTAGTTTGACTGGGGCGGTCGCCTCCTAAAGAGTAACGGAGGCGCGCGATGGTGGGCTCAGGACGGTTGGAAACCGTCTGTTAGAGTGCAATGGCATAAGCCCGCCTGACTGCGAGACTGACAAGTCGAGCAGAGACGAAAGTCGGTCATAGTGATCCGGTGGTCCCTCGTGGAAGGGCCATCGCTCAACGGATAAAAGGTACGCCGGGGATAACAGGCTGATGATTCCCAAGAGCTCATATCGACGGAATCGTTTGGCACCTCGATGTCGGCTCATCACATCCTGGGGCTGGAGCAGGTCCCAAGGGTTTGGCTGTTCGCCAATTAAAGTGGTACGTGAGCTGGGTTCAGAACGTCGCGAGACAGTTTGGTCCCTATCTGCCGTGGGCGTCGAAATTTGAGAGGAGTTGACCCTAGTACGAGAGGACCGGGTTGAACATACCTCTGGTGTACCAGTCGTTCCGCCAGGAGCGCAGCTGGGTAGCTATGTATGGACGGGATAACCGCTGAAAGCATCTAAGCGGGAAGCCTCCCTCAAGATAAGATTTCTTCGAGCGGTCGTAGACCACGACCTTGATAGGCCGGATGTGGAAGCGTGGTAACATGTGAAGCTAACCGGTCCTAATGGCTCTGATCGCGCTTAAGAGTCCCACCATCAACGACAGCTCTGATCTGTCGTCATATGGCGGTCACAAGCAAAGCCAGATATCAATCACATCCTGTGCACGGACATCGATTAAACCCAAAAAGCGCCAGCTCCATTGCTTGGTGACCATAGCGTCAGTGACCCACCCGATCCCATCCCGAACTCGGCCGTGAAACCTGACTGCGCCGATGGTACTGTGGCTCAAGCCCCGGAAGAGTAGGGCGTCGCCAGGCATTGAAGCTCGCGCTTTTTGAAAATACGCAAAACCCATTCACTCTGTTCAGCGACCTCCGGTCGCGCCTCTGGCGCGGGATGGAGCAGCCCGGTAGCTCGTCAGGCTCATAACCTGAAGGTCGCAGGTTCAAATCCTGCTCCCGCAACCAAAAGGTCGCTCGCCTACGATACCCCGCAGCCCACAGCAGCAGTCGAACAGTCCCCCGGACTGTCCTTTATGCTGCCGTCTCGTCAGGCTCATAACCTGAAGGTCGCAGGTTCAAATCCTGCTCCCGCAACCATCTTTACCGGCGTCGATTGCAAGTTGTGATCGATGCCGGTCCCCGCAACCATCTTTACTTGCTCGGGCAACAAGTGAAGATTAGATCCAGCCCCCGCAACCATCTTTACTTGCGAAGACCCCGCCCCCGAGGCGGGGTTTTTCGTTTGCGTAGAAATCGTAAGGATTCCAGCAAGATCGCCTTGAACGTCGATCTCCACCTTGCCCTCAACAGGCGTCAGCACGATCTGATCTACCAACGAGCGAATGGTGTCCGCTGCCTCTACCCGCTTGCCCTCTTCTTCATCCTGAAGCGACTCGTAGAGCTGCTGGATGCGCTTGCGGTATTGCAGCGCCATGCTCGGGTGCAGCAGGGGCGGCGGCTCGTCAGCTTCGGCCAGGAACAGTTCCAGTTCCTTCTTCCGCTTTTCCAAGCTCACCATCTTCGCATTGAGAGCGTCTGCAGCGCCGCCTTTAAGGATCAGGTTGAGAAGGGTTTCGAGTTCCCGATCAATCTTCGCGATCTCGGCTTCCGCTGAGGCAATACCGACGCGGCCTTCCATTCGTAGGCGGTTCATCTCTTGCGTGAACACCTCGCAGAAATGGGCAAACAGCTCGGGGTCAACGAGTCTGGTGCGCAGCGCATTCAGCACGCGCGATTCCAACTCGTCGCGACGGATATTGACGCGGTTGTCGCAGGTGCCCTTGTTTCGAGCTGTAGAGCATCCGATCAGCGTTGCCGAGATCGCGGAGTACCCGCCACCACAGCATGAACATTTGGTGAGGCCCGAGAAGAGGTATTTGGGGCGCCGCCGATGATTGACGGTGCGGACATCTGTGCTTCCGTTGTCGTCGCGGGTGAGCTTGTTCTTCTCCTGCCGTGCCTTCACGGCATTCCAGAGATCGTCGTCGAGTATCCGGAGCTCTGGCGTCTCCTGGATGACCCATTCCGATTCCGGGTTGGGGCGCGCCTGCCGCTTTCCGGTGTTCGGGTCCTTTACGAAGCGCTGCCGGTTCCAGACGATCTTGCCGACATACATCTCATTATTGAGGATGCCGTTGCCACGCTTCGGGTTACCGTTGATCGTGCTGAAACCCCAGTCGCCGCCCGAAGGGGACGGAATGCCGTCCTTGTTCAGTGCAAAGGCGATGGTCTTGGCCGACTTGCCGGCGGCGTAGTCGTGGAAGATGCGGCGAACGACGGCGGCCTGGTTTTCGTTGATGGTGCGGTCGCCGCGAATGGGTTCGCCATTGGCGTCCAGCTTCTTGACCACATCGTAACCATAGGAATTGCCGCCACCCGATTTGCCAGCCTCGACACGGCCGCGCTGGCCGCGGCGGGTCTTGTCGGCAAGATCCTTGAGAAAGAGGGCATTCATTGTGCCCTTGAGGCCGACATGCAGATGGCTGACCTCGCCCTCCGACAGGGTGAACATCTTCACATCCGCATAGGACATGCGTTTGAAGATTCCGGCGATGTCTTCCTGATCACGCGAGAGGCGATCCATTGCCTCTGAGAGGATCACGTCGAAACGACCGGCCATGGCGTCGGTCATCAGAGCCTGGATACCCGGACGGATCAGCGAAGCGCCAGAGATTGCGTGGTCGGTATATTCTTCGACGACGTGCCAGCCTTGCTTTTCGGCGTGGAGGCGGCACATGCGAAGTTGGTCGGCGATGGAAGCGTCGCGTTGATTGTCGGAAGAATAACGGGCGTAGATCGCGACTTTCAAAACATGGCTCCTATCCGCATCAGGAGGTGCGCTTCCTCCTTTGCCTGGATAACGTCACTTCCTCTGCAAAGCATTCCCGTGCCGCCTGCTTTGCCAGAATGCCGACCAGACGCAGAAGGCGAGGGTCGGGAATGCCGCGCGGCGTAAACGTCAACTCCGGCTCGTCCAGCAGCAAAGATTCGAGCAGCGCTTCGCGCTCGGCTCCTGTAATCTTTGCTGTGTTTTGTGGGGCTCGCAAGGTCATAACTGACAGCATTCGTCCCATGCTCGGCATAAGCAATGGAATTTACAGGCGAACATTCGGCGGCGATCAGTATGCCGACGCGTGTCATGGCGTGCGGGGGCGTAGTCTGGCGAGCCGTGGCATAGTGAAATGACCTGTCGGAATCGATCGCTGTCGCCGTCATCTTTCGCCTCGATACTACCCCATCGGAAGCTGTTGCTTGTGGATGCGACTTTATCGTATTGTATTTAGAGATACAAGATGCCATCTTCCGACCAAGGAGAATCGCCATGGCCAACACTGCCGAACGCAAGGAATATCCGATCTCAATGCGTCTGCCCGAGGCCGATGTTGCCATGATCGATCGTGCTGCCAGCCTGCGCGGCCGCTCGCGCACCGATTTCGTGCGCGACGCCGCTGTGCGCGCGGCCGAGGAGGTCGTCATGGAGCAGGGCCTGATCCGGATGAGCCCGGAAGGCTTTGCCCAGTTCATGGATGTGCTGTCGCGTCCGGTTGCTCCTGTTCCGGAGATGGTTGAAGTGCTTAAGCGGCCTGCGCCGTGGGAGCCCGGCTACGCAGCGAAACAGTAATCCCTTGCTGCTTTCAGGACCCGAGCTGCTTTCCGCCGCCCACGATGTTTCCCAGTTTTCCTGTGGCAAGCCGACGCTCGACCACTGGCTGAAGACCCGCGCGCTCTCCAATCAGCAGAAGGGCTTTACCGCCGTTCTCGTCGTGCATGAGGCAGGGCGTGTGGTGGGATATTACGGCCTTGCACCAACAGCCGTTGTGCCATCGGTGCTACCGCGCTCCATCCGGACGGGACAGCCGCCTAATCCAATTCCCTGCATGCTGCTTGGTCAGCTCGCGACCGATATCGGCTCGGCCGGGTTGGGTATCGGGACTGGCCTTGTGAAGCACGCCCTCCAACGGTGCGTTCAGGCCGCATCGCTGATCGGTGGGCGGGCATTGATGGTCAACGCCGTCGACGGGGAGGCTGCCGAATTCTGGCAGCGCCGAGGATTTGAGCCTACCAGAGATGATGAACTGGTCCTGTTTCGCTCGATCAGCGATATTGCTGCGTCGCTCCGTGAGGCTGGAAGGTGAATAGCCCCATGTTTGGTGGACGTCTTCCTTGCTAACCCGTCTTATTCATGACGGCGCGTTTGCGAGGCTGGCGGGTGTAGCATAAGCCATTGATGTGGCGTAGGATTCGGTTGCTTAGGCCAGTCCTGCAGACAACATCTCGCGAGCCACACCCGCCATGATCGACGATACGCTGCTGCCGTTCTCTTTTCCAGCCGTTCGCGCCAAGAAGATCACGGCTGCCTTCGACGGCGGTCGCATCACCTCGGATGCCGGGATCATGCTTTTGGCCGCCGCCGAGCGGCGCCTGAAGCTGGCCGAGAAGCTCGCTGCCGCCATCCGCGACCCGCGCGATCCGGCGCGTGTCAGGCACAGCTTGACCGACATCCTGCGCGCCCGCATCTTCGCCATTGCCTGCGGCTACGAGGATGCCAACGACCTCGACCGCCTTCGCAACGATCCGGCCTTCAAGCTCGCCTGCGGTCGGCTGCCCGACAGCGGTCAGGATCTGTGCTCGCAGCCGACCTGCTCGCGTCTGGAGAACCTGCCCGACCTCAGGACCGTCATCCGCCTCGGCCGGGTTCTGGTCGACCTGTGGCTGTCGAGCTACCCTGCGCCGCCGAAAAGCGTCACCCTCGACATCGACGACACGCTCGACGTCGTTCACGGCCATCAGCAACTCTCGCTCTTCAACGGCCACCACGACGAACGCTGCTTCCTGCCGATCCACATCTACGACGCCGCCACTGGACGCCCGGTCGCCATGATCCTGCGTCCGGGCAAGACCCCGTCGGGCAAGGAGATCCGTGGTCATCTGCGCCGGCTCGCGCGGTGCATCCGTGCCCGCTGGCCGGACACCCGCATCCTCGTGCGCGGTGACAGCCATTATGGCCGGGTCGAAGTCATGGCCTGGTGCGAGGAAAACGCGATCGACTACGTCTTCGGCCTTGCTGGCAACAAGGTCCTGAAGCGTCTCGTTGACGCGAGCGCCGACGACATCCGCACCCGCCGCGCGCTCGAGCAGAAGCCGGTGCTGCGGGGCTATGTCGAGACCCGCTACGAGGCCAAATCCTGGAAGGCCGAGCGCCGCGTCGCGGCCCGCATCGAGGCGACCACGATGGGCCTCGACATCCGCTTCGTCGTCACCAACCTCGCCAAAGGCTCCGCTGAGCACATCTACGACGTCGTCTACTGTGCGCGCGGCCAGGCCGAGAACCTGATCAAGATGCACAAGAGCCAACTCGCCTCCGATCGAACCTCCTGTCGCCGGGCCGTCGCCAACCAGATGCGCCTCGTTCTCCACACCGCCGCCTACTGGCTCATGCTCACGCTGCGCGAGGCGGTGCCCGCTACCCATCATCTTGGCAAAGCCGAGTTCGCCACGCTGCGGCTCAGGCTTCTCAAACTCGGCGCCCGTGTAACCGAAACCGTCTCGCGCATCCGATTGGCATTCGCCGCCGCCTGTCCCGAGGCAAGTCTGTTCCGTTCCATTGCCGCCAAGCTGCAGCCGGCAGGACCTTGAGACGACCAGGGCGGAATGCCCCCGCAACCAAGCCCGTCAACCTCCAGCGCGTTCAACAAGTCCAGCCTCGCCCGCGGTGAAAGAGACGCCTCGACTGCCCGCGCACCATCGATCTGCGTCATCCGCAAAGCCGTGCTCATGAATAGGACGGGCTAAATTGAGGCAAGGACCTGCGCCGGACATTCAAGACGGTGACCGGCAAGGCGAGGATCTCGAAGGAAATCCGCGACCGCCTCCAGAACCACGCGTTGCAGGATGCCAGCTGCGAGAAGCATGACTGCTAGGCACTACATGGTGGAAAAGCGCGCCGACATGACGAAAAGGGAAAAGTTCGTCTCCGCCACGCTTGCCAAGAAGTGCCGGAAGGGCATGCAATAGCCCGGCGTTCGACGGCACTCAGATCCTGTCTGAAAACCGATCATAAGCATCGATCCGCCGAACCGGGGGATCGACCTCATACCGATAGATTTCCGTTCTCAAGAACCGTAGTTCGGCCTCGCACTGAGCCTCGGGAACGTCAATATACCAGGCGCGCGGCTGCGGGCCGGGATCGCCGTTCCAGCGGTACCCCCGCGCTTTAAGGACATCCTTGAGGTCAAAGGGCGCGTTCTCCGCCCAGATTCGCCAAGAAACGGTACGAGCGCCGTCCAGGAGACGGCTGAGACCTGTAGCGCCAGATCGGGGCAGCCACATCGCCAACAACTCGACCGTAGCAAGACAGTCGTGCATCGCGCGGTGGCGGTCGTAGAAGAAGCCGGCGGCCTGAGCGAGATAGGCGAGTTTCGTGCCCTCGAACCCCTCTGCTGCCCAATCGATCTGGCTGAGCGAGCATGCCCACGGCTTCGTCGAGAACACGTCGTTGAATCGTTCGAGGAAGCGGCGGTCGAACGCCGCATTGTGCGCGATGACGAGCGAAGCCGGCGCTGCGAATGAGGCTACCGCTGCGGGATCAACAATCTGGCCGGCCACCATCTCGTTGGTGATGCCCGTGATCCCGATGATTTCCGGGGCGATAGGCTTGCTCGGCTGACGCAGCCCTTGGAAGCTGTCGCCCACGCTGAAAATGGTGCCATCCAAGCCGTAGTTGAATGGTGTCATGGCGAGTTCGATGATCTCGTCGCGCTGAGGGTCGAGCCCCGTGGTCTCCACATCGACCACCAGGCCGAGGCGCAGCGGCGTGCCTGGCGGAGGAACGATGCGAGGGCGCGGTTTGAGACGCCGGATGACCCGGTAGTCTCCCGTGGCCTCCAGCGCCTGCGCCAGGGTCTCCAGATGGTCAGAAGATGTCATCGTCTGAAGCTTCGTTTACTGCCATCGGCTCCCCTCCAGCGGTATCGGCCGGAGCGAGTCGAATGTCGGCGGCTCGACCTTCTTCGTGGAACCACAAATCGACCACGGCGGTATCGTCGCTGCGCGGCCGCGGTGATGCCTCCCGCACCCTGAATGTCGTCGGGAGATTGACCGATGTTCCGAACACCAGCGCGTGCTGCCGAGGCAATGACGGCAAACGCTTCAAGACCGAATCCGAGATGAACGGCGTCATCTGCCGAATCTGAGAAAGATCGTCGGGGTTCTGGATGCGGTGAACCAGGAAATTGGAGCACTGGCTGAGAACCGTCTTGGACAGTTCACTCGGGCGTTGCGATGCCAAGAGCACGAACATGCCGTACTTGCGCCCTTCCTTGGCGATGCGCTCGAATATCTTGGTTGCGTCGATGGAAAACCGGGAGGGCGTTGAGGCAACGTACCTGTGAGCCTCTTCGAGGAGCAGATGTATCGGGAAACGGTTTCTTGGTTCCGCATGGCGAAGGAACCGAAAAAGCATGCGTGCGATGACCGCACTGACCAACTCAACGATTTCATCTTCGACGGAGTTCAGATCAATGATAATGACTTGATTGCGTTTGGTGAACGCTTCGCCAACAACCCTTCCCAGACCGACGATGTTGGTCAAGAATTCCAGATCGCTTACAGCCGCACCAACGTCAGCTCCTTCGTGACGTAAAAAGGCATATTCGGTCCTCTCCTGGAGAGATCTGAGCCGCGTGACCATGGAAGAGCAGTAATCTCGGATTTGGCGGTTGCCGTGAGCCTCCTCATAAAGGATCGCGAAATCCAGACATTCGTGCAGCTCATCGAAAGAGAACGGCGTCCGATCGTAGGCTGGTAAGGGAGCATCTTCCCGGAGCTTCTTCCTTACTTCATCCAGAAATGCCGATTGGTTGTTGCCAGAAAAATTTCCGTATTGAAAATTCGGATTGAAGCGGTTCAACAACGCCATATTCAGATCGTTCGTCGGATACTTCTGAAGAAGAGAAACGACGCGCTGAAACTTCGACACTGGGGAGTCGCCATCCGCACCTCGAAAGCACTCGATGATGCAAGTGGCGACAAAGTGCTCGCGCAGAGCCAGAGCGTCTGGCGTGTTGGCATGAAAGAGACTTGTCAGACCTAACGCCGTCCGAAGGACCGGCAGTTGCGTTCGCTCGCTCGCCTGCAAAAGCAGTTCCCACTCTGCCATTTCCAGGAACCAATGCGGCATCCGAAAGCCAGCGGTCGTCCCATCAAGGATTACGCGATGGACGCCGATGCCGCCGTCTTTTGCCAAAGGAGAAAGCGCCTCGTGATACTCGCCATTCACGTCGAAGACGATAAACGTCGCTCCGCGAGCGTGATGTTCGTCCGGTTTGCTGAAAAGGGACTGCAAGACCGAGGCGACCGTGCAGGATTTACCGCTGCCGGTATTGCCCAGGACCGCGACATGACCGCCGAAGAACTCGTTCAGACGAACTTTGACGTCGTAGTCCTCGAACACCACCGACTTGCCGATCGGTAGAACCCGATAGCGCGTGGCCCCTTCGGGTTGGCAGGCGCCGCCATCCGGGCCGACTGACGGCTCGACGGCGGCCTCGGTCTCAAAGATGCGATCGAGCTCGCCATCCAGCGCATACAGTGCGTCCGCATACAGAGACGGGAAAACCGACACACCGAAGCGGAACGCGCCGCCGCGCATCGGCAACATGCCGACGGGCACCACGTCCAGATATTTCGAGGAGCCGGCCCGGTCGAAATCGCCCCGCTCGGAAGGCGTGCTCGCGTCGCGCTCACGCAGGCCGACAACCTCGACCACGACATATTCCGACTGCGACGGAATCATCAGGAATGATCCCAGTCGCGCCACATAATGCACGTCGTCGAAGCCGACGACCGTGAAGTTGTCGGTGCCGACATGCATCTCGACAACAAAGCGGTCGGCCGCAACCGAGACCACCTTGCCGATCGCCCGCTTGCGATCGTCGTGGCTCATGCCTCGCCATCCTTTGTCTCGTCGCCCCTTTTCGGCGCCAGCTCCGACAACACCTTGCGGACGGCGTCATCAATCCTGTCGCTGGGGCGCTGGGGCATGAAATGCTCGACGATCATGTCGAAGTAGTGCGCCCTCGTCCCGTCGGAAGGGCCATTGCCTCCAATGATCCAAATGCGCGGATCGCGCAGCGCCCGCAGCTTGGCGATCTCTCCCTCCGTGTCAGGCGCCGCAAAGATCACCAAGCGGAAGGTCGGGATCGTCAGAGCCTGATAGATGATGTTGTTCAGGTGCTCGTCGCCGAAGGCGTAGCCGGCCGTGATGAGAACGCTCTGCTCGCGCACGATCCGGGACTGAAATTCCCGGAACAGGTCTGCGTAGGGCGAGCCGAGCGAAGAGTTCTGCTTCGCCGGCGTCGGATAGATCAGCATCTGGTTCGTGGATTCCGGTGGCCAGACTTCCTTGATCGGGAAGAGACCATGATCGTCCTCGGTCCAAGTGACCGAACCATGCAATTTGCAGAGATAGACGAAGGCGTCCACGGCGGTCCACTTGCGGCTGGCGACGTCGAGCTGCTCGGCCAGAGCATAGCGGAAGATCGCCGGGTTGAAGCGGCGTTCCACGACGCCGGAAAAACCGTTGGCATAGGGAATGCCCAGGCGATCCATCGCCAATTCGCTGAAATGATCGTAGTTGGTCGTGAACACCCAGGGCCGGGGCAAGGACCGATCGCGTAGGACCAGTTTCTTGTAGAAACGCTCGTAGAGGTCGCGCACGGTCGTGTCGCCCTCCGTGGCGAAGGCCCCTTGGGTGACACGGGTCCATAGGAAGTCCTGGACCTTCTTGATGATGCCGTCGAGAACAGCGCGATAGGGGTGAAGATCGGGATTCTCGCTCTGGCGCAGCACGAACCGTTGCGCGAACAGCACCTCCATCAAGCGTTCCAGGTTACGGCTGTAATCCTTCGCCAGGTCGACTCCGAGCGCGTCGAGATAGTCGAGTTCGTCTTTGGTCAGCCGCCACGGTGCCGGTACAGCGCCGGCTGTTGGCGGATCGCTGTAGAATCCCGCCGCGCGTGCCTCGATGGTTTCGCCGCAAAACTCCTTGGCCAGCGGCGCCATGGTCGCAATGCCGAGTTCCTTTTTGTCCTTCATCAGGGAAGAACATCCGGCGCCGAGCAGAAATGCGATGTTCTTGGCGTTCACGGCCTCGGAAATCGCCTTGCGGGCGCTCTCGATCCCCTTGTTCCAGTCCAGTTCAGATGGCTCGGCATCGCCGTCCCGCAGAAACTGGAATTTTCGCTCTTCTTCGACTTCGCTCATATACCCCCGGTCCTCCCAGTTTCTTACTTGGCTGCTCTGTTCGCGCGCGCGGCTATATCAGCGCACTGCGCCATGAGCGCTTCGAACGGCTCCTCGTCGTCGAAGAGCAGTCCATCCTCAACCATGCGGGCATAGTCATCCTCCAACGCCTTCGCGCCATCGCCGACCGGCACGAGTTGCAAGCCGCCGCTGACAGCCGCTGCATAGTCGATCGGCGTGTGGTCGGCGGCCTTCTCTGCGAAGAACATCGACTTGTGCCGAGCGACAGCGTTGGCCAGGTCGCGATCGGCAAAAGCGGCTTCCGCGAAGCCGGCTTCGTCCAGTCGGACAACATCGTGCCAATGTCGCGCGAAGCGGTCGCCGCGCAGCCGCTCCTGGAGGCAGAAGACGTGGATGGCGGTCGCCTTCTCCCAGAACGTCCGCTCCGCGTGCATGACGCGCGGCCGCGCCGTCGGGAAGAGCAGCCCCTCGATCAGGCCGGCCGCGTCGCAGACGACGTCGCGCAAGCTCGCGGGTTCGCCCGTCGAGCGCGCGCCGAACTCCAGCATGACGCTTGGAGCCACATAGCCGGACCCGGCTGCGGTCGCCTCATAGTCGATGAAGAGCTTCTCATCCTCGACGCGGACGGCCGCCGCCAGACCTTCGACGGCCAGTGCGGTCTCGATCACAGGCTGCACGGTTTCCGCGACCCATGCCGGTAACCGCCGACGGACCTCGCTGGACCAGCGCTTTTCCTCGCTTCGTGTCTTCGGCAGACCCTCGCCATTGTCCCCAACCAGATCGGGCGCAATCGCCCGAATGTCGTAGGTCAGATCCACGTCCTCCGAAAACCGGCGAATGACCTGATAGGCTTTCGACAACGACGTGCCACCCTTGAACACCAGATGCTCGCCGAGCGGTGCCGCGTAGAGCGTCGCCAGCGCCCACACCACCCACACATCCTTTTCGAGAAGATGGGTGGGACGACCCGAACGGTCGGCGACGACGCTCAACGCGTCACGCCGATCCTCGGCCGAAAGCTGGAGGAAAACGTCAGCCATAGGCCGCCTTTCCGACGCTCTGCGCGAGCCATGTCGGAAGCTGCGGCGCGGCGGCGACCAGTTCGCCGAACACGCCGGGCGGCATCTTCCGCTTCAAGGTCGTGAGCGCGGCCTCCGCCTTTTCGGGGCCGAGCCAGGCCAGCGCCCGCACGGCCTCGCCTGCGGGGCGGTTGGCCAGGGCCAGTTGCCAGCGCGGCGCGTGCCGCAATTCGACGACCTGCTTGCCGAGGTGTATCTTTCGGCTGCGTCCGGAGGTCAGATAGACCGAGCGGACGGGCACCTGCGTCGTCAAGCCAAGCGCGTTCGCCGCGGCGGCTCCGTTCGAGACGATGATCTCCCCTTTTTGGGTCGCGAGGGCCTCGACAGCCTGCTTGACCGAAGGTGCGCGCGTGCCAAACCGACTGGCGATGGGGCGCAGATAGACGCCACGACCGGCGCGGATGAGCTGCCCGCGCTCGGACAGACGCGACAATGCCTGATCCACGGCCGCCCGGTTTCCGAGGTGGAGCAGGCCCTTGGCGGACACGGGCATCCCTTCGGGAAGTCCCGTCGCATGTGCCAGAATCTGTTCGGTCAGCCGTGTCATCGTCTTTCTCCTGTTGGAAATATACGCGGGTTTCTGACAGTTTTCAAGGAAGCGCAGGGGAACATACCGAATAGGGGGAAAGCCTTCCCCTGCGGCCGAGCCTTGGTCTCTACCTACCCCTTCTGCGGGGAGATCCCCGCAACGCCCCCTTCAGAGTGAGAGTGCGGACGGATTTTCCGTGACGGGTTAAGAGCTGGAGGAGAGGCTTCCGGCACCCGTCGCGGAGATCATCCCGATGGCCAGACAGGGTCGTAACCTCGCGGAAGGTGGCGCGCGCAGCAACCTTTACGACGACATCACCAACAAGATCATCGCCGAGCTGGAGCAAGGGCGGTTGCCATGGGTCCAGCCCTGGGGTGCGTCGCCTGATACCGCCCCGCTGGGCCTGCCGAGAAATGCTTCAACCGGCCGGTCCTATTCCGGCATCAATATTCTCATCCTCTGGGGGGCTGTCATCCAGCATGGTTTCCCCGCTCAGGCGTGGCTGACGTTCCGCCAGGCGCTTTCGCTTGGCGGCAATGTCAGGAAGGGCGAACGTGGCACGACTGTCGTTTATGCCGACCGTTTCACCCCCGAGGACGAGAAGCGCCGTGCCCGCGAAACGGGTGAGGATGCGCATGCCATTCCGTTCCTGAAGCGGTTCACGGTCTTTAACGCCGCGCAATGCGATGGCCTACCCGATGAGATCACGGCAGTCGCGCCGCCACCGCCGCCGGGCCTTATCGAACCTCAGGTCGAGGCGTTGATCCGGGCCACCGGCATCGACTTCCGTATTGGCGGCAATCGCGCCTTCTATATGCCGTCGCTCGACTATGTGCAGGTGCCGCCTCCGCAAGCCTATTTCGAGCCGATCAACTGGCACAGGACGGCCCTGCATGAACTGGGGCACGCCAGCGGCCATCACAGCCGCCTCAACCGCGATCTGACCGGCTCGTTCGGTTCGAAGAAATACGCCTTCGAGGAGATGATTGCCTTATCTGGACAGTCTGCACCGTGCCTCACGCACACTTGAACGGTATGTTTTGGCGCAACGCAGGGGGGCATCAGGCCGGATGAAGCGCTATCCATAAGCTGGCGTAATCCGGCCTGATGACCACCGTCCCGCAGGCGCGCAACGTGTGCGATCTGGAGTTGGGAGGGGGTCTGGGGGAGGGACTGACAAGCTGTGGATACTTCAGGTGCGTCGATCGTCATTCAGGAGCGCCGGACGGCGGATGGCCTGGACTCCTACATCCCGGTAATCCTGCGTGATGGTGCGATCTATGATCTCCACCTTGAGCGCTACTTCCTCGATTTGCCGCTGAACGGTTCGCGTTCGCGACACTCGTTGCGCGCCCATGGCTATGATGTTCTGGTCTGGGTTCGCTTTCTCGCTTCGGCCCGTGGCAAGTCTGTTTGGCAAGCCGATGCCAATGATGTCGGTGCCTATCATCGTGCCCGGCGGCGCAGCGATGCTGAGTTCCGGATTTCGGCATCGACGTGGAACCGGGCGATTGCCTCGCTCGACAAGCTTTATCGATGGGCCGAACGGGAGGGTCTGATCGAGCGTACACCTTTTACGCATCGTCAGGTCTGGCGACGATCGCACGATGGGCGCCGGGCGGCAGTCACGGGCCGCAATGACGCCTATGAGCGCGCAGCCCGTCGTTCCGACGTCCGTTTCATCGATCTCACCGATTACCGCGCCTTCCGGGAAGTTGGTTTGCGCGGCCTGACCGTTGAAGGGACCGAGCGTCCTGGAGCGCGTGACCGCAATGGCGCGCGCAACGCGCTGTTCGCCGATCTGCTGGTCACCACCGGCCTGCGCCTGGAAGAGGCATCCCACTTGCTCGCAGCTGAGATTCCGGTTTGCGACGCCCGCTCGGAACGTCAGCGGCGGGTCGAGCTTCCGGCGGCACTTACCAAGGGTGACAGGGGGCGAAGCATGCTGCTACCGCGCCGTTTGTTGCCGGTGTTTGACGCCTACATCGCCGTTGAGCGAGCGGCGGCCGTCGCCAAGTTCGCACAGCGCCGTGGCTGGGAAGCCATCGACCGCCCGATCTTCATCCACAGCCCCTCATTCGGGCAGCGCGCATTGCCTCTCGTTGGCGGTGGCACGATGGACATGGAGGTCGTCACACCGGATGAACGCGCAAGGCTTGTTATTTGCGCTGACGATGGAACGCCGCGCGAAGCCGCGGTCCTCTGGCTGACCGAGGTGGGCCATCCTGTGTTGCCCAACTCGTGGGAAGCGATCTTCGCACGGGCAAGCCGCCGTTGCACGGACGCAGGCATCCCGGTCCGGCTTAGCCCCCATCAACTCCGGCATTCCTTTGCAGTCCACATGCTGGCCATGCTGATCCAGCGCCGCCTCGCCGACGCAGCGGCACCAGTGGGCGCCATGGAAGGTTATCGCCAGCTGGTCGGCGATCCGCTTCAACAGGTCCAGCGATTGCTTGGCCATTCGAGCCTCGCGACGACCTCTATTTATCTGGATCACCTCGCCACGCGTGCCGATACCGTCGATGCGGCAGTCGAAGAGCTGTTGGCACTCGTACCAGGCTATCTTCGATCATGAGCGCTGCTCCACGCAAAGGACGCAAGGTCAGCTTCGAGACCGAGGCGGCTGCGCCCCAAGCCGATCCATGGTCGCAGATCAGCACGCTGCGCTTCATGATTCATCCCTTATATGGCGGCGAGCTGCTCGTCGATTTCACGGGCTTGCGGCCGCGCGGCCTGGCGCTCGCTTTTGCCCGGAGCCTGTTCAAGCTGGCCGCACCGCGCGGCCCCATCATGGTACGTTCCTCCCTCAAGACATACGCCAACCAGCTGCCAAGCTTCTTTGCCTACCTGGCCGGGACAGGCGACCGGATCAACGGCCCTGCTGACCTTCGCGCCCATCACATCGATGGATTTGAGACATGGCTCAGCGCGCAGGGCAAGTCTCGCGTGCATGGACAAACCTATGTCGCCAAGGTCGTTTCCGTCCTACGTCGCATCGCGGACGACAGCCCTGAGCTTGTCGATTGCGGCTTGCGGGAACGACTGCGCTACGTCAGCTCACACGCACACGTTCGTTCCCGTCCACGCGATGCCTACAGTCCGTATGTAGCCCGCCAGCTGCGCGATGCGGCACGCGCGGATATTGCTGCGATCGAGGCCCGCTTGCGATCGGGGCCACAGATCGATGAGGTGGCGCAGATCGATGGCGCATATTGCAAAGCCCATGCTGCCATCGAGACATACGGTGTTCTGGGCTACCGTGATCCCACGTTTCAGAGCCTGTACAAGCTGCGCAAAAAGCGCGATCTCACCAGTGACAGGCTTAACCTGAGCCTCCACGCAGCCCACTATCTTACTGCCGACGATATCGTCCCGCTTCTTGTTCTGCTCTTACTCGAGACAGGGCTTGAGCTGGAGTGCTGCAAGTCGCTCACCCTCGATTGTCTGCGCAATGCCGCAGGTGGTACCGTCGATATCGCCTACACCAAGCTGCGGGCACACGGTGCCGAGCACAAGACAATCCGGGTGCGTGATCGCGGCTCATCCACCCCTGGCGGTCTGATCCGACGCATCATCGCCCTATCGTCCAAGGCCAGGGTCCATAACTTTAGCGATAACCTTTGGGTCTATTTTCAGCCGGGCGAGATCACCGCAGGTATTCGTCAACTGCGCTTGAAGGTCAGTGCCTGGACGCAGCGCCATTGTATTACCGATGATCAGGGTAAACCGCTCCATCTGTGTCTTTCGTATCTGCGCAAGACGCACAAGGCCTTGTGGTATCTGAAGACCGAAGGCCACATGGCCCGCTTCGCCGTAGGTCATACCGTCGATATCGCGGCACGGCACTACGCCGATATTCCCTCCCTCAGACCGCTGCACGAGCAAACCGTGGCAGATGCCCTCGAAGAGGCGCTCGCTGGTCCAATGATCCTGCCTCCTCAAGACGAGGACCGGCTGCGCGGCAAGTTGGCAAGCCCTGATCCCGATGATGGGGGCATTTCAACCGCACTGCTCGATGGCGAACAAGACGTCTGGCTTGCAAGCTGTGGCAACTTCTATTCCAGTCCCTTCGCATCCGTCGGCACGCCATGCCCAACACCGTTCTGGGCCTGCCTCGATTGCCGCAACGCGGTCATTACCGCGCGCAAGCTGCCTGCCATTCTCGCCTTTCTCTCCTTCGTCGACGCTCAGCGGATCGGCCTGAGTGCCGCTGATTGGACCGCCAAGTTTGGTCATGCCCATGATCGCATCGTTCAGCAGATCCTGCCTGCCTTCGCCGAAGGCGTCGTGGCAAGGGCCCGTGCGCAAGTCGCGAACGACCCTCCCACGGTCTATCTGCCGCCAGAGGCACGGGTATGACCGTTGTCCAGCTTCTGGCGGAGAGCGACGATGAGCGCGATGCCCTCCCTGTGCTTATGTCCGCGCCTTTGCGCCCCGGCTGCGATCGCGCGCATATTTCACGATACGGCGATCCGGTGTGGGATCTGGCTCCCGGCGTATTTCGCGACAACGCGCGGCGCTGCCATGTCACGGTACATTTCGGCGGTATTGAAGACCCATCTATTGCTGATGCCCTGCGCCAGATTCTCCATGCGCGGCTCAATGTCGATCTCCCCGGTCACCGTTCGCGGCTTGAGCCGGCCGGGGTGCGCGGCGAGGCCAACCGGACCTTGCGCTTTTTCGACTTCGTGAAGGCTCAGCTGGGGCGTTTCGATCTCGGCCGGGTCGATCAGGCTCTGGTCGATCGCTACGCCGGATCTTTGCGCCTTGCCGGGCTGCGCCCAGTTGTAGCGGCAGCGCTGCTGCGGATCGTCTTTGACCTGCACGAGTTGCAGCATCATCTGCCGACTGCGCACCTGTCCTTCGAACCGTGGCCGGGACGAAGTCCGTTTTCCGTGGCGGGCGCAAAGCATATTGCAGGGGAGAACCGGACGCCGCGCATTCCCGAATCGATCATGACGCCGCTGCTCTCCTGGTCGTTGCGCTACGTGACCTGCCACGCAGGCGATATCCTTGCCGCACGGGCGGAACTCGATCGCCTTGAAGCAACGCGCAACCGTCTGATTGCCGCTGGGGAAGGTCTGGATCCCGCTGTTCGTCGGTTACGGCAACGCGAACGCCTTCTCGACTATGTTGCATCCTTGCGGCAGCATGGGCGCGGCATTCCGATCTGGACCACGGCACATAACGGCGCAACGCGAACAGACCCGCAAACCGGCGCCGTCACGCCGCCGATCAACTACCACCTGATCCACCTCCATGCCGGTATCAACGCGCAGGCCGAACCTGCCATGCACCTTGGCCTCGCCACCGGTGCACCAGACCTCATCGCCGCTGCCATCGCAGAACTCGGCACCGAGATCGGCGGCATGGATACGCCCATTTCTGCCGATCCCGATACTGGCCTGCCTTGGCGCACCCGCTTCGATGCCAAGGTTTTGCCCCTCGAGGAAGTCATGCTGCAGTCCGCAGCCTATATCGTATGTGCCTTTCTCTCAGGCATGCGGGACAGCGAGATCCAAGCCATGAGGCAGGGATGCCTGTCTATTACCAAAGCCGAAGACGGTACGATCTTGCGGCATCGTATCAAGTCCACTGCTTACAAGGGCAAGCGCGGCGGCGGCGAGGAGACCGAGTGGGTTACCATCGCGCCAGTCGCTGAAGCCATCGATGTCCTCGAACGCCTTTCCGCGCGTGCAGGGCAAGCGCGCGGAACAACGACCCTGTGGCCAGTCCTCACGCTCCGGGCCAATACCAAGACGCACGTCTCTGCAGAGATAGTCCGGCAACTCAACCGGTTCCGCGATCACCTCAATGACCAATTCGGATCCGCGCAGGCACCCGTCATTCCTGCCGGACCCGACGGCCGACCATGGCGTCTGACAACGCGTCAGTTTCGCCGCACAATCGCCTGGCACATCGCCAACCGGCCCTTCGGAACAATTGCCGGCATGATCCAGTACAAGCATGCCAGCGTTGCGGCTTTCGAAGGCTATGCTGGCAGCAGCCGGTCCGGATTTCGGGGAGAGATCGAAGCCCAGCGTGCGCTCGGGCAGATCGACGATATCCTTGTCTACTTCGACGAGCGGCAAAGTGGCGCACGCCTTGGCGGACCTGCCGCGAACAGGGTCGGAGTTGTGCTTGATACTGCCGCCCACGAGTTGGCGCCGCTACCTGCCATGATTGCCGACCGTCCACGTCTGCGCACCATGCTGGGCAGTCTCGCGCGGACATTGCATGTCGGCCCGCTGGCCGATTGCTTCTTTGATCCGGCAACTGCCCTGTGCCTGAACCGGAGTTCGGAGCCAGGCGCAAGCGGGCCAATGATCTCCATGTGCGAACCGGTCCGCTGCCCCAATGCCTGCATCGCCGAACGGCATCGCCCGGCATGGCAGCGCGGTGCTGATGAGGCACGGTTGTTGTTGCGCGAGAAGCGGCTTCCAGAGCCGCAGCGGGTGACGCTTCAGGCCGAGGTGGCCAGAATCCAGCGTGTTCTTGAACAGATCGCACCGGGTACCGCCACACCGCATAACGGTATGGCGGGAGAGGAAGAGGAGGCGGGTTTGCGGGTGACGGATTGAAGGAGCGGAAGACAGTTTCCCTCCGCCCGTCGTGGAGACCTGCCATGTCCCGATCCTACCCTGCTACGCCGCGAGCCGACGTCTATTCGCGCATTACTACCGAGATTGTATGTGCCATCGAAGCCGGTGCCGGCGATTGGCGTATGCCCTGGCACCATGATGGCGCTGCCACCACCAGGCCGCAGAACGTCACCTCCCGCCGCCGCTATCGCGGCGTCAACGTGCTCGCGCTCTGGATCGCAGCCGAAGCGGCTGCCTATTCCAGCGGTCTTTGGGGGACCTATCGCCAGTGGGCATCGCTTGGCGCACAGGTCCGCAAAGGTGAACGCGGAACGACGGTTGTGTTCTGGAAACAGGCCGCATCGCGCACCGATGATGATCATGACGATGGCGAAGCCGGACCCGGCCGCATGTTCGCGCGGGCCTTCACCGTGTTCAACCTCGCCCAGGTCGAGGGCTATGAACCCTCACCTGTCGCAGTTCTACCCGAGGGCGAGCGGTTCGGGCACGCCGAAGCTTTCGTCGCGGCCCTCAAGATCCCGGTCACCGAGGGCGCCTACGATGCGCACTACCGGATCGACCTCGATCACATCTTCATGCCGACCTTTGCCTCGTTTCGGGATGCATCAGCACAGATGGGCACGCTTTTGCATGAGGCGGCCCACGCCACAGGGGCAAAGCACCGGCTCGACCGCAACTTTGCCGAACGTTTCAAGCGCGACAGCTTGGCGATCGAGGAAATTTGCGCTGAACTGACCGCATCGTTCGTGCTCGCCGACCTCGGGATCGCTCACCATCCGCGGGCCGATCATGCCGCCTACGTAGCATCGTGGTTGCGCGCACTCAAAGACGACCCTCGTGCCATCTTCACCGCCGCCAGCAAGGCGCAGGCGGCCGCCGACTGGATGCACGCCCAGCAGCCCCAGCCTGAGGAGATGGCCGCATGATCCGCGCCCCGAAAATTTGCGGTGGAAGTCACATTAGGGCTGGACTGTCAGGATATGTGGCTGAACAGACCGCAGCTTTCAGTTGCGCCGCGCTCGGGATCCTGCCGACCGTCCGCCATGCCGATTACATCGGATCGTGGCTGGAGGTCATGCGCGAGGATTCCCGCGCCATTGTCCGCGCGGCCTCGCAGGCCAGCAAGGCGGCGGACTGGCTGCTGTCGCATCTGCTTGCCGAAGACACCGGGGAGTCGGATGCGAGCGAAACCGACCGGAGGGCGGCGGCATGATCCTCCTGACAGGCGCACAGCACGACCGCCTGCTGGCCAATGGTCGCCAGCGCGATCAAGATCACATCCCCGGTCGTGAAGTTCTTCAATCCCATCGGTGAAGGCGTCTGGCTCGCTACCGAGCTGGATGAGGATGGCGACATCATGTTCGGCCTGGCGGATCTCGGCCATCCCGAACTGGGTTCGTGGAGCCTTGGCGAGATGCAGTCAGTCCGGCTGCCATTCGGCATGGGCATCGAGTGCGATCTGCTGTTCACCGGCGATTTCCCGATCTCGGTCTGGGCCGAGGCCGCCCGTGAGACCGGCAGCATCCGCGCCGCCGAGCGTTTGCTCTACGGCGTCGGCGCGAGCTTTTCCCGCACATCCGCCGATACAGAAAACCGGAGTGCCTGATTTCCGGGTTTCAGGTTCTGCGGCTGGCGTCGCTCTCTTCAGAGGAAGAGGGCGGCGCTTCGCTTCGTGACGGGCTGATAGCCGGAGAGAGAGGCTCACCGGCGTCCGTCATGGAGTAACTGACATGGCCACTGCCGTTCAGAAGATCACCCTGTCGTCCTCGCGCGACATTCCCTTCAACAAGCTGGTGCTCAGCCAGTCCAACGTCCGGCGCGTCAAGGCCGGCATCTCGGTCGAGGAACTGGCCGAGTCCATCGCCCGCCGCGGCCTGATCCAGTCCCTGCATGTCCGTCCGGTGGTGGATGCCGGGGGCAAGGAAACCGGCATGTTCGAGGTGCCCGCCGGCGGTCGCCGGTTCCGGGCGCTGGAACTGCTGGTCAAGCAGAAGCGCCTCGCCAAAAGTGCGCCGGTCCCGTGCGTGGTGTCGGAGGCCAGCGCCGATGTGCTGATCGACGAGGTATCGCTCGCCGAGAATATCGAGCGCGCTCCGCTGCATCCGCTCGATCAGTTCCGCGCTTTCCAGGCCATGCGCGAAAAGGGCATGACCGAGGAAGCCATCGCCGCCGCCTTCTTTGTGGATGCCAAGGTGGTGAAGCAGCGCCTGCGTCTGGTTTCCGTCTCACCGGCATTGCTCGACGTCTATGCCGAGGACGGCATGACGCTGGAACAACTCATGGCCTTCAGCGTCAGTTCTGACCATGCCCGTCAGGAGCAGGTCTGGGAAGCGATCAGGGATGGCTGGCAGAAGGAACCCTACCACATCCGACGCCTGCTGACCGAAACCACAGTCCGCGCCGCCGACAAACGGGCGGTGTTCGTTGGTATCGATGCCTATGAAGAGGCTGGCGGCTGCGTGCTGCGTGATCTCTTTCAGCAGGACGATGGTGGCTGGCTGCAAGATCCGGTGCTGCTCGACCGGTTGGTGGGCGAAAAACTGAAGGCCGAGGGCGAAGCCATCGCCGCCGAGGGCTGGAAATGGATCGAGGTCGCCATCACCTTCCCCTATGGTCACGACCATGGCCTACGCCAGATTGTCGGCACCACGGTCGATCTGAGCGAAGAGGAACGCGCCACCCGCGAAGCATTGCGCGACGAGTATGACCGGCTTGAAGTCGAATATGGCGAGGCGGACGAGCTGCCTGACGAGATCGACGCCCGCTTGGGTGAGATCGAACTGGCTCTGGAAACCTTCGAGCGCCGTCCGATGACCTTCGAGCCGGACCAGATCAGCATGGCGGGTGTCTTCATCAGCATCGACGCCGATGGCGCATTGCTGATCGAGCGCGGCTATGTTCGCGCCGAAGATGAAACGCCTGCGGAACCGGAAGCTGAAATCGTTGACCCGGAAACCGGCGAGGTGATCCAGCGGTCAGAACCGGAGGTAAGCCGCATGGGTGCAGTTATCACGCTGGGCGGCCAGGCGGTCGAAACTGAGGAGGAAGACGAGGCCGACATCATCAAGCCGCTGCCCGATCGCCTGGTCAGCGAGCTGACCGCGCATCGCACGCTGGCGCTGCGGGATGCGGTGGCAGTAAACCCGCATGTCGCTATGACGGCACTGCTGCACAGGCTGGCCATGGATTGCTTCATGCCGCATTCCAGCAAGGGATGCCTCGAAGCCCAGGTCCGGGAGGTTCATCTGCCCGCACAGGCCGAGGATCTGCGCGACAGCGCGTCGGCCAAGGCTATCGCTGACCGCCACGAACGCTGGTGCGATCATGTCCCGGCAGACGATGCCGCCCTCTGGGATTGGCTGACCGATCTGGACGATGGGTCGCGCATGGAGTTACTCGCCCATTGCGTCAGCTTCGGTGTCAATGCGCTCTATGAGAAGCCGAACCCTTACAGTGGCACGGGCGTCAGCCAGCACGGGCTGGACATCCGCCTGTCGCAGGCTGACCGGCTGGCCCGTTCGACCGGCCTCGACATGGTGGCCGTGGGCTGGCGGCCGACGGTCGGCAATTATCTCGGCCGCGTGACCAAGCCGCGTATCCTTGAAGCTGTACGTGAAGGGGCCGGAGACCGGGCCGCCGAGTTGATCGGACATCTCAAGAAGGGCGACATGGCCAAGGAAGCCGAACGCCTGCTGGCGGAAACCGGCTGGCTGCCTGAGCCGCTGCGCATGGCGGACGAGGGTATCGAAGTCGACCCGGCATCGGGCATTGCGGCGGAAGCCGACAATCTGCCCGATTTCCTCTCCGGCGATGGCGAGGACGACCCCGCTGACGATGAGGAAGAACAGCATATGGTCGCTGCTGAATAGCACTCATGCGGGGCGGCTTCGGTCGCCCCGTTCTAACCGCTCCGTTTCCGTAACTCGCCCGATCCTCGTGATCGGGCTTTTTCTTTGGAGAGCCGCCATGGCTGCCAGCATCGACGTTGATGAAATATTTGCTCAGGATCGGGAAAACCGTCCGCTGGAGCGTACACTGCCCTGGGAGGAAAGCCGCGACGGCATGACCGTTGTTGTGGAGCCAAAGCCCCATTGGGCCGAAGATATGCGCGTTTTCCGGCTCGATGCCCGTGAATACTGCCGCTATGCCGAATGGACTGCCCATGGCGGCCGTGCGCGCTTCTATGGTCACATCGATACATCGGGCGACGATCTGATGATGAAAGCCCGCGCGATGGTTGCCCGCGAAATTGCCGATGGGCTTTGGAGCTGAAGACCCGATCGCAGGGTCTCTGGCCGTGAGGATGGGATGTCTGCACCGGACGGGCCCAATCCGGCTTCACCATGCAATCCGCCATCCCGATCAGGACAAGCGGCAGCCATCTCTGGCCTGAAGGAACACGATCCTGATGCCAGCATGGTGGCAAGGCTGACGCGGCAGAGCATCTGCGACGGGTATCCGGCATCCTGTCAGATGCGAAAAACCACCCCCGCTTCCATTCGCAAACCTTGGTCCGATCCGTCTCTTTGACATTCAACCCCAAAGGGGTCGGCTTACGCGCGCGTGCCGCCCTCGGGGATTCGGGAAAAGTCCGAACGCCCTCGGGTGATTGCAGATCCGGTCAGACACTTCGGGCGCCTGTCGCGCGGGGGATGGTCCCCCGCCTCCCAAAGACAGGAGCCGGAACCCATGTCCTATGCAGATGCCACCGCCTTCGCCGCCAGCCTTGCCGCCACGCTGATGGTTTCGATCGTTGTGTTCCAGGCCGGAGACGGCACCCACGCCGCGTGCCCTGCCGCCGAGTTCGACGGCGACGACGACATGGTGAAGCTGGAGCTGGACCCGTGGGAATAAGGCGCGAAAGCGCCTCATCCCCGACGGCCCGAGCGCGGCAGCCCGCGCTTCGGGCCTTCAGCGCCTCGCGATGGTTCCCATCGCCGGCAGCGGAACCGGGAACGAGCCCGGTCAGAGAGGAAGAGTGCGGGCCGTTCGGCCGTGACGGGTTGAGGGTCGGAGAGAGAGGCTCACCGGCGCCCGTCATGGAGTGATCCCGATGACCTTTGCCCGTTCCGAAACCTTCCGTTCCATCGGCCAGATTCTGGCTGCCGATGTTCTGCCCGCGCTTTATCGGTCGCAAAAGCTGCCGCTGCGTATCTCATGCCTTGGCGTGGCCAGTTATGACGCCAGTGACGCGGCGAACGGTTTTGACCGCGTGATCCCGCTTGGCGAATGCCCGTCACCGGAAGAGGCCATCCAGGCCGCAGCCTTGCGCCTGTCGCGCGGTGATATTCGCACGGGGCCGGACAGCTTTCCGTATTTTCAGCCGCGCATCATGCTCATTCAGGACCGAGATCAGCGCCTGGTCCTCGCCGGTGAAATCCGCGCCGGCATTATCCTCTGGCAACAGCCAGTCGCATCCGATGCCGAGGCACGCAGGATCGTGACCGAGGCCAGCCGCCTGCGCAGTATGGCATTCCGGGCCTCGGACCCCGGTGATGCGAGACGGCTGCGTTACCGCGCCGCTGCGCTGGAGGCCCGATTGGTCGATCCCTTCTGGCGCGAAACCTCGGCCGATCTACTCCGCCTG
The DNA here is from genome assembly GCF_003967075.1 of Sphingobium amiense. Taxonomy (NCBI): domain Bacteria; kingdom Pseudomonadati; phylum Pseudomonadota; class Alphaproteobacteria; order Sphingomonadales; family Sphingobiaceae; genus Sphingobium; species Sphingobium amiense. The sequence goes on from NZ_AP018664.1 coordinate 3,584,462, forward strand.
CCACAGGCCGCCTGAGCTTCACCCATTTCATCCCATTCGGCTCGGCCATACGCCGAGCCATGTCATGTCCGGAGACCGTCATGGCCGACTATTACATGCACTTTTCCTGCCTGCTCGACGTAGGCACCCCCGCAAACGCCGCCCGCGCGCTCGATCTCTACAACGCTCTGGCAGATGACAATGCCGCTGAGGATCCGCCCTCGGATGGCTTCCTGCTCTCCATCCAGCCAGAGCATGGCGGTACGCAACTCTGGATGCGCGATGATGTCACGGGTGACCCTGAGCATGTCATCCAATTCGTCAAACGCTGCGCTGCCGAATTTGGCCTGAGCGGATTGTGGGGTTTCCAGTACGCAAATAGCTGCTCGAAACCGCGCATCGACGGATTTGGTGGTGGGGCGCATGTCCTTGATCTCGCCACCGGCGAGACAGTGGACTGGATCTATACCGATGGCTGGCTTTCCTCGGTTCTGGAAGGGAGAGCCCCCTATGCCTGAGGTCATCGAAACCACCGTCTATCGCCTCAACGAATTGTCTGATGCGGCAAAGGACAAGGCCCGTGCTTGGTATCGTGAGGGCGGCTTCGACTATGACTGGTACGATGCCGTCTATGAGGATTTCCAGCGCATCGCGGAAATCCTCGGGTTGAACCTCAAGACCCGCACCGTCCGATTGATGGGCGGCGGCACCCGGCAGGAACCCTGCATCTGGTTCCGCGGCTTCTGTTCACAAGGTGACGGTGCGTGCTTTGAATCGTGGTATTCCTACCGGAAACATGCTCCGCGCCTTATCCGGGAGCACGCACCGCAGGACACCGAATTGCATCGTATCGCCGATGCCCTTCAGGCGGTCCAGCGCCGCAACTTCTATCAGCTTCGCGCCGATGCCAGCCATCGCGGCCATTATTATCACGAATACTGCATGTCGATCACGGTCGAGCGCGACAGCCCGACCTGGCAGGACATGACCGCTGATGCCGAGGAGGCGGTCATCGAGGCGCTGCGCGATCTGGCCCGCTGGCTCTACCGCCAGCTTGAGCGCGAGTATGATTATCTGTCCTCGGACGAGGCTGTCGATGAAACCATTGCCGCCAATGAATACACCTTCACCGCAGCTGGTCGCCGCTTCGGATGATCCCGAGAAGACACTGACAAGCGCCCCACCGTCCGGTCGGGGCGCTTTTTTTATGCTGCGCTTTGAGAGTCAGAGGCGGGCCGGAAGGGGTTAAGTCCGGGCGGTCGAGAGAGAGCGCTGTTCGGACTCTTCCATTTCTGCTCTCCTGAGGTTTCCGACATGAACATGGTGTTTCCCGTGGCCGATCCGGTCACACCACTGGCGGCTGCGCCCGCGATTCTGGCTGCGGCTAATCTTTTGCTTCCGTCTCTCGAACGCGGTGAACGCATCGATGCCGCCACCTTGCGCCGTGCTATGGAAACGGCCTTCGGCGCGTCCGACGCTACTGGCGTCTGGGACTGGAAGCTGGCCTATGAGGCGTGCGAAGTCGCTACCGTCCTTTTCTTACGCAAATACGGAAAGGCGCTTTTCCGTAAAGCCGCGTCTCCGGCGGCACGCATTTCCGTGCTGGCAAAGATCGCGGCGCTGTTGCCCACGCAGACCCGGCGTTCCGAGGAAAGCCAAAACCTCCAGCAATTTTCGACGCCGATCCCGCTCGGCCTTACCGCTCTGACGGCTGCCGCGATTACGCCCGATGACAGGGTGCTGGAACCATCGGCGGGCACCGGCCTTCTGGCGATCCTGGCGCAGACCATCGGTGGCTCGCTGATCCTCAACGAACTGGCCGAGACCCGCGCCGATCTGCTTGCCCAGATCTTTCCGGCTTTTGCCGTCACCCGCTTCGACGCCGCCCAGATCGATGATCATCTGGCTCCGGATGCTGTCCCGTCCGTGGTGCTGATGAACCCGCCATTCTCGGTCATGGCCAATGTCAGCGGGCGTGTCGCGGATGCGGCCTATCGCCATGTTGCCGCGGCACTGGCCCGTCTTGCTCCCGGCGGGCGGTTGGTGACGATCACCGGCGCTGGCTTTGGCCCCGAAGCTCCGGCATGGCGGGACGCCTTCATCCGCTTGCAGGCCCGTGGCCGCGTGGTGTTCAGCGCTGCCGTCGATGGCGCGGTCTATGCAAAGCACGGCACCACGATCGACACGCGGCTGACCGTGATCGACAAACTGCCCGCCGACGATCCCGCCAGTTTGCCGGCTTCGCCGGGGATCGCGCCTGATGTTGCCACGCTGATCAGATGGATCGAGGAACAGGTTCCGCCGCGCCTGCCAGTGTCATTGCCGAAGATCGTGGTTTCCGCTTCGGCCACCGCGCCGAAGACCGTGCGGGGCTATCTCGCACGCTCGGCGGTTACGCGATCTGTCGCTGCTTCGGCCAATGATCCTGATGGCGTCGAACTCGCCTATGAGACCGTGGACTGGACGCCACCGGAAGGCGCTCGCCTGTCCGACGCGATCTATGAGGAATATGCGCTGCAATCGCTGCGTATCGCTGGTGCACAGCCGCATCCGACCAAGCTGGTGCAATCCGCCGCCATGGCCTCGGTCGCACCGCCCAAGCCGTCCTACCGGCCCATGCTGCCGCCCGACATCTGCGCGCGTCTGTCGGACGCCCAGCTTGAAACGGTGATCTATGCAGGTGAAGCCCACGCCGATCATCTCGCCGGCGCCTGGACCGTGGACGAGCATTTCGACAATGTGAGTGCCGCGCCCGAGGATGCTGCCGGATCGATCCGCTTTCGCCGGGGCTTCATGCTCGGGGATGGAACCGGCGCTGGCAAGGGTCGCCAGTCCGCCGCCATCATTCTCGACAACTGGCTTCGCGGTCGGCGCAAGGCGATCTGGATCTCCAAATCCGACAAGCTGATCGAGGACGCGCAACGCGACTGGTCGGCGCTCGGCATGGAACGGCTGCTGGTCACGCCTCTGTCACGCTTCCCGCAGGGCAAGCCGATCACGCTGTCGGAAGGCATCCTTTTTACCACCTATGCCACGCTACGCTCCGACGACCGGGGCGAGAAGGTTTCCCGCGTCAAGCAGATCGTCGAATGGTTGGGGTCCGATTTCGATGGAGCCATTATCTTCGACGAGAGCCATTCCATGCAGAATGCCGGTGGCGGAAAAGGTGAACGCGGTGATGTCGCCGCCTCGCAGCAGGGACGTGCGGGCCTGCGGCTTCAGCACGCGCTGCCCGACGCCCGCGTCGTCTATGTCTCGGCGACTGGCGCCACCACCGTCCATAATCTCGCCTATGCTCAGCGCCTCGGCCTCTGGGGCGGTGAGGACTTTCCGTTCCAGACCCGCGCCGAGTTCGTCGAGGCGATCGAATCCGGTGGCGTTGCGGCCATGGAGGTCCTGGCCCGCGACCTGCGATCTCTCGGCCTCTATACCGCCCGCTCACTCTCCTATGATGGCGTCGAATATGAACTGATCGAGCATCAGCTCACGGACGAACAGCGGCACATTTACGACTCATATGCTGCCGCCTTCGCGATCTTATGCGCAGCTGCGCATAAGATCGCTTATCGCGAGGTAGCGATAATGCGCAGGAGCGCGGCATAGTCGCTGAATTCCTGCACTGTCGTGCGATCTTGCTGCACATTATTTTGATTGCGAACCTCGGTGGTCTCTGGACCAGCTGAGGAAACAATCATGTTGCAGACGCACGACGAATTGATCGCCGAACTCTCGAATTTGCTCACGGCGCAGAATTATAACCCGGTGGTTGTGGCGAACCATCGACTCTACGCGCGCGCATTTCTCGATTATCTGGCCGAGTGCGACATGCAGGTCGAGACTGTGACGCCTCAGCAGGTCGACCAGTATTTTTGCTATGCAATCCAGGATTTTCAGGCCCAGTATGGCCGAGTTCCCTGTCCGCGGTGGCACATGTTGCCCCGCACGTCAATCAACAAGCTCCTCCGGCTTGCTCAAGGCAAATGGCCGCCCGAGCCGGAGATAATCGAACCGGAAACTGTGTACCGGCAGGCGATCTGCTGCGAATACGAGGCATGGCTGCGCGACGAGCGCGGTCTGGCAAGCGCTACCATCGCGGCGCTTATGTGGGAGGCACGGAACTTCCTGCGATGGCAGTTCGAACGGAGCGGTGCTGCCAGCCTCGACACGTTGAGCATCGTGGAAGTCGATCTCTACATGGACATGCGCGCGCCTGGATTAAGGCGCAAATCATTGGCCGATGTCGCTGAGCGGCTCCGGTCGGTGGTGCGCTATCTGCATCGGACGGGACGCATCCCGACTGATCTCACGCCGCACATCATCGGCCCCATGCTTTACGCCTATGAAGATGTGCCCTCGACGTTGGACAAGAGCCAAATCGCCGCGGTGTTGGCGACGACGAAGAAGGACGGATCGCCGCGAGGAATGCGCGATTTTGCGGTACTTCAACTGCTTGCCACATATGGGTTGCGCGAAGGTGAGATATGCCGCCTTCGGCTTGAAGACGTGAACTGGCGCGGAGAATCCCTGCGTATCCGTCACACCAAGACCAATGCGTACTCCTACATGCCGCTATTGGCGCCGGTTGGTGAGGCGCTGCTCGACTATCTGCGTCATGGGCGCCCCCAGGTCGAGGGGCGGGAAATCTTCATCCGATCCTGCGCGCCCTACATCGCAATGACAAACCTGTACGGCATGATCCGCGGGCGGTTAGCAGCCGCAGGCGTCGAGCCGCCGGGAAAGCGAGGAGCGCATGTCTTCCGCCACGCGCGAGCGGTCGAACTACTGCGGGCGTCGGTCCCGCAAAAGATCATCGGCGACGTGCTCGGGCATCGATCAATCGAATCCACCAATGCCTATCTCAAGCTGGCGACAGATGATCTCCGAGCCGTGGCGCTCGAGGTACCCGGCTCGGAGATGCTGTCATGAGCGCCTGGCACGATCCCGATTGCACCGTTGTTGACGCCTTCCTGGAAAAATCGCAGTTCCGGCCGGGAAGCAGACCGACTTATCGCTGGTTCCTTCGCAGCTTCGAGGATGTAGCCCGACGTCATCCCGCGGTTGACCGGCAGATGCTCGACGTCTGGCTGAAGGAAATGGAAAAACGTTGGCGAATGCCGACGCTGCTCAACCAGGTCTGCATTGTCGATCGCTTCCTCGAACACCTCGTCGAAATCGGGCTGATCGCCGAGAATCCCGTTGCTGTGCTTCGTCGTCAGTACAACGCCAAACAAAACAAGCCGATCTGGCGGGCTCTCGCTTCCCCCAATCCCGACGAAGCCCTGGCCGCATTGCGACGGCCCGCGCCCTACGGCAGCGTGCTGGGGGACTTCATGCGCGAGCATGTCGCGTTGATGCGCAGCCGGGGCTATCAGTATGAGACCCAGGCTCACTGGCTATTGCGGTTCGATCGGTTCCTCCAGGCGAACCCCGAACTTGCCGGGGCATCGCTTGAGACAATGCTGGCGCGCTGGGCAACTGCCAAGCCGACCCGCAATCACGCGGCTGAATGTCAGAAGCTGGGGCGCATCCTGACCAAGGCGCGGTATCGCCTTGATCCCAGAATCCCGCCAAAACGCTTCAACGCCCGGCCAGAGCGGGAAGTGGCGCGCGAGCATCGACGGCCGCATATCTTCAGTCCGGCCGACGTCCGGCGGTTGCTCGATGTTGCCCGCTCGTATCCGTCGCCGGATGCTCCGCTGCGGCCTATGGTCCTCTACACGATGGTGGTTCTGGCCTATTGTGCCGGACTGCGCCGTAGTGAACTCGCCGGGCTTGATCTGGGTGACGTGGACCTTCAATCGGACACGATCACGATCCGGGAAACGAAGTTCTACAAGACCAGGATCTTGCCGCTAACCGGCAGCGTCATGGCCGAATTACGGGCCTATATCGATGCAAGGCGGCGCGCCGGCGCCCCGCAGGATCCGCGGTCCGGGCTCTTCTGGCACGAGCACTTCAATGATCGCTATACCCCCGTGACGGTCTCAACGATGATTACCAACGTCATGCGCCGCGCCGGGTTCAAGCCCCCGACGGGGCGGGCGGGACCACGCGTTCATGACCTGCGCCACTCGATGGTCGTGAACCGAATCCTTCAATGGTATCGATCCGGCGTCAATCCGCAGGACAAACTGCGCTTTCTCTCCACCTATATGGGGCACCGGGACATCAACTCCACGCTGGTCTACATCACTGTCACGCAGGACCTGCTGCATGAGGCAAGCGAGCGGTTCCGTACCGTTGGCGTCCGATGCCTCACAATGGAGGCGCGGCCATGACGAAGAGCAATCCGTTCCCCGCGTTGTTGCGGGCGTTCTTCCAGGAATGGTTGGCCGAGCAACGCAGTGCTTCGGTTCATACGATCCGGTCTTACCGCGACACCTGGCGATTGTTGCTTCGGTTTATCGCGGAGCGAAAAGGCGGCGGGGTTGCGCGGATCACGCTGGCCGATGTCTCGGCCGGCGAGGTGCGCGCGTTCCTCCATCATACCGAGCATGGGCGCAAAAGCACAATCGGCACGCGAAACTGCCGGCTCGCAGCGATCCGCAGCTTCTTCAGCTACGTGGCGGACAAGGATCCCGAATACATTGCGCAATGCGCCGAGGTCCTGACCGTCCCGCTGAAGCGGGAGCCCACCGCTGCACCCTGCTATCTCGAGACGGGGGAGGTCGAGGCGATCCTTGCTCAGCCCGACCGATCGACAATCGAGGGGATGCGCGACCATGTGTTGCTCTCGTTCCTCTACAACAGCGGCGCGCGCATCCAGGAAGCTCTCGACCTCTGTACCGACGCGATCCGGTTCGACGCACCGAACTTCGTGCGTCTTTACGGCAAGGGGCGCAAGGAACGCATCTGTCCGCTCTGGCCAGAAACAGTGACGTTGCTCCGGAAGTTGTTGGAACGCCAACCACGTGGGGCAGAAGAGCGAATCTTCGTGAATCGATACGGTGAGCCCCTGGGCGCCTCCGGGGTGCGGTTCAAGTTGGCCGCCTATGTTGAGGAAGCCGCCAAATCCATGCCGACGCTTCGGTCCAAACATGTGACGCCGCACAGCTTCCGGCATGCCACCGCCGTTCACCTTGTCGCTGCCGGGGTCGACATCACCGTCATCCGCAGTTGGCTTGGACACGTCAGCCTCGATACGACCAACCACTACGCACAGGCCAATCTGGAGACCAAACGAAAGGCGCTTGAACAGGTAGGCGCGCCGGCGGCGAGCAACGTCCCACCATCGTGGAAACGCGATGCCAGCCTGATGGAATGGCTCGACACCCTGTGAAATAATGCGAAGGACGTGGCGAAGTGTGCCGCCGCTTTGCGGGGCCGCGCCGCGCTCCTGCGCATTATCGCGACCTCGCGATAAGCTGTCATTCATGGAAACCTGGACGCGGCGATGGAAGCCGCCAACATCACCGGCAGCGATGGGACGCTGAACCGGCAGGCCAAATCCGCCGCCCGTTCGGCCTTTGAAAGCACCAAGCAGCGCTTCTTTGGCCATCTGCTGACCTCCATGAAAACCCCGACCCTGATCCGGTCCATCGAGGCCGATCTGGAAGCGGGCCATGCCGCCGTCATCCAGATCGTCTCGACTGGCGAAGCCCTGATGGAACGGCGGCTGTCCGAGATCCCGACCGAGGAATGGAACGATATTTCCGTCGATGTCACGCCGAGGGAGTATGTCGGCTCGTATTTGCAGCATTCCTTCCCGGTGCAGCTCTATGAACCCTTCACCGATGGCGAGGGCAACCTGTCGTCACGCCCCGTCTTCCGCGATGGTCAGCCGGTGGAATGCCGCGAAGCCGTGGCGCGGCGCGACGAGATGCTGGAGCAGCTGGGTTCGCTTCCGCCTGTCCCCGGAGCGCTCGACCAGATCGTGCAGCGCTTCGGCACGGATATGGTGGCCGAGGTCACAGGCCGCTCACGCCGGATCGTGCGCAAGGGTGACGGGGTATCGGCACGTCTTGCGGTCGAGAACCGTGCGCCTTCTGCCAACCTTGCCGAGACCTCGGCCTTCATGGATGACCAGAAGCGCGTTCTGGTCTTCTCTGATGCCGGTGGCACGGGGCGCAGCTATCACGCCGAACTCTCTGCGAAAAACCAGCGGCTGCGCGTGCATTACCTGCTGGAACCTGGCTGGAAGGCCGATGCCGCCATTCAGGGGCTGGGCCGCACCAATCGCACCAATCAGGCGCAGCCGCCGCTGTTCAGACCCATCGCCACGGATGTCAAAGCCGAGAAGCGCTTTCTCTCGACCATCGCCCGCCGCCTCGACACGCTGGGCGCGATCACACGCGGCCAGCGCCAGACCGGCGGTCAGGGGCTGTTCCGTCCCGAAGATAATCTGGAATCCGCCTATGCTCGCGATGCGTTGCGCCAGCTCTATCTGCTGATTGTGCGCGGCAAGGTCGAGGGATGCTCGCTCGAACGGTTTGAATCCGCAACCGGCCTGAAGCTGATGGACAGCAATGGTGTGAAGGACGAACTGCCGCCGATCACCACCTTCCTCAACCGCCTGCTAGCATTGACCATCGAATTGCAGGGCATCCTGTTCGCCGCCTTCGAGCAGCTTCTGCAGGCGCGTATCGACGGGGCGATTGCATCCGGCACCTATGATATGGGGCTGGAAACGCTGAAGGCCGAAAGTTTCATCGTCACCGACCGGCAAGTGATCCACACCCATCCGGGCACCGGCGCGGAAACCCGGCTCCTGACGCTCACCGAGCGCAAACGCAATCAGCCGGTCACGCTCGATGCGGCCGTCGCTGAACTGGATGATCCGCGTGCCAAACTGCTCATCAACGAGCGATCCGGTCGTGCCGCCGTGCAGATCCCGACCACCAGCGTCATGCTGGATGATGGCGAGATCGAACGGCGCGTGCGGCTGATCCGGCCCATGGAGGCGATGAACATTCCGGTTCGGGCGATGGGCGAGACCCACTGGATCGAGGCCGACCGTGCCGACTTCACCGTGGCCTGGAAGGCAGAACTGGCCGAGGTGCCGGAGTTTACCGACAGCATTCTGCATATGGTGACTGGGCTGCTTCTGCCGATCTGGAAACGGCTGCCGCAGGACTCCTCCCGCGTCTATCGGCTGCAGACCGACGAGGGCGAACGCATCATCGGTCGCCGGGTATCGCCGGCATGGGCTGCCAATGCCTCGACCAGTGGCGTTACCAGCAGCCTGACACCCGATGCCGCCTATGCCGCGCTGATCGAAGGTCGCACGATCCTTGATCTCGCCGAGGGGCTGCAACTGCGCCGCGTCCGGGTCATGGGCGCCAACCGGATCGAACTGACCGGCTTTACTGACGCGATGCGCGACCGGTTGCGGGCCTATGGCCTCTTCAGCGAGATCATCTCGTGGAAACTGCGCTTCTTCGTGCCTGTCGATGCAACGGGACCGGAGATCACCGGTAAACTGCTTGACCGCTTCCCGGTTGAGCGCATCGGTGAGCGGGAGGCCGCATAATGGCGCGTCTCAACGCTTCCGAACTGGCACACCGCCTCGGCCGACAGGCCGAGGCGGTGTGCCGTCACTATCTGTCGAATGGTCGCAAACAGGGCAATTACTGGCAGGTTGGCGATGTCCGAAACACGGCTGGCCGCTCCATGTTCGTCCGGCTGCACGACAGCGTGAAAGGCATTGCCGGTAAATGGCAGGACTCGGCCACGGGTGAATATGGCGATCTGCTCGATGTCATCCGGGATTCGCTCGGTCTGATCGACTTCGCCGACGTTGCCGAAGAGGCCCGGCGCTTCCTCAGCCTGCCGCATCCTGAACCACAGCCGCCACCCCGTCAGTCCCGTCCGCCAGCACCATCGGGATCATCGGAGGCCGCACGCCGACTCTGGCGCATGACACAGCCGCTGATCGGCAGCACCGCAGAAGCGTATTTACGCGGACGCGGCATTACGGATTTACGCCAGACCGCAAATCTGCGCTTTCATCCCAACTGCTACTGGCGGCCCGAGGACGATGGCCCGACGCAAGCCTGGCCCGCCATGATCGCCGCCGTCACCGACCTCGATGGCAGGATTACCGGCGCACACCGCACATGGCTGGCCCCTGACGGTTCCGGCAAGGCACCCGTCGATCCACCGAGGAAGGCAATGGGCGACCTGCTCGGACATGCAGTTCGTTACGGGGATGCGCAGGATGTCATGGCAGCGGGGGAAGGTATCGAAACCATCCTGTCGTTGCGTCAGGCTCTGCCCACCATGCCAATGGTTTCCGCACTCTCGGCCGGGCATCTCGCTGCCATCCTGTTCCCGCAGCAACTGCGCAGGCTCTATATCGTCCGCGACAACGATCCGGCAGGTGACAGCGCCCGCGATAGCCTGGTGGACCGGGCGCACGAGGTCGGGATCGAGACCATCACGCTCTCGCCCATGATGGGGGACTTCAACGAAGATCTCACAACTCACGGGCTGGATGCCGTTCGGGCAGAGATCCGGGTGCAAATCGCTCCCGAGGACGTCAGCCGCTTCATGGCTTCAATAGAATAGCCGGCACGAGACCGTGATCGGGGCGTACCGATCCTGTCATGCGCATAGGCTGCATCCTGTCATCAGCAGAGGACCGCGCCTTGGCCTTCCGAGAGGGCGATCGGCCCACAAACGCTCCGGTCAGGCAATGGCGGCGCCCGACTGATTTCCGTCGGCGGCCCGCCACCCCACGCGACAGGTCGCGTGGGGACCCCGTCTCCCCCGCCTTTACAGCGCGAAACAAATCAGCCGGGCTTTGCCATCAAGGCCCTCGCCAGAGGCTCGGACTGCCAGGCCGGAGCGCCCGTGGGCTTTCGTCGCCATGAAGGCCGCGACGGCCGCGGTCCAACTGACGGAAGCATCCCATGTACGCGCACGACGATTTCGAACCCGATCACAGCACGTCCCCGACCGGCCATGCCATCGAAGAACTCGAACTCTACGGCTACCGTCCCTCCGAAGATGAGGCCGATCCCCGGATCACACCCGAAGATCACGTTATCCAAGGCGCAGTCTCCGAGATCTTCGACGCCCTAATTTCCACCATGGCCGACACCAGCCTCGATTTCGACCTCGACGAGATCCTCTGGTCCACCGTCAACACCTTCCACCGCGCCGTCGAGCGGATCGAGACCAAACTCGACGATAACGAGCAGGCACAGAAGCGCCTTCAGCGCGAACAGGATGGCAGCGAGGTCAAATCCGTCCAGCTCGAAACCCTGATCGGCGCGGGCCAAAGTCTGATCGAGCGCCGCGACAGCATGGAAACCTTCCGCGATGCCGCCGCCGACATCTATCTGCGCACCACCGGTACGCCCTGGTCGCAACGCTCCGGCTCACGGGTCAACCATCGCCAGATGACCTCGGCCATGATCGACAGCCGCGACTTCATCGCCGCAAAACGCCGGGCCGACAACGAGGTGCTGCTGCCCGCCGGACCGAAGATCGCCTTCTCGGGCGGTGACACCACCGATCACCGGACGATCTGGGCCAAGCTCGATCAGATTCACGCCAAGCACCCGGACATGGTGCTGATGCACGGTGGATCGCCCAAGGGCGCGGAACGTATCGCGGCAACCTGGGCCAATAGCCGCAAGGTCGCACAGGTCGCGTTCAAACCCGACTGGGCGAAACATGCCAAGGCAGCACCGTTCAAGCGCAACGACCAGATGCTCTCCACGATGCCGATCGGGGTCATCATCTTCCCCGGCACTGGCATTCAGGACAACCTGGCCGATAAGGCTCGGAAGATGGGCATCCCGGTCTATCGCTTCGGAACCGGCAGCGCGTGAGCGCTGCCGGTTCGGCATAACGCCATTGCGCACTACTGCAAGAGCGCCAGGTCCTCCCAGCGAATCCGGAGGTAACGGCCTGAGCGCTTTGGCAATTGCTTGCGGCTGACCATTCGCCCGGAGACCTGGAACTCTGCATTTATTTTGACCACGAGCAACTTGTTGAAATGCCTCGATGTATCCACCATCACTACGTCCTTGGTCTTGAAAGGTGTGATGGTTTTGATTTCGACATGATCGTTTTCGAGCCTGCCGTCCGAACCCTGCGCGTAGGTCTTGTTCAACTTAATGCCGTAGGTGATGGCCCCGAACAATTCGCCGATATCGCCATACACGGACAAATGCAGGCCAGTCTCCAGATGGTAGCTCTCAGCGAGTGAGATCAGGTCCTCAAAATACGGGATCATTGATCGGATGGCGTTTGGATACTTCGCTCCCCACTCCTTGTGACGAAGCTGCTCATCGATGTCTGACCAGCTTACCCATTCGCCATCGTCGTAAAATGCTCGATCTGACCAATCGATTTCTGCCATAGACTTTAACCCGCAGCCTTCCACCCAACAATATAACCACCGTAGAGGTAGAGCCGATACTGGTCTACCAGACGCATAAGGTTTCTCATTCAACCTGCTAGTTTTCGGACAGGCCTGGCCTCGAAAGCCATCGCTTCTCGCGCGGTGAGAGGAATGCTGCTATGCTGTGATTGCGCCATGGTGGTGGTGGTGGTGGAAGGCGCAGCCGTCCGACCTTTTGCACGGAGTCACCACCATGATCGTTCTCGGAATTATTGTTTCCATTGCAGCCATCGGGACCATGTGCTGGCTGCTGTTCAATCTCGCCGTTTTTGCCCTGCCGTTCTTTATCGGCCTGAACGCAGGCATATGGGCCTATGGCACGGGCGCTGACTGGCTTGGCGGCATCCTCATCGGTCTTATCGCTGCGGGTCTGACAGTGGCGGTCGGTCAGGGCCTGCTCATGCTGGTTCGTCCGATCTGGGCACGGCTGCTGATCGCTTTGACCTTCGTTGCCCCGGCGGGCGTGGCAGGGTTTTACGCTACGCTCGGGATCGTCAAACACATGATGCCGTCCGAGACGTGGCAGATCATCTTTTCGGTAGTCGGTGCGGTCGCGGTGGGCGTGACGGCGTTCCTGCGCGTTGCAGGCATGGCGGCAACCGGCCCTGCGGACGGGAACCTTGCACGCACCTGAACTGGAGTGACCCGTAGAGGCAGGACCAGAAGCGGATACGGATCATCTGCCGTCTTCGTCAGGAGGCGGGTGGGTAGATAGCGTGTGGATCCCAGGGCAGCGTGAGGCACAGGCACGGTCCATAGGAGCGCAGGACGGTCAGTGCCAGCATTCGAGGACTGACCGAAAACCGGTTGGGGCAATGCCGATAGCACAGGCCGGAGAAAAGGATGTGCACGACCTGAAACGCGGGGGACCAGACAAGCCGGTGCGCCGGTCTGGTCATCCTGATGGAGCCTCGAGGTTGCCACCGTCCCCGTTCACCCCCGTGTCTCGACCGCTCCAAACGGCCTCTTCAATGGCCTGATCTGGCCGAAGAACAGCGCGATGCGCTTCGACCGCTTTAGCGCAACAGCGTCGTCACAACTTTCTTCCCCTGCCGGCAAAGCCGCCATTCCGCGCGGAACAAGAAAGTTCCTCCTGTGCTGTCCAGCCCCTTTGGGGTGCGCCAGCGTTCGTCTCCGGCCGGTCGATCGCCATAGAGGCCGCAATGGTGCGGGCTCGGAAACGGAAAGCGGAGACTTAAAATGGCAACCATCGGCACCTTCAAGAAGACCGGCTCGAACGAATTCACCGGCGAAATCGTCACCCTCAGCGTCCAGGCCAAGGGCGTGCGCATCATCCCCGACCTGCGCGCCACCGGCGAGAATGCCCCCAGCCACCGCGTTCTGGTCGGTCGCGCTGAAATCGGCGCCGCCTGGTCCAAGCGCTCCAACGAGGGCCGCGACTATCTGGGCCTCAAGCTGGACGATCCAAGCTTCAACGCTCCGATCTACGCCAACCTCTTCGACGAAGAAGACGGCGAAACCTTCTCCCTCATCTGGTCCCGCCCCAACGGTCGCCGCGGCGACTGAGGCGCGGAACAAAGGCTCCGACCGCAAGGTCGGGGCCTTTCCCGTGCCCGCGGGAAAGCCGCCAGGCCCGGTGACCTGACCGGGCTGGAACTGCTCAGCCGGTCAGGATCGGGATCATGGTTTTCACATGGGCGTCGATCCGTTCCAGCACGGGCGGGGGGACCACCTCGCGTTCCGGCAGTGTCCACCATTTCGCATCGATGCGTTTCACCGTCTCGACAACGGCCTTGAGCACGGCAGGCTCGGGAAGCCTTGCCCGATTGGCAAACGTCTTCCAGCGGGCCGGGGCCAGGCCCTTGAAGGCCCGCTCGCCGCCCAGAGACAGCGCCAGCCCATCTGCCGGAATATAGGGAATGGTCGAAAGCATGTCGTAGATCGGTGCAAGAGCGGGCGTGTCGCCGTCGCCCGAATAGATCAGTGACCAGTTCTTGAGGTGCATGTCGCCATTGCCCATGACCACCGAGAAGGTCAGCCGCCGGACAAACTCCAGCGCGGCGAACGGCGAGATTGCCACATTCAGCACAGAGGCGATGTCGTGGGAGGCGGCGCCATCATATTTGCGCGCCGGGTACAGGCCGAAAACCTGCGCGAAATCCTCGATATGGATGCGCTCCCCGTCTGCCCCGCGATCAAAACGCCGCACGAGCAGGACCAGCCCCTCGGCAAGTGTTTCAAACTCTTCGGGAATGCCCTCGAACTGGTCTCGGCTGACCAGTTCCCGCTCAGGCACATTCATACCGATGGCTTCGGCAAGCGCGAGGTTCGCGAACTCGTTCTCGGACACGCCCGGAAAGGCGGTCGAGGGGAATTTCGCAATATATTGGCCCTCGTCATCCCCGAGCGGCAAGGTCAGCCCGCCGCCTTTGCCGGTGTTCTTCATCACCGAGAGCTTCATCTGCACGCCTGCCAGCGAGAAGCGAGCCTTGGGCCGTCCTTGGGGTGGCGCCACCCCGATGCCGGGTTGGCCGTCACTGGGCAGCACCCGAACGGCCCCCGGCAAATCCGCACCAAGGGTGGCCAGGAGATCGAAATCATTCCCCGGCCGCACATTGCCCGCATGGTGTTTTTCCATCGCCTCGCGCAGCCGGTCTTCGGGCAGCAGGTTGGCAAAGAAGGGCGGCAGGCTGCCTGCGACAGGTCGCGGATCCTTGCGCAGGCCCCCTGATGCCGCGCGCAGCGACAGGCTCAGAACCGGAATGCCGCCGGTCGCGCGATAGGCTGGATCAAGGCTGAAGGCGTTGAAATCACCCGGCGTCCTGACGATCGTGCCAACCTTCGCACTGTTCAGGAACACGTCCAGCGCGGTGATGGTCTCAGCGGTACGGACGGCTGTCATCGTCGCTCTCCGGTTGCGGGCTGAAGGCCGGATGATCATCCTCGGCCTCGGGGCGCAGAAGCGCCTCGATGGCGGGCACCATCGCCTGCGGGACCAGCATCATTTCCAGCCCAAGCGCCCTGGCAATGTTGATCAATGTCGTGGTGCGCGCAGCCGCCGCCCCCGTCTCGATGTCGCGGTAGCGCGGCCGCGATATACCGGCGAGATCAGCGACTTGCTCCTGGGTCAACCCCGCTGCAAGACGCGCGCGGCGAAAATGGTCGCCGATCAGCCTCAGTGTTTCTTCTTCCGCCTTCATGTGACGCCTTTACAGATCATTTTTGCTGCACTGATCTGGATGGGTATCATATCCAGCGCAGAACGCAAAGAAAATGATCTCCAAACATATCACGATCATTCCTCTTGGAGCGTTTGGGGATCATCTTGTGCTGGTCGGCGCTACGGCCAGCACAAGTGCTGCAATTGCGGCATACAGGCGAATCAGTCGGGCTGCATGCTCAGCCGTGCAGATAACGCCCTGGCCAGATTCGACGATTTCGTATGGCGTATCGGGCGAAGGCGACTAAAATAGCCGTAGTTCTGGAATGCGCGCCGGTCGCGATGGGAGGTGATCATGCATGATCACCGCTCGACAGTCGCGGGCCGCACGCGCGTTGCTGGGTTGGACGCAGGAGACGCTCGCTGACAAGGCCCGAATATCGCTGACTGCCCTGAAACGCCTTGAGTCCGAGAACCGGCTCGAGGTGTATGAGACAACGCGGGATCAGGTGCGCCGGGCGCTTGAAGCAGCAGGGATTGTTCTCCTGTCCACGGATCGCGGGCAAGGAGTATTGCTGGTTCATGACCAAGACGAGAAGAGATACCGACAGATCCGTGACGCCTGACCGGCGCCGGCGACATCATCAATCCGCTGCGGCGGCCTATGCTCTGTGGCGACCCGCGACATGACATCTCCGGTTCCTCCCTTCGACGATATTGCACCTGTTAGCGACGAGCTGACCAAATATGATCGCGCGCATATCAAGCTCTATATGCGGCTGCTCGATGCCGCCGGTAATGGGGCGGAATGGACCGAAGCCGTCAATGTGCTGTTCGGAATTGACCCTGTTCGGGAACCTGAACGCGCCCGGCAGGTCCATGACAGCCATCTGGCACGGGCGCGCTGGATGACACAGAGCGGCTATCGTCAGCTGCTGCGTAATCCGATAGATCGGACCTGACCTCGCCGCCGTCGCACCAGTGATGCCTTCAGAGCATCACCCCATGTCTTTGTCCCGGCTTCCATCTCGGTAGAGGCGCCGCAATTCTTTCACGCTCCACCTGTGCAGTTTCAACCAGGAGCGGAGCAATGAAGCCGGATACATCCCGCTGGCGAGACCAGAACCAGTATGAATTCTACGATGCGCTGCCCGTTGAGGGTGTCGCCTGGGAATGCCTGCGGCGTAACGCCTCCTACCAGGCCAGTTTCGATGATCTTGTAGCGCAAGGCGCCGGGCATCTTCCCTTTGCGGATGATGTCCAACATCGCTGGGGGTTGCGATTTCCCGGCAGACCCCGGCTTTTCCGCGCTCGACCAACCGGTCATCTGGTCGCCTGTTGCCAATCCGGACATGCTGATGCTCGGGGCAGCGCCCGATTTTCTTCCGCCTTCTCCGTCCGCCTTATCGGTAGATCTTGCTGATGCCATCTGCGGACCAGAGGGGACATATGGTGTCTGCGACGCCAGAGACGGCGTTCAATATCTGATCCTCGCCGACACCGATGCCAATTCGCAGCCGGCGATCATTCTGCCACTTGACGAAAATCTGCCGGATCGGCTCGAAGCCATTCTCAGGCTCTGGCACATGCTGGCCGGGAAACCCGCGCGCCGCGACCCCAGGATGACGCCGTATCAGCGCCGGCGGTTTCGCCTGATGATGCAAGCTGCCGACGGAAACGCCAACCACGCGACCTATCGTGAGATTGCCATCGCCATCTACGGAGAGGCGCGCGTTCGCGCTGAGCCGTGGAAGACATCGGCTTTGCGCGCCTCTGTCATCGCCCTTGTCCGATCTGCCGCCGCGCTGATCGACGGCGGTTATCAGGACCTTTTGCGCCATCGTCGCAAACCCTGACACTGACGTCTGATCGAGGGTGAGGATTCTACCCCTTCGATCTTCCTCATCCCCCATGCCGCCGCGCCTTCGCCACCGTGCGCATGTCATGCCGTTGATCGTCAGCGGCATCCTGCACAACCACGGAGGCCACCCCATGCGACCTGATCTCGCCGCCTTGCCGCCACGCTATCTGCGCACCAAGGAAGCCGCCGATTTCCTCAGTCTGTCCGCGCGCACGCTGGAAAAGCACAGAACCTACGGAACGGGACCTGCCTATCACAAGCTCGGCGGCCGCGTTGTCTATTCGGTCGAGGATCTCGCAGCCTGGGTTGCGCGCGGATCGGTTACCTCCACGTCGGACCCACGCGGACAAGTTCTCCCGGCGAAACCTATGCCGCCGACCGCATTCACCTCGCCCAAGCGCATCACGCGCTGAACACGGCGGTCAGCCCCTGATGGCAGCGCAGCACCCATCCGCCTCGGAACGCGGGCAACTCGATCTGTTTCGGGCGCTTCCCGGGGAATTCGCACCACGAGACGCGCAGGATCTCATGGCCTATCCTTTCTTTTCCCTTTCCAAATCGCACCGTATCCGCCCGATTGACTTTGCCTTGGGCAACGTCTCGATCCGTGTCGAAGCTGTTCCCGATCACGGTATGGCGACGATCTGGGACGCCGATATACTGATCTGGGCGGCCAGCCAGATCGTGGAAGCGCGGGACGCCGGTCTGCGCACGTCGCGCCTGATGGCGGCAACGCCCTATGAAATCCTGACATTCACAGGGCGCGGAACCTCCCTGAGGGACTATCAGCGCCTGAAGGCGGCGCTGGACCGGCTGCAATCGACCACGGTTGCAACCTCGATCCGCCAGCGCGCGAATGGACGGCGACATCGCTTTTCGTGGATCAACGAATGGCACGAGCGGACCGATGCCAATGGCCGTCCGGACGGCATCGAGATGATCGTGCCCGACTGGTTCTACAGTGCGGTTCTGGATGACGCCCTGATCCTCACCATCGACCGGGCCTATTTCAATCTGACCGGCGGGTTGGATCGCTGGCTCTATCGCCTGGTGCGCAAGCATGGTGGGCGACAGAAAAACGGTTGGCGGTTCGACTTCCGTCACCTGCACCAGAAATCGGGCAGTCTGTCGCCGTTCAAGCGCTTCGCCTTCGAGCTGCGCGACATTATCCGCCGCCAGCCACTGCCCGGCTACACCCTGTTCGCCGAGGTCGAAACCGGCGGCCGGATGCTGCTCGCTTTCGAGCCTGTCCCGGCCTGTGGAAAACCTGTGGATAGTCTCGTGCTATCGGGAACCCGGACTATCGTGCCATCAGGAACCGGAGGCTCGTGCTATCGGGAACCCAAACACCTCCTATCCTTCGGTAACAAAAGCGAAAATCGCGCCCTTAACTTAGAGTCTAACACAGAATCTAACTTTGAAGAGCGGCAGCGCGATGTGGAAAAGCTCATCGCGAAGGCTGGTGCGGCCCTCAGATCGGGTGCCCATAAAGGCAAGCTGACGCCCCCAAAGCAAGGAGCGCCCGCGTCAACAAGCACGCCTGAACTTCCTCTCGGCAAACCGGGAGGACGGCGATGATTGTCGCGCTCCTCAATCAGAAAGGCGGCGTGGGCAAGACGACGCTGGCGCTGCATCTCGCCGGAGCCTGGGCCGCGGAAGGCAAGCGCGTCATCCTGATCGATGCCGACCCGCAAGGCTCCGCACTCGACTGGTCGGAGCGGCGCAGCGATGAAGGGCTGCCAAGGCTGTTCACCGTCATCGGACTTACCCGCGATACCCTGCACAGGGAGGCGCCGGAACTGGCGCGTGACGCGGATCATGTCGTCATTGATGGTCCGCCCCGTGTCGCTGGTCTGATGCGCTCTGCGTTGCTTGCAGCCGATCTGGCGCTGATCCCGGTGCAGCCATCGCCCTTCGACGGCTGGGCCTCGGCCGAGATGCTGGCGCTTCTGAGCGAAGCACGCATCTATCGTCCCGAGCTTGCCGCCCGTTTTCTGCTGAACCGATGCGGTGCGCGCACCATCATCGCCCGCGAAACGGCCCAAACACTAGCGGACCACGATCCACCCTTGCTGGCCACGACCATTGGCCAGCGCGTCGCCTTCGCTGAAGCCGCACAAACCGGGCGACTGGTCTCAGAGACCGATGGCGGCGAACGGGCTGCACTGGAGGTCACAGCGCTGGTGGCCGAGATCGATAGCCTCGGGCTCGGGAGGATTGTGCGATGACACGTCCACCCGCCAAATCCGGCTTCGCATCGCGTCCGGGCAATCCCGATAGCTGGGTCAGGGCCGCCGATGCGCCGGTAACAGGAAAGATGGCTGCCGAGGCGTTTACCGCCCGCCTGACCATCGACATCACGCCCGAGCTACGCGGGCGCATCAAGGTCGCTGCCTTCCGGCGCGGCGTCACGGTCGCCGTGATGTTGCGCGAGCTGCTGGTCCGCGAGTTTCCACCCACCGAAGGAGATCAGCCATGACCGGCAAGACCGCGTGTGCAGTGCATGAACATCCGCGGCCGGGCGGACCAGCTCCGTTCACCACATTGGTCGAACTGACCTTCCAGAAGAAGAAGGTCGAGCGCTGGATCAGGTTCGGTCACAAGAGCTTTGAGCAGATCATCGACCGCCGCTGCAGTCTGATCGGTTTTGCGCCCGAAAGCATCTTTGCCTTCGTCCGCTGGGCCTCCAACGATTACGGCACCATCGTCTCGCGGCTCGACATCCTGCGCGCCGTTGGTCGCGGCGAACCGTACCAGACCGTGCCCTTCGTTCGTCCTGGCTGCGAGATCCTGCTGCGTATTGATGGCTGGCGACAAGTCCAGCGGGTGCTGGCCCTGATTGATGCCGTGGACGCGCTTGGCATCGATCCGGCGGATGTTGCGCCGGACCATTGGCGGCACGTCCACAACCGCTTGAGTGCCGGTCAGGAACCCAACCCCTACACCCCGGAACGCCATGCCGCGTGGCTCAACCGCCGGAGGATCTGGACATGAGCCGCCGTCATATCCTCGCCGTGTCCATGCTGGCCGTCGGCACGCTTGTCGCCACGGCGGTTGCCGATCTGCCAACCCGGCTGATCTGGAACGCGACTGCCAGCGCGCCCATCGGCTTCTACACGGTTGCTCCCGCCGATACGCTCGAAATTCCAGAACTCGTCGTCATCATGCCGCCCGAACCGCTGGAGCGGTTCATGGTCGAGCGCGGCTATATCGGACGCGGCGTGCCGCTGCTGAAGCGTGTCCTCGGCCTGCCGGGACAGCGCGTCTGCCGCAACGGTGCGACCATTACCGTCGATCATGTCGAAATGGGGGACGCGCTGGAGCGCGACCGCATGGGCCGCGATCTGCCGGTCTGGCAGAGCTGCCGCATCATCGGCGACGGTGAACTCTTCCTCATGAATTGGGACGTCCGGGACAGCCTCGACGGCCGTTACTTCGGACCTGTTCCCGCCAGTTCCGTCATCGGCCGGGCGCTCCCGCTCTGGACCGATGAGGAAGGCGATGGCCGCTACGAATGGCGGGCGGCCACGCATTGAACCCACGCCAAATCCACAAACACAGGAGACATACCATGCCACAGATCGGTCAATTTGCGCGTGACGCATCCGGCTTCGCCGGTCAGCTCGTCACGCTCACCATGAAGCGCGATCTCGTTATCGTGCCCGCCGAACATTCCGATGCGGAGAATGCGCCGGACTATCGCGTCCATTTCATTGAACATGACGGGCCGGAGGTCGGTGCTGCATGGAAACGCACCGGCGAAAAGGCTGGCGAATATCTCTCGGTGCTGCTCGACGATCCCGCCTTACCGCAGCCGATCCGCGCCAATCTGTTTCGCGACGACGATGCAGGCTCGTCATGGTCGCTGCACTGGAGCCGCCCGCGGCCCCGCGAAGATCGGGACTGAGATCATGCGATCCCGCGCCCTTCTTATCTTCACGGCCCTTCTGTCGGCTGGCAGCGGCTCGATGCCGGCCATGGCGCAGGTCACGCCGCAACCCGCGCCTGTTACCGCGCATCCCCATGCTGCTTTCATTGCAGAGGCGTCACAGCGTTTCAGCATTCCAGAGCACTGGATTCGGGCCGTGCTGGGTGTGGAAAGCGCGGGCGATGTGCGCGCCATTTCATCGGCGGGCGCGATGGGACTGATGCAGGTCATGCCCGATACCTGGGCGGGCCTGCGCAGCCGCCATGGCCTCGGGCGCGATCCTTACGATCCGCGTGACAACATCCTCGCAGGTACGGCGTATCTGCGGGAGATGTGGGACCGCTATGGCAATGTCGCGGCCATGCTTGCCGCCTACAATGCCGGTCCCGGTCGCTATGACGAGCATCTGGCGACAGGTCGCACTTTGCCCGCAGAAACACGCGCCTATGTCGCCACGCTCGCACCTGTTCTCGGCAGGGCGACTGCGCCTGATGTGCCGACGATCGTGCCGCCGCCGCCACCGGATTGGCGCGAAGCCCCGCTCTTCGTTGCGCAATCCGGCGGCATTTCAGCGGCGGTTAATCAGCCATCGAGCGACATCCACGCAACCGCTTCTCTGCGCGATCCCGCCGTTCAGGAGCCGCAGGACAGCGGCATATTCGTGGCCCTTGCGAGCGATGGCGACAAGCCATGAGCATGGCGTTTACGCGCTCGTTCGGTCCATTTCCGGTGTGCAGTCAGGCTTGGGTGCGCCTGGCAGCATTCCCGGCAGGAAGGGCAAAAAGGGAAGGAAAGGCGGAGGGCAAGATAAAGGAAACCGGCACCCTGTCGGGGCAGTTTCTGGGCAAGCCCTTGTCTGCACACTGTTTTGGGGCGCGGCGCACGGCACCCTGCTTTTGGGTCTCGCGTGCCGCGATATGGCGCAAAGCCTTGGCTTTGTTGGGTTTTGACCGGCACTATAGCCTAATATCTGCCGTTTCCGTGTCTAAACGGCAGGGAATGGGCTCATGAGCGCCGACGACGAGAATCGCTTTCGCCCCAGGCCGGGCCGGATCAAATTCGACGTGCCGAAAGCGGGCAAAGCCAAGAGCTTTCTGACGCAGGCGAAGAAGCTGGCGCGTCAGCTTAGCAACAGCCCTAGTAGATCATCGTCATTCGCATCACGGACGTCCTCGTCGTCCTCATCGGGTTCGGCCGGAAAGAGCGGGAAGGCATCGCGCGCTGGCAAAGGTCCGGGCGTCAAGCGTGGCCGTGGCGCGGCCTATGTCCGCGCCCGAACCCTGTCGGGCGGGTGGCGTCACAGCGCAGCCGGAGTGCGTCGCGTCGTCGTCAAAACCCGATACGTTCAGAGCGCGGGGAGGAATGGCAAAGGTGCTGCCCATCTGCGCTACATCCAGCGCGACGGAACATCGCGTGATGGCCAACGTGGCCAGCTCTATTCGGCGACCGAGGACCGCGCTGATGGAGATGCCTTCCTTGATCGCGGCAAGGATGATCGCCACCAGTTCCGCTTCATCGTCTCGCCCGAGGATGCCGCCGATCTTTCCGATCTCACCGACCACACCCGCGATCTGATGAGCCGCATCGAGGCCGACCTTGGCACGAAACTCGATTGGGTGGCTGTCAATCACCACAATACCGGCCATCCCCATGTCCATGTCATTGTTCGGGGGAAGGACGATCTGGGCGAGAACCTGGTTATCAATGGTGACTATCTCGCCAATGGTATTCGTGAGCGGGCGAGCGAACTGACCACGCTGGAACTCGGCCCCGTGACCGAGATCGAGCAGAGCCGCAAGCTGTCTGCCGAAATCGATCAGGACCGCTTCACGCGCATCGACCGCGCCATGACCGAGGAAGCCGACGAAAGGTTCCTCGATCTGCGCCACGAACCGGCAGATGCACGCCGCCAGTTCAACCGCACACTTCGCCTGCGCCGTCTCGCCAAGCTGGAAAAGATGGGGCTGGCTAGGGAACATGCACCCGGCGTCTGGGAGCTTGGCGCGAAGATGGAACCGGCGCTGCGTGAACTCGGTGAGCGCGGTGACATCATCCGCAACATGCACAAGGCGCTGAAGGCCGATGGGCAGGAACGTGATCCGATGACCTTCCAGCTTCACGATGCCGCACCCGCGGCGCCCATCACCGGCCGCGTCGTGGACAAATATCTCACCGACGAGATGGGCGAGAACCTGACGCTCGTGGTGGACGGCATCGACGGGCGAACACACCATCTTCCCGGCATTGATCCGGCCCGCGTTGAAGATGCCCGGATCGGCAGCATCGTGGAAGTCGGTCCCGCCGATACAGCGCAACGTCCCTCTGATCGCACCATCGCTGCGATCTCGGAAAATGGTATCTACCGACCGAGCCGCCACCTCGAACAGGCGAAGTTCGAGGGACGTGTGCCGGGTGGCGATTATGAGGGCTATGTCGATGCCCATGTCCGGCGATTGGAGTCGCTACGCCGGGCCGGGATTGCCGAGCGGATCGACGCCGACCAGTGGCGCATCCCCGAAGACTTCGAGAGCCGCGCCACCGCCTATGATGCCGGTCGCAACCGGCAGGCCAGCATCCGTGTCGTCTCGACCTTCGATCTGGAAAAACAGATCGGCGCCGATGGCGCGACCTGGCTGGACCGGCGATTGGTCACACCGGACGCCTCGGACCTTACCCCGGCAGGGTTCGGCCAGCAGGTGCGCGAGGCTATGGACCAGCGGCGTGAACACCATATCGCACAGGGCGATGCCACGCGGCAGCAGAATGGACGCATCCTCTATCGGCGCAACCTGCTCGCCAATCTGCGAGAAAGGGAAGTGGCCCGCGTCGGTGCGGAAATGGCCAGCAGCAAAGGCTTGCCGTTCCGGGCGGCTGCCGATGGCGAAAATATCAGCGGCAAGTTCACCGGGATCGCACATCTATCGAGCGGCAAGTTCGCCATTGTCGAAAAGAGCCACGAGTTCACTCTTGTCCCATGGCGGCCAGTGATCGACCGCCAGCTCGGCCGCGAGGTTGCGGGCATCGTGCAGGGTGGATCGGTATCGTGGCAAATGGGGCGAACACGAGGGCTCGGGATTTGAGCCTTTGCCGATCTGGCACCTCGCAAATTGTTCTGTCGACATCGGCATCTGAAAGGGCCTGTCCGATGTGCCGCCGATAGTATCCGGCAACACGGCACCCCTGCTTTTCCTGTTGCCGCTTTCGAAAACGTCTATTCTTTGATCGGCTCCGACTCTCTTGCCGATTGGAGCCTGTATGCGTGGTGGCCGAATACTCTGGGGCCAGATCATTGTTGTATTCACCATTGTCCTGGTGATGGTCTGGACTTCGACGCAATGGGTGGCCTTCCGCCTTGGCTTTCAGCCCCAGCTCGGCAATCCGTGGTTCGATGTTGCGGGATGGCCGGTCTATTATCCTCCGGCCTTCTTCTGGTGGTGGTTTTCCTATGACGCCTATGCGCCCGGTATTTTCACCGAAGGCGCGTTCATCGCCACGTCCGGGGCGTTGTTCGCTATCGCCGCCGCTTTTTTCATGTCGATCATCCGGGCGCGCGAGGCGCGCAACGTCGCCACCTACGGATCGGCCAGATGGGCCGAGGACAAGGAAATCCATGCTGCCGGACTGCTCGGTCCCGATGGCGTGGTCCTTGGCAGGCACAGCAAGGACTATCTCCGGCACGACGGCCCCGAGCATGTCCTTTGTTTCGCGCCCACCCGATCAGGCAAAGGCGTCGGTCTCGTTGTGCCGACGCTGCTGACCTGGCCGGGAAGTTGCATCGTGCACGACATCAAGGGTGAGAACTGGAATCTGACGGCCGGCTTCCGGTCCCATCACGGCCGCGTCCTGCTGTTCGATCCGACCAATGTGCATTCCGCAGCTTACAACCCGCTGCTGGAAGTCCGTCAGGGGGAGTGGGAAGTCCGCGATGTCCAGAACATCGCGGATATTCTGGTCGATCCCGAGGGCAGTCTCGACAAGCGCAACCATTGGGAAAAGACCAGCCATTCGCTACTGGTCGGCGCCATCCTGCATGTTCTCTATGCCGAGAAGGACAAGACGCTGGCGGGGGTCGCGAGCTTTCTGTCCGATCCGCGCCGTCCGGTCGAGGCGACCTTGCGCGCCATGATGGACACGCCGCATCTGGGCGAAGCCGGTGTGCATCCCGTCATCGCCTCATCGGCACGCGAGCTGTTGAACAAATCCGAGAACGAACGCTCCGGCGTGCTGTCCACGGCGATGTCCTTTCTCGGTCTCTACCGAGATCCGGTCGTGGCCCGCGTGACGGCCCGCTGCGACTGGCGCATTGCTGATCTGGTCGGAGCAAAAGAACCGGTCAACCTCTACCTCGTCGTACCGCCCTCGGACATCAACCGGACCAAGCCGCTGATCCGTCTGATCCTCAATCAGGTCGGGCGGCGGCTGACCGAGGAACTGGAAACCACCGGAAAACGCCATCGTCTCCTGTTGATGCTGGACGAGTTCCCCGCGCTCGGGCGGCTTGATTTCTTTGAATCGGCGCTCGCCTTCATGGCCGGCTACGGCCTCAAAGCGTTCCTGATCGCGCAGTCGCTCAACCAGATCGAGCGGGCCTATGGACAGAACAACGCCATTCTCGACAACTGCCATGTGCGTGTCGCCTTTGCCGCAAACGATGAACGCACCGCCAAGCGGATCAGTGATGCGCTCGGCACGGCCACGGAAATGCGCGATTCCACCAACTATGCGGGCCATCGCCTCGCGCCCTGGCTCGGGCATCTCATGGTTTCGCGGCAGGAAACAGCGCGGCCGCTCCTGACACCGGGCGAGATCATGCAGCTTCCGCCAACCGACGAGATCGTCATGGTAGCGGGTGTGCCGCCCATCCGCGCCGCCAAGGCGCGCTACTATGCCGATGCGCGGCTTCAGGAACGGGTGCTGCCGCCGCCCGATCTGCACAAGCAGTCGGTGAAGATGGAAACATCGGCACCAGACGACTGGACGAGCCGTGTTGTTGCGGCCGCGGCCGGCCACGGACCCGCGTCGAACAGGTCCGACGACGATCCTGCCAATGCCGGTATCCGTCTTGAGCCGGAGCTTCCCGAACATGAGGAAATCATCCCGCCACCACCGCCGCCATCGCAGGAGTTCGATTTTCTCGATGATGAGCCCGACGTCGATGCCGCCAAAGCCCGTGCCATGCGTCAGCGGATGCGCATGGTCGCGCGGCAGGCGTCACTCGACCCAAATGACGGCATCGAGCTTTGAGAAGGAAGACAGGCATGACGAGTCGCACCCGCATGAATGTCTACTTCTCCCCGGATCTGCTGAAGCAGGTCGAGGGTCTGGCGCTGCGTCGCAATGTTTCAAAATCCGCAGTGATCGAGGCTGCGGTAGCATCCTTCCTGTCCGGTGACACGACCCAACGGCTGGAAGCCGCAATGTCGCGACGCCTGGATAAGCTTGGCCGCCAGTTCGATATGCTGGACGAAGATGTCGCCATCCTCGGCGAGACGCTTTCGCTGTTCGTACAATTCTGGCTCACCATGACGCCGCCGCTGTCAGATAGCGCGAAACAGTCGGCACGCATCAAGGGCAACGAGCGCTTCGAAGGCTTCATGCAGACGCTGGGCAAGCGCCTGGCTTCCGGCGACAGATTCCTGAAAGAGTTGTCGCGGGATATCGATTCGCTTCACGATCTTTCGTCACAAGGCCAGTCCGAAGCGGATGGAAACCAGCTCTGAACTTTCGATCCATCCTATTTACCGCCCTGCGCCGCCGATGCCCGCACACGCGTAAACATCTGTTGAAACGGCCCTAAATCAGGTTCTTTTAATCGACCCCAATCCGGGGTCCGTCTTTTGCGCGTCCCGCCATGAACGGGGCCGCCATGACCGCATCACATCAGAAACCCGAGACGATTGCGCGTGGTGCGCGGATGCTGCGCACCGCGCTCGGTACATCGATTGCCCGGTTTCTGGAAGATCCAGCTGTGGTCGAGGTGATGCTGAATCCCGATGGCCGCATCTGGGTGGATCGGCTCTCCGAAGGGCTGGCCGATACGGGGGAGAGGCTGTCGGCTGCCGATGGCGAGCGGATCGTCAGGCTGGTCGCCCATCATGTCGGCGCCGAGGTTCATGCCCGCAATCCGCGTGTGTCGGCTGAACTGCCCGAGACCGGAGAGCGCTTCGAAGGGTTGCTGCCGCCTGTCGTCACGGCGCCGACCTTTGCCATCCGCAAGCCTGCCGTCGCGGTGTTCACGCTCGACGACTATGTAAACGCCGGGATCATGACCAGTGCTCAGGCCGAGGTGCTGCGCCTGAACGTCGCCACGCGCGCCAATATCCTTGTCGCGGGCGGCACCTCGACCGGAAAAACCACGCTGACCAACGCGCTGCTGGCAGAAGTCGCCAAGACTTCGGACCGCGTCGTGATCATTGAAGACACGCGCGAACTGCAATGCGCCGCGCCCAATCTGGTCGCGATGCGCACCAAAGATGGCGTGGCGACGCTCTCCGATCTGGTGCGTTCGTCGCTACGCCTGCGCCCGGATCGCATCCCGGTCGGCGAGGTGCGCGGGTCCGAAGCTCTCGACCTCCTTAAAGCCTGGGGCACCGGCCATCCGGGCGGGATCGGCACCATCCATGCCGGTTCCGGCATTGGCGCGCTGCGACGCCTCGAACAGCTCATCCAGGAAGCCGTCATCACCGTCCCGCGCGCCCTGATTGCCGAGACAATCGACCTCGTCGCCGTTCTTGCCGGACGCGGCTCTTCCCGCCGGCTGGTCGAACTCGCCCGCGTCGATGGGCTGGGGCCGGACGGCGATTACGCCATCACGCATCCCATCACTTTGGCAACCACCCCGAAAGGAAACCCTTCATGATCCGCACGATTTCACGCGGCTGCCGCATCATGGCAACCGCCGCTGCCACTGTTTCCATCAGTCTGATGCTGGCGCCTGCCGCACACGCCTCCGGCTCCTCCATGCCCTGGGAGGCCCCGCTTCAGTCGATCCTCCAGTCGATCGAGGGTCCTGTCGCCAAGATCATCGCCGTCATCGTCATCATCGCCACCGGCCTGGCGCTGGCCTTCGGTGATACCTCCGGCGGCTTCCGCCGCCTGATCCAGATCGTCTTCGGCCTGTCCATCGCCTTCGCCGCGTCGAGCTTCTTCCTGTCGTTCTTCTCGTTCGGCGGCGGGGCGCTCATCTGATGGCGGGTGGCCTCGAACAGCTCGACGCGGTGCCGGGCTTCTCCATCCCGGTTCACCGGGCGCTGACCGAGCATATCCTGCTCGGCGGCGCACCGCGTTCGATTGCCATCGTCAACGGCACGCTGGCCGGCGCCGTCGGCCTCGGCCTTCGTCTCTGGCTGGTTGGCATCGCCATCTGGGCGGTCGGTCATTTCCTCGCGGTATGGGCTGCCAAACGCGATCCGCTTTTTGTCGAGGTGGGCCGCAGGCACCTGCGCATACCCGGTCATCTGTCAGTGTGAGGGCGCGGCCATGATGAACCTCACCGAATATCGCCGTACCGCTACCCGCCTCGCGGATTTCCTGCCCTGGGCCGCGCTGGTTGGCTCGGGCGTCGTGCTGAACAAGGACGGCAGTTTCCAGAGGACTGCGAAGTTTCGCGGGCCGGATCTGGATTCCGCTGTTGCCGCCGAACTGGTCGCGGTCGCCGGGCGTATCAACAACGCCGTGCGCCGCCTCGGCTCCGGCTGGTCGATCTTTGTTGAGGCACAACGAAGCGAAGCCGCGACCTATCCCGGCAGCCAATTTCCTGATCCGGCCTCCGCTCTTCTCGATGCCGAGCGCAAAGCTGCCTTCGAGGAAGCGGGCACGCATTTCGTGTCAGGCTACTTCCTGACCTTCCTCTGGCTGCCACCCGCCGAAGATGCGGCTCGCGCCGAGACCTGGCTCTACGAGGGCCGTGAGCAATCCGGCGTCAATCCATGGGAGCTGATGCGCGGCTTCATCGACCGCACCGACCGCGTGCTGGCGCTGCTCGACGGCTTCATGCCCGAATGCCACTGGATCGATGACGCGGGCACGCTGACCTATCTCCATTCCACGATTTCCACGAACCGCCATCGTGTTCGCGTGCCCGAAGTGCCCATGCACCTCGATGCGCTGCTGGCCGATCAGCCGCTGACTGGCGGGTTGGAACCGCGCCTTGGTGACAAGCATCTGCGCGTCCTGACCATTATCGGCTTTCCGACAGCGACCACGCCCGGCCTGCTCGACGAGATGAACCGGCTCGCGTTCCCGTATCGCTGGTCCACCCGCGCCATCCTGATGGACAAGACGGACGCGACGAAACTCCTCACCAAAATCCGCCGTCAATGGTTCGCCAAGAGAAAATCCATCGCCGCGATCCTCAAGGAGGTGATGACCAACGAGCAATCGGCGCTGGTGGACACCGATGCGTCCAACAAGGCGCTCGATGCCGACATGGCCTTGCAGGAACTGGGCGCTGACGTCGCCGGCATGGCCTATGTCACAGCAACCGTCACCGTCTGGGACGCCGACCCCCGTATCGCCGACGAGAAGCTGCGTCTGGTCGAGAAGATCATTCAGGGCCGTGACTTCACGGCCATGCCGGAAACTGTCAATGCCGTCGATGCCTGGCTAGGCTCGATCCCCGGACATGCCTACGCCAATGTCCGGCAGCCGCCGATCTCGACGCTCAACCTCGCCCACATGATCCCTCTATCGGCCGTGTGGGCGGGGCCGGAACGGAACGAACATCTCGGAGCGCCCCCCTTGCTGTACGGCAAGACCGAAGGTTCGACTCCGTTCCGGCTTTCCCTTCATGTCGGCGACGTGGGCCATACCCTCGTCGTCGGCCCGACCGGCGCGG
Organism: Sphingobium amiense; assembly: GCF_003967075.1. Lineage (NCBI taxonomy): Bacteria > Pseudomonadati > Pseudomonadota > Alphaproteobacteria > Sphingomonadales > Sphingobiaceae > Sphingobium > Sphingobium amiense. The sequence continues at coordinate 3,614,539 of NZ_AP018664.1, forward strand.
GCAAGTCCGTGCTGCTGGCGCTGATGGCGCTGCAATTTCGCCGCTATGATCGCAGCCAGATTTTCGCTTTCGATTTCGGGGGATCGATCCGGGCATCCGCGCTCGCCATGGGTGGCGACTGGCATGATCTCGGCGGTGGATTGACCGAGGGATCGGAGGTTTCCGTTTCCCTGCAACCGCTGGCGCGGATCGATGATGCCTATGAACGGTCATGGGCCGCTGACTGGATCGCCGCGATCCTGATGCGTGAAGGCATGATCATCACGCCGGAGGTGAAGGAGCACATCTGGACGGCGCTGACATCGCTGGCATCCGCCCCGGCGGGGGAACGGACCATCACCGGCCTTGCCGTGCTGCTGCAATCCAACGATCTGAAACAGGCGTTGCGCCCTTACTGCATTGGCGGCGCCTATGGCCGGTTGCTCGACGCCGAGGCCGAACATCTCGGATCAGCCGATGTACAGGCCTTCGAGATCGAGGGGCTGGTCGGCACTGGGGCTGCGCCTGCCGTCCTGTCCTATCTGTTTCATCGGATCGGCGACCGGCTCGACGGTCGGCCAACCCTGCTCATCATCGACGAAGGCTGGCTGGCGCTCGATGACGAGGGGTTCGCCAACCAGCTGCGCGAATGGCTGAAGACACTCAGGAAGAAGAACGCTTCCGTCATCTTCGCCACGCAATCGCTCTCGGACATTGACGGCAGCAATATCGCGCCCGCCATCATCGAAAGCTGCCCGACGCGGCTGCTTCTCCCGAATGAACGCGCCATCGAGCCGCAGATCACGGCAATCTACCGCCGCTTCGGCCTCAATGACCGGCAAATCGAGATACTCGCGCGGGCCACGCCAAAGCGGGACTATTACTGCCAATCGCGGCGCGGCAATCGCCTGTTCGAGCTTGGCCTCAGCGAAGTCGGCCTCGCGCTCTGCGCCGCATCATCCAAATCCGATCAGACCCGTATCGCCGAACTCGTCGCCGAGCATGGGCAGGACGGTTTTCTCGCGGCCTGGCTGCGCCATCGCGGCGTCGAATGGGCCGTCGATCTGATCCCGAACCTCACAAATCTTGTCGAACGGACAGAGCCCGCTCGGCCGGTCGCGCCAGACCAAATCCATCCAGATGACAGCCAAGAAAAGGAGACCCTGCCATGATCCGTATCCCCGTTTCCCGATATGTCAGTGCATCCGTGCTGGCGCTGACGCTCGCCATGCCTGTTGCACTGTCGCCCATGCTGGCAAGCCCCGCTCACGCTTTTGGCTTCGGCCGCATCGTCTATGATCCGACCAACTATGCGCAGAACCTTCTGACTGCCGCACGTACGCTGGAGCAGATCAACCACCAGATCACCTCGCTTCAGAATGAAGCGCAGATGCTCATCAATCAGGCGAAGAATCTCGCCAGTCTGCCATATTCCTCGCTCCAGACTTTGCAGCAGAATGTCCAGCGCACGCAGCAGCTTCTGGCCCAGGCGCAGAACATTGCCTTCGACGTGCAGAACGTCGATCAAATGTTCCAACAGAAATACGGCAAGGTTTCGCTGTCCGCGACCGACGCCCAGCTCGTCGCCGATGCGCGGTCCCGCTGGCAGAATACGGTCGGCGGTTTGCAGGACGCCATGCGCGTGCAGGCTGGTGTCGTCGGAAATATCGACACCAACCGCGCTGAAATGTCCGCCCTTGTCGGGCAGAGCCAGAACGCCACCGGCGCGTTACAGGCGACACAGGCGGGCAATCAGCTTCTCGCGCTCCAGTCGCAGCAGCTTTCCGACCTGATCGCGCTGATGTCCGCCAATGGTCGCTCCGAAGCCCTGATCGAAGCCGAGCGTGCCACCGCCGCCGAACAAGGCCGCATCCAGCGCGAGCGCTTTCTGACGCCGGGATCGGGCTATCAGCCCGGCAATGCCCGGATGTTCGGCAACGGCAACAACTGACCGGACAAGAGGGGCGCGACATGGACGGCAAGATGCTGGCCCGGCTGGGCGCGATCATATTCGTGGCCATCGCCATCACCGCGACGGTGATCGAAATGACACGCGAGGACGAACCAGCACAGCCCCGCGCGGCGCCGGCGCTTCAGGCGCCTGCCGATCCGCTGCGCCAGAGCCTGCGCCACTGCCAGCAGTTAGGCGAGGCCGCCGTGAACGATCCCGGCTGCCTCGCCACCTGGGCCGAGAGCCGCGACCGGTTCCTCGGCCGGACGCCGGTGCCCGCCGCCCCGCATCAGAACGGGGGACAGTGAACCATGGGCGGCACCGGCGTCATCGACAACTTTCTGGGTGTTTTCACCAGTTACATCGACAGCGGCTTCGGCCTGCTTGGCGGCGAGGTCGCCTTCATCGCCACCACGCTAATCGTCATCGACGTGACGCTGGCCGCACTCTTCTGGTCCTGGGGTGCGGATGACGACATCATCGCCCGGCTGGTCAAGAAGACGCTCTTCGTCGGGGTCTTCGCATACCTGATCGGCAACTGGAACAATCTCGCCCAGATCATCTTCGACAGCTTCGCCGGTCTTGGCCTGAAAGGTTCGGGCACCAGCTTTTCCGCCGCTGATCTGCTGCGGCCCGGCAAGGTGGCGCAGACTGGCCTCGATGCCGGTCGCCCGCTGCTCGAATCCATCTCGGACATGATGGGTTATTGGTCGTTTTTCGAGAACTTCATCCAGATCGCTTGCCTGATGTTCGCCTGGGCGCTGGTACTGCTGGCCTTCTTCATTCTCGCCGTGCAGCTCTTCGTCACGCTGATCGAGTTCAAGCTGACCACGCTGGCGGGCTTTGTCCTCATTCCCTTCGGCCTCTTCGGCAAGACCGCCTTCATGGCCGAGCGCGTTCTTGGCAATGTCGTCTCCTCCGGCATCAAGGTGCTGGTGCTCGCCGTCATCATCGGCATCGGCTCGACATTGTTCTCGCAGTTTACGGCCGGTTTCGGCGGCGTGACGCCGACCATCGACGACGCCATGGCGATCGTGCTGGCCGCACTTTCCCTTCTCGGCCTCGGCATCTTCGGTCCCGGCATCGCTTCCGGTCTGGTTTCTGGCGGCCCGCAGCTTGGCGCAGGTGCAGCAGTTGGAACCGGTCTCGCCGCTGGCGGCATGATGCTTGCTGGCGGCGCTGCCGCAGGCATGGCCGCGAAGGGAGGGGCAGCGGCGCTGTCGGGTGGAGCTGCTGCCGTCCGTGGCGGTGCTGCTGCCGCAGGTGCGGCGAGCGCCGCCTATAGTGTCGGATCGCTCGGCCAGTCAGGGGCTGCCGGTGTTGCCTCCGGCCTCGGCGGTGTTGCCCGCGCGGCAGGCTCAGCCGCAGCATCGCCCCTGAAGCGGACGGCATCGAAAGCAGCGGAAAGCGCCAAATCCAGCTTCTCCGATGGCGCGCGCGCCGGGCTCGGCGTCACCGGTGGATCGTCCTCGCAGGGAACCATTGGTGGTGCGAGCGTGGCCGGTGCCGCACCCGCCTCCGCACCGGCGGGCGGACCGCCTGCATGGGCGCAGCAGATGCACCGCCGCCAGGCGCTCAATCACGGCACGACCATGGCCGCCCATGCCGTCCGCTCCGGTGACAGCCACGGCGGCGGCTCTTCCGTCAACATTTCCGAAAGTGACCGCTCATGAACATCTTCAGACGTCCAGCGACCCATTACGGCAAATCGCCCGAACCCGAGACGCCTTACCAGAAAGCCGCACAAGTCTGGGACGAGCGCATCGGCTCGGCTCGCGTGCAGGCCAAGAACTGGCGCTATATGGCCTTCGGCTCGCTGATCCTCTCGGCGGGCTTCGCTGCCGCGCTGGTTCTGCAATCGGCGCGAGGGACCGTCGTGCCCTGGGTGGTGCAGGTCGATAATCTCGGCCAAGCCCAGACCGTCGCCGCAGCCACCGCCGATTACCGTCCGACCGATCCGCAGATCGCCTTCCATCTTGGCCGTTTCATCGAGCAGACGCGCTCGATCCCGGCGGATGCCATCATCGTGCGCCAGAACTGGCTGCGCGCCTATGAGTTCGCCACTGATAGGGGAGCGGCCGCGCTCAACGACTATGCCCGCGCCAACGATCCGTTCACCCGTGTCGGCCGCCAGCAGATCGCAGTCGAGGTTTCCAGCGTCATACGCGCCTCGAACGACAGCTTCCGCGTCGCCTGGACCGAGCGTCACTATGAGAACGGGCAGCTTTCCAGGACCGAGCGCTGGACCGCGATCCTGACCATCGTGATCCAGACGCCGCGCGATGCCGAGCGTCTGCGCACCAATCCGCTCGGCATCTACGTCAATGCAATTTCATGGTCGCGGGAGATGAGCCAATGACCATCGCGTTTCCCCGCAATTCCGCCTTGCCGGTTTTCCGTAAGCCCGCCCTCGCGGCTTTGATGCTCTCGGCCACCATGCTGGCAGGCTGCGCCACCAACAAGACGCCGCAGTTCAGCTATGATGCCAATGTTCCGGCTCTACCGACCGTGCAGGCCACCGTTACGGATGATCGGCCCCGACCGCTTCACACGCCGCCAGCCTGGACGGTTGCGCGTGGTGGGACCGCAGCGGGAACACCGGCAGGCCGGGTCGAGAACGCCAATGCCGCCGCCCGCGTCGAACCGCGCCGCGAGGGTTACTATAACGCCATCCAGATCTATCCCTGGTCGGAAGGCGCGCTCTATCAGGTCTATGCAGCACCAGGACAGATCACCAATATCGCGCTGGAGCCGGGCGAAAGCCTGACCGGCGCGGGACCGATCGCGGCGGGAGACACCGCCCGCTGGATCATTGGCGATACCGAGAGCGGGAGCGGTACGTCGCGCCGGGTCCATATTCTCGTCAAACCATCCCGATCCGACATCTCAACCAATCTCGTGGTGACGACCGATCGACGCACCTATATGATCGAGCTGCGCGCCCGCGAGGCGCTCTATATGCCGTCCGTATCTTGGTCTTATCCGGCGCTGCCTGCCGGTCAGCGCCAGACCGTTCCCGCAGCACCCATCATCCCGGTCGAGGCGGCACGCAACTATCGTTACGGCCTGACCGGAGATACGCCGCCATGGCGGCCGATTTCCGTCTTCGACGATGGCCGCCGTGTCTATGTCGTTTTCCCGCGCGGCATCGTGCAGGGAGAGATGCCGCCGATCTTCGTCATCGGTTCCAAGGGCGAGACCCAGATCGTCAATTCCCGTGTTCACCAGAACATCCTGATTGTGGATCGCCTGTTCGGCGCGGCTGAGTTGCGTCTTGGTAGCGGCAAGCAGCAGCAGACGGTCAGGATCGTTCGCATCGAGCAAAGGCAAGCTGCCCAGCCCGCCAAAACCGGGGAGCAACCGTCATGAGTGAAGAGGCCACCACCAACCCAACGCCGATGCGTCTGCGTGCCGAGCCGCCGCGCGTCACGCGCCTGTCGCGCAAGATGCTGGCCGGTGCCGGGGCTGTTGCGCTCCTCGGCATCGGCGGGGCGCTGATCTATGCGCTCCAGACGCGCGACATGAGCGGAAACGGTGAAGAACTCTATTCGACCGAGAATCGCGCCACGGCAGATGGACTGGCGGGTCTGCCGAAGGATTATACCGGGCCGGTCCTGGGGCCGGCATTGCCGGGCGATCTCGGTGGCCCGATCCTGGATGCCCAGAACCGGGGTCAGCCCGTCACGCCGCCCGCCATGGCGACGCCTGCCCGCGATCCTGCCGAAGAGCGCCGGCTTGCCGAAGAAGAAGCTGCGCGTCTCAGTACAGTGTTCTTCCAGTCCGGGCCAAGAGTGGCGACGACGCCTGGCTCCAATATGCCGGGCCTTGCTGGCCTTGACCTTGGTGGCCAGCCCGCAACACAGGACCGCCACACGGCATTTCTGAATGGGCCGGTGGAACGGCAGACCGTTGCCATGGATCGGATCATGGCGCCAGCCTCGCCCTACATCCTTCAGGCAGGGGCCGTAATCCCGGCGGCGATGATTACCGGCATCCGCTCGGACCTTCCCGGCCAGATCACCGCGCAGGTCACGGAAAATGTCTATGACAGCCCGACCGGCAGCCTGCTGCTAATCCCGCAGGGAACGCGCATCATCGGTCAGTATGACGCCGGTGTGCAGTTCGGTCAGCGCCGCGTGCTGCTGGTCTGGAACCGCCTGATCCTGCCCAACGGCCGCTCTATCGTGCTGGAGCGCCAGCCCGGTGCGGACGCTTCCGGCTATGCCGGGCTGGAAGATGGCGTTGATTACCACTGGTGGGATCTCATGAAGGCGGCGGGGCTGTCCACGCTGCTCGGCATCGGCACGGAACTGGCGACCGACGACGAGGATCGTCTGATCCGGGCCATCCGCGACGGAGCGCAGGATACCATCAATCAGGCAGGGCAACAGATCGTCCAGCGCCAGTTGCAGGTCGCGCCGACCCTGACGATCCGGCCGGGCTACCCGGTCAGGGTCATCGTTACCCGCGATCTCGTACTCGAACCTTATAGGAACTGACCATGACGAAGCTGAAGCTCGGGCCTCTCATCGAAGACAAACCCGTGAAGGTGGCGGTGGAACTGCCGGGGCCGCTGCACCGCGATCTTGCCGCCTATGCCGAAGTGCTGGCTCGCGAAACCGGCCAGCCCGCTGCCGATCCTGTCAGGCTGATTGTGCCGATGCTGGAGCGGTTCATTGCGACAGATCGGGGCTTTGCCAGCGCCCGAAGATCTCGCTCATGAGGTGCCGCGCGTGCCATTGCGCGTCGCGGCGATGATTTCCATCAACGTATCGACGGCCTTTCGTGTCGCGTCCCATTTGGCGGGCTGATCCATTTCCCGGTTCTGAAGGGTGAGGCTTACCGCACCATGTACCGTTGACCAGAACATGAAGCTGTAGCGACTCAGATCCATGCCGCGCAAAAAACCTTCCTCCTGAGAGCAGCGAAGCCCCGTCAGAAACAGATTGAATATCTGGCTCCCGGTTTCGCTCGACCACGGGTCATCGCTGACCCCGAGCTTCGGCGGCGGTGTGAACATCAGCCGATATAGCGTGGGGTTTTCCAGGGCAAAGCGGACATAGGCATAGCTGCCATCACGCAAATAGCCGAATGGATTGCCGCGCATCTGTTCGAAGATGGCCAGCTTTTCCCTGTATAGGCGGTTGAACCCTTCTTCCCGAACGGCGCGCAGCAAGGCGCTTTTGTTGCGGAAATGGCCGTAAAGCGCTGGTGCTGTGCAACCGATGGCATGCGCGACCGCAGTCAACGGTACGTCGAGGTCGCCACGCTCTGACAGCAGCCGGATCGTTTCGTCGATCGCACGACGAGCAATATCAAGTTCTTGCTCTTTCCGGGGACGGGCCATTCCGGTGCCTGTTGCAACTTGTCGTGAAAACTAAACGACATTTACTTTTTTCGTTGACGGGACGGAAGTCAAGAAGCAGCATTCGGTAACTGAACGTCGTTTAGTTTGAGGATGTGCGGAGAGCTGATGAACGCACACAGATCGATTTTCGCGTTGATGATGGCGGGGTGCCCGTCAGAAGCCGAACGCTGTTTCGGATGATGCACCATGGCTGTGATCGGGAACAATCAGACCTCGCCTGATGATAGCCTCACAAACGTCGTTGAGGGGAAACCCGGTACATCTGCGGTCCGGCTGAACCAGTTGCGATATTTTGTTGCCGCCGTCGACTATGGGAGTTTTCGCAAGGCTGCTGCCGCGCTTTCTGTGCAGGAATCCTCCATCAGCCGACGAATCCGTGATCTCGAAGATGAACTCGGGGCGTCGCTTTTCATGCGTCATGCTGGCGGGGTGCGGTTGACCGTTGCCGGGCGGGAATTCCTGCGCAACGCTCGCCATGCTCTCCGCCAGATCGACATTGGGGTGACCAAGGTGGCGGCGGTTGGCCGGGCAGAGCAAGGGCTGATCAAGGTCGGGATATTTTCGTCCCTTGCGTCAGGATTTCTGTTCGATCTGTTGCGTGCCTTCGGCACGCGCCACCCGAACGTGCAGGTCGACCTTATTGACGGCAATCCGCCCGAGCACATCGCGGCTGTCCGGAAACTTTGTCTGGACGTCGCATTCATCACGGGAACCGCGGCATGGGATGGCTGTGAGGCGGAGCATTTATGGTGCGAGAAGGTTTTCGTGGTGCTGCCCGATAACCACCCTTTGACGGGCAAGCCGGAACTTGGATGGGGCGATTTGGTCTCCGAGCGGTTCATTGTGAGTGACGTTGCGCCGGGTCAGGAGATCCACGACTATTTGGTTGCTCACCTTGCGGGTCTCGGCCGCCACCTCGATATTCAGTCTCAGCAGGTCGGCCGCGACAATATCCTATCGCTGGTCGCTCTCGGTCGCGGCCTCACTCTGACGAGCGAAGCAACAACCGTGGCCCAGTTTCCAGGGATTACCTACCGGGAACTTGCGGATGAGGTGCTGCCGTTCAGCATGGTCTGGTCCGCGCAAAACGACAATCCGGCGTCTCGGCGGTTGTTGAGCCTGGCACGATCGCTGACAGGGCTGGCCCGGCGAAAATAGGGTTTGACGGCACTGTACGATCACGCCGTAGCATTGGCTGCAATCGACATCGACCGTGTCGGCATCGAAGATGTCGTGGCCCTGCCCACCTCCAGGCTGACCGACTTCGATAGCGCTTTTGCCCCGCCGTGTTTGTGCACGGTGACACGGTGCGCATCCGGCCTTCCTCGGGCTTGACAGTTTGAGGTTTGTTAGAATAGAAAGTATACGGACATCGCAAGGTGTCCCATATACTTTTTATCCTTTCAAGTGCGGCGGGACGAGCAATGCTGAAATGGGGTGTCGAGAGGCGGTTGGAGTTCATCGAATTCCGCCTGTTCTGGGAGGGGGGTGTCAATCGCTCTGACCTGATCGATACGTTTGGCGTCTCCGTTCCGCAGGCGTCAAAGGACTTGACCCATTATCAGGAGCGTGCGCCGCAGAATGCGGTCTATGACAAAAGCGCTCGCCGCTACGTAGCCGGCCCGGAATTTCAGCCGGTGTTTCTAGACCCTGACCCGGACGCCTATCTCATGCGGCTCCGATCGATGGCGGAAGGTTTCGCCGACGCGGGGGCGAACTGGCTCGCTGCCCCGCCTGACATGGATATCGCTCTGACTTTGCGCCGTAAGGTCGATACTGAAGTTCTGCGTTCAGTTCTGGCGGCAGTGCGGGAGGAAAGATCGCTGGATCTTCACTACCAATCCATGAACCGCGATCGGCCCGATCCGGCATGGCGGCGGATTACCCCGCATGCCTTCGGCTTTGATGGCCTGCGCTGGCATGTGCGGGCCTGGTGCCATGAGACGGAGCGCTTCAAGGATTTCCTGCTCTCGCGTGTCCTTGGATTCGGCGAGTTCGGCGAGCCAGGTGCTGCTGCGGCACAGGACCGGCTGTGGCAGGAAACCTACGATATCACCCTTGTGCCGCATCCTGATCTGTCGGTCGGTCAGCAGGCGGTGGTCGCAAAGGATTACAACATGGCGGACGGGCGCGCTGTGCTGACAGTTCGCTACGCCATGCTGTTCTATGTGCTCAAGCGGCTAGGACTCCTTGATGGGGCTAGGCTGCGTGATCCCCGGACCCAGCATATCGTTGCCGCTGACGAAGACGAGGTTGCGGCCGCCCTTGAGCGTGCGCAGCAGGAATTCGATGAGGCTGACGTAGCAAGCGGGGCGGCGCCTCGATGATGGCTACCGTATCGAAATACCGCATGTCCTTCAGTGTGGGCGGGCTGATGCTCAATGAGAGCATCGTGATTGCTCAAGCTTATCAACCCGGTGAGAACTGGGCATCTGCTCGTGAGCGGTTGCTGGCCCAGGGCGCGTCATCCTTACCCAAACTGGCCTCGCAAACCCGCGCGCTTCGTGAAGTGTACGACCGGATAGGCCATCTCTCCGATGCCGAACGTCATTACCTGTCGGTAGAGGCTGACCGCGCCGAGCAGCAGGCGATGATGTGGCTGGCGGTCTGCCGGACCTATCGTTTTGTCCACGAATTCGCCGTCGAGGTGATCAGCGAACGCTACCAATCATGGCGGCTCGACCTGGGCCATGAGGTTTTTGACCGCTTTCTCGCGGAGAAGGCTGAAAGCGATCCCGGCCTCGCCGCTCTTTCAGCTTCAACCTGCGCAAAATTGCGTCAGGTCTTGTTTCGGATATTGCGTGAAGTTGGTTTGATAAGCGTCGAGGGTAGAATTCAGCCGATTTGGTTATCGGGGCGCATGAAGCGGCTGATTGAGGAGAGTAATCCGGCGGACTTGCAGGTCTTTCCCGGAAATGGGGGGTAATGGTGGGCACGAAAACTGATCGGCGCGCCCGCGCCGAGCACCTATTCAGGGTAGTTTCCAGCGATCGGTTCTTGCAAAAGCAAGGGCTGGGAAACGAGGTTCCCTTTTTCATCTGCGCTTTTGATGCCGAAGACGGACTGAGCCTGGGCGAGGATCGTGAGGATCTGATCGCCCGGCTGAGCCACGCCGGTGTGCGCGTACTTGATATCGATCTCTATGACCTTTCGATCAGGATCCTCGAAGACCGGGGTATCTTCGAGCAAATCCTTGAGGTTGAAGTCGAAACGGAAAAGGCGGAGCTCAAGGAGCTGTTGCAGGGCGTTCTGGACCCGCAGGCGCACCTCATTCCAGAGATTGCGCGGCGCATCGAAGAAGTCCCGCACGACGTGATCTTCCTGTCAGGCGTAGGTGAGGTTTACCCTTACCTGAGGTCGCACAACGTACTCAACAACCTGCAAAGCACCGCGAAAGATCGCCCGACGGTCATGTTCTTTCCGGGAAAATACACACACGCGCTGGCGACAGGAGCATCGCTGGAATTGTTCGGCTTGCTCCATGACGACAAATACTACCGCGCGTTCAATATCATGAATTACGAGGTCTGACCGATGGCTACTTTTCTGCGTGATATCTTTGCCAAGCCGGTCGACCGTTCGATCGATGGGGTGATCAAGGCTGACGACAAGGCCAGCCTCCTGACCGAGCTTGATGAATATGTCATCACCAACGAGATCGGCGCCCGACTGGAGCAATTCCTCGACGCCTACAACAATTACGATACCGCGAACGGCGTGTGGATTTCGGGCTTCTTCGGATCAGGTAAGTCTCACCTGCTGAAGATGCTCGCTCTTCTGCTGGAGAACGACGAGGTCGAGGGGCAGCACGCCATCGAGATATTTGAGCGCAAGCTCGCGGGCAACCCGATGCTGGCGGGGGCCTTGCGCAAGGCAGTGTCGATCCCGTCCCGGTCGGTCTTGTTCAATATAGACCAGAAGGCGGATGTGATCTCGAAGACGGATGTCGATGCACTTCTGGCCGTCTTCCAGAAGGTCTTTGACGAGATGTGCGGCTATTATGGCAAGCTCCCGCATATCGCGCAGTTCGAGCGTGATCTCGACAGCCGCGGCAAGCTCGATGCCTTCAAAGCGGCCTTTGCGCAGTCTTCCGGAAAGCCTTGGGAGCGCGGGCGCGAACAGGCTCTGATGGAAGGCAAGCACATTGCCGCCGCCTTTGCCGAGGTCACGGGCGATGAGGTCAAGGATATTCTTGGTCAGTATCGCAAGGATACGAAGGTCTCGATCGAAGATTTTGCCAATATGGTGAAGTCATGGATCGATGCGCAGGGACCGAAGTTCCGGCTGAATTTCTTCGTCGATGAGGTGGGGCAGTATATCGCTGACAACGTCAAGCTCATGACGAACCTGCAAACCATTGCCGAAAGCCTGAACACTAAGTGCAAGGGGCAGGCCTGGATTGTTGTCACTGCCCAGCAGGACATGGGTTCGGTTATCGGGGATCTGACCGCGCAGCAAGAAAATGACTTTTCGAAAATCCAGGCACGCTTCGCCAACCGGATGCCTCTGAATTCCCAGGATGTGGCCGAAGTCATCCAGCGCCGCCTTCTGGCTAAGACCGAGGCCGGTCAGATCACCCTTGGCAATCTTTACGATGCTGAGGAGAACAACCTGCGCACCCTGTTCGATTTCGGCGATAATTCCTTCAAGTTCAGGAACTTCTCCGGAAAAGACCAGTTCGTCGCGAGCTACCCGTTCCCGAACTACCAGTATGACCTGTTCCAGCGCGCGATCATGGGCCTCTCGCAGCATAACGCGTTTGAGGGTAAGCACAGCTCGGTCGGCGAACGCTCTATGCTGGGGGTGTTTCAGGAGGTGGCCAAAAAGCTGGCCGACACGCCGGTTGGGGAGCTGGCGACCTTTGACCTGATGTTCGAGGGGATTCGCACCGCCCTGAAGTCATCGGTTCAGCAGTCAATCCAACTGGCTGAAAAGAACCTTGGCGATGATTTTGCCGTGCGGGTGCTGAAGGTGTTGTTCCTTGTCAAATACGTCAAGGAATTCAAACCGACTGCCCGCAACATATCGATCCTCCTGTTGTCCCGGTTCGAGGCGGACCAGACCGAGCAGCGCCGCAATATCGAGGAGGCTTTGTCGCTTCTGGAGCGTCAGACGCTGATCCAGCGCAACGGCGAGGTCTATGAATTCCTCACCAATGAAGAAAAGGACGTCGAGGCCGAGATCAAGGCGATTGCCGTCGACCCCGCCGAGATAGAACGGCAGCTCGATGAACTGGCGTTTGGAGCGATCCTCCGTCACAGCAAGATCAAGCATGCTGGCACGGGTGTCGATTACGCTTTCACCCGCAAGCTTGACGGCCACAGCCTGAACCGGGAACATGAGCTTTCCGTCAATATCATCTCACCCTTCAGCGACGATTCCGACGCGCCGGATGTGGTTCGCTCGAACAGCATGGCAAGCGATGAGATGGTTGTCCTGCTGGGACGTGATGTGCGCTTCACGCGCGATCTCGTCCTCTGGCTCCAGACCGTGAAATTTGCGCGTCAGGTCACCAGCGGGGATGCCCAACCCGGTCGTGATCGTATCATTGCGGAAAAGCGTGACCAGAATACACGGCGTGAAAAGGAACTGGTGCAGCGGCTGCGCGGCCTGATCGCGGATGCTCGCCTTTTCGTGCGCGGTGCCGAGCTGGAGATCGGCGGCGAAGATCCGCAGGAACGGCTGGTCAAAGGTTTCCAGGTCCTGGTCGACAAGGTCTATACCAGCCTGCCTGTGCTGCGCGGCGCCACCTACACCGAAGCCGATCTTGGGCGTGCCGGACGCGTCGATGGCGGGCTTTTCGGCGGCGAAGGCAGCGGTTTGACCGAAGCCGAGCAGGACGTGTTGAATCACGCTCAGGCCCAGATGCGTCTTGGGACGCGGGTCTCCGTCAAGGCACTTGTCGAGAAGTTCGGCGCCAAACCTTATGGCTGGCCGTCCATTGCGGTGCTGTGCCTGACTGCAAGCCTTGTTGCGCGCGGCAAGCTTGAGGCACGGGCCGACAGTGCTTTGCTGGAAGGGGATTTGCTGGTGCAGGGGCTGCGCAACAGCCATGCCCTTGGCAATATTCTGCTCTCTCCGCAGATCGAGTTTACCGCGGCCCAGATCCGCAAATCGCGCGAACTGTTCCAAGCACTGTTCGACCTGCCCGCTTCGGGGAATGACGCGCGCAGCTTGGGTGCGGAGTGGCAGACGCAACTACGCAAAATGGCCAGTGATCTTGAGAAAGAGAGCCGGGCAATAGCAGGTTACCCCTTCGCCGCCGCCCTCGACCCCCTGCGAACCATGCTCGACAGCATGTGCGACCAGTCGGCGACCTGGTTCATTACCGGCCCGGTTGGGCAGGAAGATCAGCTGCTGGATGCCAAGGAGGATATCCTCGACAAGGTCCGCAACTTCATGTCCGGACCGCAGAAGGGCATCTACGACGAGGTGCGCGCTTTCCTGACGGCGCAGGACCAGAACGTTACCTTTGCCGAAGATTCTGCCGCCGATGCGCTGCGTCAGGCGCTGGCCGATCCGCAGTGCTTCAAGGGCACCGCGGTTCAGGAACTGAAAGCGGATTTCTACGCCCTGAAGGAGCGTATCGAACAAACTGTTCTGGCAGAGCGCAACGCCGTCATAGCGGCGATTGAAGAGGTGGCCGAGAAAACCACCCAGACCTCGGAATTCCGTGCGCTACCGCCAGAGCAGCAGACGCGAATTCGCGATGAGCTTGCCGCGCAGAAAGCCAGCGTGGCCTCGCAAACTCTGATCCCGGCCTTGCGCCATCGGGCGACAGAAGTGCGTTCCAACCTTCTGGCCGACACGCTGACGCGGATCGCCGAACTGACGCCTGCACCGGCGCCAACTCCCACGCCTCAACCCGAACCTGCGGGCGGCGTGGCCGAAGCCCAGGCCAAGCCATATGTGCCGCCGAAGCCGGCAAAGCCCCAATATGTCAACGCCCAGTCGATCACCGTCTCTATCGGGAAAGCCTATCTCGAAGATGCAGACGATGTGACCCGCTACCTCGACGAGATGAAAAAGACCCTGCTGGCCGAGATCGGCGCGGGCAAGAAAGTGATTGTCTGATGGATACCAACGCCCTGAAGAAATTTGCGCAAAACGCGCGCAACCTGCTGATCGATCAGGTCACCGCCCGGCTGGACATGGTGCTGGCCGAGAGCGCAGCGGCCCGCCGCGAACATCCCAAGGCAATTGCCAGGCTGGAAGCGGCCGCCAAAAGCAACCGTGCCCATGTGATCGAACAGGCCGCTTACACCTGGTTCAACCGTTTCACCGCGCTGCGCTTCATGGATGTGACGGGCCTGACCAACCCGCGCGTCGTATCGCCTGCCGATGGTGCTACCCGGCCCGAGATTCTGGCCGAGGCGATGGCAGGCAACCTGCCGGATCGCGCCCGGCCTGAGATTGCCGAATATCTGAACGGTACACGCCCCGCCCATGATGGGCAGGCCGAGGCCTATCGGCTGCTACTGATCCATGCCTGCAACGAATGGCATGGCGCCATGCCCTATATGTTCGAGCGTGCCGACATGCTCGACCGGGCCGAGGATTATACCGAACTGCTGATGCCCGACGATCTTCTGTCGCCGGACAGCATCCTTGCCCGCCTGCGGGAGGTGATGACCGAAGATGCCTGCCAGGATGTCGAGATCATCGGCTGGCTTTACCAGTTCTACATCAGCGAAAAGAAGGATCAGGTCTTTGCTGGCCTGAAGAAGAACCAGAAGATCACTGCGGAGAATATCCCCGCCGCAACACAGCTGTTCACCCCGCACTGGATCGTCCGCTACCTGGTGGAAAACTCGCTGGGGCGGCTGTGGCTGCTGAACCGCCCGCAATCGAAGCTGGCGGCGAAGATGGATTATTACATCGCGCCGGAAGAGCCGGAGACGGATTTCCTGCGCATCACCCGGCCCGAGGATATCCGCATCTGCGATCCGGCCTGTGGCTCGGGCCATATGCTGACCTATGCCTTCGACCTGCTCTATGAAATCTATGCCGAGGAAGGCCATGACGCGGCCGAGATTCCCGGCCTGATCCTGAAGCATAACCTGACCGGAATCGAGATTGACGACCGCGCCGGCGCGCTGGCAGCCTTTGCCATGTCGATGAAGGCGGCGGCAAGGCTGGGGCGGCGGCGATTCCTGCGGATGGAGGAAAAGCCCGACATCGTCGTGTTGCAGGATGTGCGCTTCACGCCTGCCGAGATGCAAGACGTGGCCGCCGTGGTGGGCAAGGATCTGTTCACCGATGAATTGCGCGAGACGCTGGGGCAGTTCGAGCGGGCCAAGAACTTTGGCTCTCTGATCGTGCCTAAGCTGCGCGATCCGGCCGAGGCGCTGCGCGTGGTGGAGGCGCGTGATTTCGGGGCCGATTTGCTGCTGAAGGAGGTGCAGGAACGCGTTGTGGCCGTGCTGCGCATGGCCGAGGCGCTGGGGCCGAAGTATCACGTCGCCGTCGCCAACCCACCCTATATGGGCGGCAAAGGTATGAACGGAAAACTGGGCGATTTCGTCAAGGCCAGCTATCCAGAAAGCAAGTCCGATCTTTTCGCTGTGTTCATGGAGCGAGCGCTTGGGCTTTGCGCTAAGCGCGGCCTGATGGCGATGATAAACATGCAGTCTTGGATGTTCCTGTCGTCCTATGAAAAACTACGCGTGAAGTTGCTGTCGGATGCCATGATCTTGTCCATGGCACATTTGGGAGAGCGGGCTTTTGACAGCATCGGTGGAGCGGTGGTTTCCACCACTGCATTCGTGATCGAGAATGCTCATAGCTTGGATCACGAAGGCACATTCATCCGCCTTGTAGATGGAAGTTCCGAGGCTGAAAAAGAAGCGCAGCTTAAAGAAGCAATTCAAAATCCGAACTGCGGCTGGTTTCACCGCGCCTCGGCGGAAGATTTCGAGAAAATACCGGGTAGCCCAATCGCATATTGGCTAAGCGAAAGATATTTTAAGATCTTCGAAGAGGCGGAAACCCTTAAGGAGAGCGCTGAGGTCAAACACGGCCTGTCAACTGGAAAGAATGAAGAAGTTGTGCGTCTTTGGTCGGAAGTCAACGCTCAAGAATTTGGGTCGCGTCACCAGTCCAGAGACGCCGCACTTGCGAGCGGAGATAAATGGTTTCCGTATAACAAAGGTGGAGAATTTCGAAAGTGGTTCGGCAATTGTGAGTATGTCCTGAGATATGACGAATTCGGCAACAGTCTGATGGCCACTTTCTCGGGCCATCGCCATGACGGGAAAAGTCATTATTTTCTTGAAGGCGTTACTTGGACCTTCATTTCGAGTTCGAGCTTTGCAGCGCGTTACACGTATCCCGGATTTGTTTTTGATGTAAGCGGCTCTTCACTGTTTGTAGATACGCCCAAGTTGGTTACCGGATTTCTTTGTAGCAATCTCTGCTACAATATTTTGCGAGCACTCAATCCGACCCTCAACTTTCAAGTCGGGAACCTTAAGTCGCTCCCGATATTGCCAGCCAAGATAAAGGCTAACGGTGATGCGCTTAAGAGTGTCACCGAAGCCTGCATCGATCTTAGTAAATCCGACTGGGATGCCTACGAAACCTCTTGGGATTTCACCACTCTGCCGCTCCTCTCGCCCGAGCATCGGGATCAGACGCTGGCCGGCTCTTTCGCCCGGCTTCGCGCCCATTGGCAAGGCATGACCGATGAGATGCAGCGGCTGGAGGAGGAGAACAACCGCATCTTCATCGACGCCTATGGTCTGCAGGACGAGCTGACCCCCGAGGTGCCGATTGAGGAAATCACCCTCACGTGCAACCCGGCCTATCGCTATGGCGTGAAGGGCACGGAAGAGGAGCGTGAGGCGCGGCTGCGTGAGGATACTGTGGCCGAATTCCTCCACTATGCCGTGGGCTGCATGTTCGGGCGCTACAGTCTCGACGCGCCCGGCCTGATCCTCGCCAATCAGGGCGAAGGGATGGAGGAGTATCTGGCCCGTGTGCCGGAACCCAGCTTCGCGCCAGACCGCGACAATGTCATCCCGGTGCTGGATGCCGACTGGTTCGCCGATGACATCGTCACGCGCGCCCGTGACTTCCTGCGCATCACCTTTGGCGAGGCGAAGTTCCGCGAAAACCTCGCCTTCGTTGAGACGGCACTTGGCAAGGATCTGCGCCGTTGGTTCACGAAGGATTTCTTCGATTATCACGTGCGCCGCTACAAGAAGCGCCCGATCTACTGGATGTTCTCCAGCCCCAAGGGCAGCTTCAATGCACTGATCTATATGCACCGCTACCGGCCCGACACCGTCTCCGTCGTGCTGAATCAGTATGTGCGCGAATTCATCCATAAGCTGGAGGTGGAGCGCGCCCGGCTGGAGAAGCTGGCCGACGATCCTGCCGCTACACCCGCCCAGCAAACAAAGGCGCAGAAGGAAACGGCCACGGTCATCAAGCAGATCGCCGAGCTGACCGAATGGGAACGCGATGTCGTCTATCCGATGGCGCAGCAGAAGATCGCCATCGATCTCGATGACGGTGTGAAGCGCAACTATCCGCTGTTCGCCGGTGCGCTGAAGCCGATCAAGGGGCTGGAGGCTGCGGATGACTGACCGCATCACCGCCGGCCTGATGCGGCTCTATGAGGATCAGGGCCATCGCATCGTTTTCTGGTATGACGCCGCCCGCGATCTGCGCACGGCATTCGATGCGGTTGATCTGCCCGGCGTGACCAAGCTGGAGATCGCCAACAACGAGTTCGGCCTGAAATACCGCGTGCTGCGGCAGCAGCCGAAGGCGCGGTTCCTGCTCTACAAGGATGGCCCCGAGCCGCCGATGCCCGAGAACTGGCTGCTGGATGTGCAACTGGCGAGCGCCGTCTTTCGCGCCGATCAGGCGGCTATCTGGGTGGCGGATTTGGGCATTTCGGCGAAATATGAAGCCGCCGTGCGCGATCACGCCGAATTCTACCGTTCCGGCAAGCGGCTGGAAGCCCTGCGCGCCATCGAGCGCGAGCGCCCGTCGCAGAGCGCCAACGATGTTCGCCGCAAGATGCTGGCGGTCTGCGCCGGTGCGGATGGCGATCTCGATACGGTGATCGAGGCGTTGCTGGCTGAACTGGCTGATGGACAGGATGATTCACTGCGGCTCATCGACCGGGTTGGGCTGGCGGAGTTTTTCTGGAAAGAGGTTTCGGCGCGCTACGGCTATAGGACGGATACCCCGGATTTTCAGGATTTCGCCATCACGCTGTTTTCCAGCACCTGGGCGCGGGCCATGGGGGAGGCTGCGCCCCTGAATACCGATGCCGCTCTGATGTTCCGCCGCTGGAGCGCCTCGCGCCGGTGGGGTGAAGCGTTCGAGAAGCTGTCGGGCGATTATCAGGACGTGCTGAAGATCAGGGACGATCTGGCCTCCCGCGATTTCCGCACCCTGATGCCGCATGATCATTTCGAGGAAGTGGATCGGCGGATCGTCGTCGCCATCGTTGAGGGGCTGGCCCAGCAGAGCCTGCCCGCGACAGATGTTCTGAAATGGGTGCGCGATCGCCGCCAGAGCCATTGGTATAGCCGTTACGCGGATGTCTATCAGGCCATTGGCTATGCGACCGAGTTTCAGCAGGCGCTGGCCGAGGCTGATCTGACGATGACCAGCCTGTCCGATGGTGTGAAGCGCTATTCCGCAAGCTGGTTTCGACTGGACCAGCTCTATCGCAAGTTCATCTATCACATGCAGAAAAGCGGTCAGTCGGGGCTGCTGTCGGCGCTCTATGAGGCGGTTGAGAACCGCTACACCACGAATTTCGTGCTCAAGTTGAACGATGCCTGGCAGGATCAGGTGGCTCGCCTCACGGACTGGGCGGTCCCGGGCTTTCCACGTCAGGTGGATTTTTACCGGGGGCAGGCTGCTGAATACCGGCGCAAGGATCAGAAGGTCGTTGTCATTATCTCGGATGCGCTGCGCTATGAGGTGGCCGAAGAGGCACTGCGCGAGATACGCAAGCTCAATCGGTTCGATGCTGAACTGAAGCCGATGATCGGGGTTTTGCCGAGCTACACGCAGCTTGGTATGGCGGCGCTGTTGCCGCACCGACAACTGGCGATCCGCGACGACAATGATCTGGTGCTGCTGGACGGTGAAAGCACCATGGGGGCCGCTGCGCGTGAAAAGGCGCTTGCTGCGGGCCGGGCTGGAGACCGGGTAAAGGTTCTCGCGGCTAAGGATTTCATGAATCTGGGATCATCGGAGGGCAAAGACCTCTTCCGGGATCATGATGTCCTCTATCTGTATCACAACCAGATCGACGCGATTGGCGACAAGCTCGCCACGGAGGAAAATGTCCCAGCTGCGGCAGAGGCTGCCATCGAGGATCTGGTGAAGCTGGTGCGGAAGCTGACTTCGGCCAATTTCTCGAACATCCTGATCACCGCCGATCACGGCTTCCTGTGGCAGCACAAGGCTCTGGAAGAAAGCGGCTTCGCGCTGAGCGAGCCGGAGGGCGAGATCGTTACACGAAACCGGCGCTTCGTGATCGGCCGGAGCCTTAACAGCAGTGGCGGCATGAAGAAGTTCTCTGCTGCACAGCTTGGGCTGGAAGGTGAGCAGGACATTCTGATCCCGAACTCGATCAACCGCCTGCGCGTCAAAGGATCGGGCAGCCGCTTTGTCCATGGCGGGGCGAGCCTGCAGGAGATCGTCCTGCCGGTCCTGCGTGTCGGCAAGCAGCGCAAGGAGGATGTCGGACAGGTTTCGGTGCAGATCATTCCGCCACCCCGTGCTCAGATCACCACGGGCCAGATCCAGGTCACCTTCTATCAGGCGGAGCCAGTGACCGACAAGCAGCAGCCCCGGCAGGTGCATGCAGCCATCTTTGCCGACGATAAAACACTCATCTCAGACGAAGCCGAGTTGGAATTCGATTTCACGTCTGAGAACCCGCGCGAGCGCGAGCTGTCGCGGAGCTTCCTGCTGTCCAAGGCGGCAGACGCCTATAACAATCAGACAGTCTTCCTGAAGCTGCGAACGCGCATCGGCAAGACCAGCCATTTCGAAGATCACGCTTCGCAGCCGCTGCTGCTGAAACGCGGGATCAGTACAGATTTCGATTTCTGAGGTGCCGATGTCGACCCTTGATGACAAGATCAATGAGCATTTTGCCGGTTTCGTGGTCCGTAAGGACCTGGTGAAGGCCGTGAAGGGGAACGCCATTGTCCCCACTTATGTGCTCGAATACCTTCTCGGCCAGTATTGCGCGACCGATGACGAAGCCTCGATTGCGACAGGCATTGAAACGGTCAAGGACATCCTGCGCAAGCACTACGTCCATCGTTCCGAAGCGGGGCTGGTTCAGTCGACGATCAAGGAGCGAGGCCGCTACAAGGTCATCGATCAGGTTAGCGTGGCGCTGAATGAAAAGACTGATGCCTATGAAGCGGTTTTCGAAAACCTCGGAATCAAGCGGGTTGCCATCGACAGTGCCACGGTCAAGGCACATCCGAAACTGCTGGTTACGGGTATTTGGTGCATCGCCGATGTGCAGTACGAATTCTCGGAAGACAGCAGGATATCTCCCTGGATCATCGACACGTTGAAGCCGATCCAGATCGCCCGCGTGGACTATGACGGCTATCGCGAGACGCGTGACAAGTTCACCACGGAGGAATGGATCGATCTGCTAATGCAGAGCATCGGCTTTGACCCGTCACTGTTCGGGCGCAGGTCAAAGCTTTTGCAACTGTTGCGCCTGGTGCCATTTGTTGAGCGTAACTACAACCTCATCGAGCTTGGCCCCAAGGGGACGGGAAAATCTCATATCTATTCCGAGTTTTCACCACATGGTCAGCTGATCTCGGGCGGTGAAATCACGGTTCCCAAGCTTTTCGTGAACAATTCCAATGGGCGGATCGGATTGGTCGGCTTTTGGGATGTCGTGGCCTTTGACGAATTTGCCGGCCGCGAGAAGACGGCGAACAAGGCGCTTGTCGATATCATGAAGAACTACATGGCAAACAAGCAGTTCTCTCGTGGTGTAAATCCGATGGGCGCCGAGGCCAGCTTCGCCTTCGTCGGCAACACGGACCATAACGTGCCTTGGATGCTGAAAAATACGGACCTGTTCGAAGCTCTGCCGCCGCAGTTCCACGACAGCGCCTTTATCGATCGATTGCACGCCTATCTGCCTGGATGGGAGGTCGACATCATCCGGGGTGAGATGTTCACATCTGGCTATGGGTTCATTGTCGACTATCTCGCCGAAATCCTGCGCCATCTGCGTGCGGAGGACTTCTCGCACCGGCCAGATCGCTATTTCACCATTCCGGTTCAGACCCATATCCGGGACCGCGCCGCGATCAACAAGACCATGTCAGGCCTGCTGAAGCTGATCTTCCCGAATGGAGGCGAGACAGAAGCCGAAGTTGAAGAGCTGCTGCGGTTTGCGATTGAATGCCGCAAGCGGGTGAAGGACCAGCTCCTGCGGATCGACAGCACCTTTGAGGCAGCAGATTTCCATTACATCGCCTCTGATGGCGCAAAACGCGCCGTAACCACGCTCGAGGAAGAGGAGTTCCCCCAGTTCTACCACCGTCGATCAACCGACGATGGAAGTGACGGTGTGAATCAACAAGAGATTGGGTCGGTACCGGCAGAGCCGGTCTCAACGGCGGCTGCTTCCGCAGCGCCTACCGTTACCGCTGCCCCGCACTCCCCCCCAACTCCCGGACATGTCGTTTTCACAGAAAACCGCAAGGGCATCAGTTTCGACAAGATCTTTGGTCCTTGGACGGATGGCGCGACGCGGATCATCATCACAGACCCCTATATCCGGAAGTTCCATCAGGCGCGCAACGTAATGGAACTGATCGAGATGCTGATCAGGCGCAAACAGCCTGAAGATCAGATCGCTGTGCATCTTGTCACGGCTCCGGACGATGGGAACATTCAGGAGCAGCGAGAGTGCCTGGACGGGATTGCTGAAGCCTGCACAGGCACGGGCGTCGATTTCACATGGGCCTTCGATGGGAGCGGCACTCTCCATGCACGCGACATCACGACGGATACTGGCTGGAAGATGGTTCTGGATCGCGGATTGGATATTTTCCAGCCAACGCCTCGCAAGATGAACGGTTTCTCGCTGGGAGAACGGATGCAGGAGCACCGGATGGTCCGTGGCTTCTACGTGACTTATGTCGAGAACCTTTAGCTTGGTCGACCGTGTTGGCGGTGCAGGTTCGGCTACGCGCTCGGCCGGAAGCAAGAAGTAGACCTCGATGCCCAAGCCCTCATCCTCGTTACAGTTTTCCTGATCCGCAGATTGCAGGCCATTCATGCACTACCCCTTCCTCGTCACTGATCCGCGCTCCGGCCTGCAATACCGCCTGACCGATACCGGTCTTGCCGAATTGTCCCTTGCCCCCATTTCTGCCGAATGGGCGCCGGGGCGTGCCATTGCCGAAGCGCCTGACCCGGTCTGGGCCGAAAGTCTTGCCAATGCGCCTGTCGAGACGATCTCGGCGGTGACCGCCGCGCTGACGGATCTTGTGCTGGCCACGCCGGATCTGAAGGTGCCGAACGTCGATCACCTGCCAGACAGCCGCGCAAAGCGGCATCTCTTGGCGCTGGTCGCGTTGTGGCAAAGGTTGGGGGATGCGCTGCCAGAGGGGCTGGCACCGATTTCCCATGTGCTGGCCCTGCCGCATGGGTCGTTCCTGGGCTCGTTGCCGGTGGTTGAAGGTTCGCTGGATCCTCTAGCTCCTGCGGCGCTGCAGGCGCTTTTTGCCCGGTTGCGGGACGAGTTCGGCACTGTTCCCGCAAGCGCCTATACGCCCCGGGCCGCAATCGGCAGCCGCCTGCACGCGTTGCAAGGCGGTGTTTCAGCGCAGGATATCGAGGCCGGGGTTCTGGATGACAGCCTCGCGTTCTATGGTCTGCGCGATCCCGCCGCCTGCGCCGATTTCGCCGCCGCCAAAGCCCGGGCGCTGATTGAGTCCGGCGTTTCGGCCCGTGAAATCGCCGTGCTGTCGGGCGATGATCTGCGCCAGATCGCGCGCGCTTTCTCAGCCCAGGGAGTGCCGCTCTCGGGTCTTCCGGGCCAATTACCCGAGCGAGATGTCATTGGCGAGACCGCGCTGCATCTGGCCCTCGCGAAACGCCCGCCGACCCCGGCTATGGTTCTGGCGAGCCTCGCGCTTTCTCCCCTGATGCCCTGGTCCGTCCAGACCGGGCGCGATCTCGCAGAAGGTCTGATGAATGGCGATTTCCGAGGGACCATCCTCACTGGCACGCCCGCGCATAAGGAACTGTGGGACGATATCCGCGCTTCGGCCGGCAGCCTGCAGCAACTGCGCTTCCTGCTGGACCGGATCTGCGAGCGGATCGGGCAGGGCGATCAGGTGCGCGCGCGGCTGACCGTGCCGCCCGGCGAGGGAAGCCCCGATTGGGAGGCGATCCTGCGTGGCATTCAGGTCATGCCGCCCACGGTTGCGGACCCCGACCGCAATCTTGAAGGCGCCAGCCTTTGGTCTGCCTTCGAGACGCCCTGGCGCCCGTGCCGCCATTTGATCGTCAGCGATTTCACCGACGGGCTCTATCCTACCCGTCCGCGCGCCAATCCGCTGTTTCTCGACAGCGAGATTGCGGCGATCCGCGATGCCACCGGCCTTCAACTCCGTGGCAGGGCCGAAGGGTTGGCGCAGGGCCTTCAGATCTTTGACCAGCAGCTTCAGGCCGTATCCGAAAGCGTCACATTCCTGATCCCCTGGCGCGATCTGGCAGGCGGGCGCTTGCAACCCTCGGCGGGGCTGTCGCTCGTCGCGCGGGCGGTGGCGGGCGTCGAGGATGCCAGCGATCTGATCATCGATCTGTCGCGGCTGAACCCGGCGGACTGGCCGGTCGCATATCACACACTGATTCCGGTGCCGGAACCTGCGAACTTGCCCGAGGCTCTCGATTTCCCGGGGCATGACCTTCTGTCCCTGCGGCGGCGCGTTGACGGCACCGCCAAACCGCAATCGCCTTCGCGGCTCGAGACGCTGCTGGTCAGCCCTCTCGCCTGGCTTCTGGCCGAGGTCGGGGCCGAGGATATGTCCTGGTCTGCCGAGGAACTCGACGTGATGGCCAAGGGCAATATCGCCCATGATGTCTTTGAAAATGTCTTTCTCAAAGACCAACCGATCCCCGAACCGGAGGCGCTGGCAACTGCCATCCCCGAGGCCTATGGCCGGGCGCTGACCCGGCACGCGGGTTATCTGCGCAGCCCCTCATGGGAGATGGAGCGTCGCGGGCTGGAGCGTGAGATCATGGCGGCGGCCCTGCGCTGGCGCGACCATCTGCTTGCGCTGAAAGCGAGGATCATCGGCAATGAAATCTGGCTGGCCGGTGAGGCGCATGGCATCAATCTGCATGGCAAGGCCGACGCGATCCTTGAACTGCCTGATGGTGCGCTCTTGATCATCGATCACAAGAAAAGCGGCACCAAGGGCCGACGGCAGCGGATGGAGGCGGGCTGGGATCTGCAGGCAGGGCTTTACGCCGATATGATAGCGCGGCCCATGCGGCGCGAGGGTGACGGCATGGACCCGCTGATCGGCCGCAAGGTGGCGGTCGCCTATCACCTGATGAATGATGGCGGGCTGCTGACTTCGGGTTTGGTCTTGCCCGAGGGCTCGCCCGCCCGCGACATGGGCGATGCGGTGAATGCCGGGGCGGTAGCCAAGCTGGCGGAGCGCTTGGCCGAACTTGGTGCAGGACGGGTCGTGCTGAACACCTCTGAGGATGCGGCCTTCTTCAAGAAAGAAGCCGGCTTCACCCCATATGCGCTGACCGATGGCTCCGCCCTTGTCACCGCCTTCATCCGCCCGGTCGAGGAGGAATGACCATGGCCCCCAACGCAGATCATGGTCTGGTCATCGTCCCTGCAGGCGCCGGCGCCGGCAAGACCCACCGCATCAAGACCCAGCTCTCGGACTGGGTGAAACGTGGCATCGTCCGGCCCGAGCGCATTTTTGCCGTGACCTTCACCGAGGCTGCGGCGGGCGAGCTTCGCGAGAGGATCCGCGCCGGCCTTTTGGCCGATGGGCTGGTGGCCGAGGCGATGGCGGTGGAACGCGCCTATGTCTCGACCATCCACGGCTTGGGCCTGCGCCTTCTGACCGAACATGCACTGGCGGCGGGCGCCTCGCCGCAGCCGCGTCATTTGGGCGATGCCGAGCGTGATCTCTTGATCCGGCAGGCGCTGGCCCATGCCAAGGCGCTGGACCCGATCAAGGCCGAACCCGAGCGGTTTGGCTATGCCCCGAACTTCGTGAAGGGCGAGACGGTCGAAGATTCGTTGCGCGGCCGGGTGCTGTCGATAATCGACCTTCTGCGCAGCCTTGGCGACAAGGGGCGTGACCCCGGCCTGATCGCCCCGGCGCTGGCGCGGCTGGATGCGGTTTATGGCCCGGTGCTGGAGGACCCTGCGGCGGCTGGCGCCTCACTCGAGACCGCCGTTCAAGCCATGATCACTGCCTTCCCCGAGGGCGGCATGGCTACCGTTGCGGCCAAAGGTCCGAAGGAAACGCTGGAAAAGAACCTCGCGCTTTTCCGGCGGGTGGCGCGTGATCCGGGGCTTTTGGCCCTTGACTGGGGTATCTGGCAGAACTTGCGCGGGCTTTTCACCTCAAACAGCCGCACGAAAACGCCCGACGGGTATGACGACCTCGCCACGGCCATCATGGCGGCGGCGGATGTCCTGCCCTCGCATCCCGGCCCGCTTGAGGATGCCAAGCTGCACCTGTCCTGCCTGATCGCCTGCGCGCAAGAGGTGATGGCGGCCTATGAGGCCCGCAAAAAGGCGCTCGGCCTGATCGACTTCGCCGATATGATCACGGGGGCCGAGCGGCTCTTGCGCACCGACCCCGCCGTGCGTCAGGCGGTGCTGGACGAGATCGACTGCGTCATCATTGACGAATTCCAGGACACCAACCCGGTGCAATTCGCGCTGCTGTGGCAGCTTGGCCAGCACGCACCGCGCACCCTGCTTGTGGGCGATGTGAAACAGTCGATCATGGGCTTTCAGGGGGCCGATCCGCGCCTGTCGCAGGCGCTTGCGGCGGCTAACCCCGATGCGACCCAGCCACTCGACCGCAACTGGCGCTCGACGCCGGCCGTCATGCAATTCGTCAATGCGATGGGGGCGGGCCTCTTTGGCGCGGGCTATAACCCACTGGCACCGACCCGTGATCCGGTCGCAGGTCCCGCGATCGAGGTGCTGAACGCTACGCAGGGACGGCGCTCACAAAAGTATTCGCAGCCCCCAGAACACATCGCCGAGCGCATCGCCCGTATCCTGACTGATACTGAGACTATCACCGACCGCCACACGAAGGCCGCCCGACCGGCTCGGCCCTCGGATATCGCGCTGTTGGTCTGTCGCCACACCACCGCCGCCCGCTATGCCGAGGAACTGCGCGCGCGCGGCGTTCCGGTGCGGATCGCCGAGGATGGCTGGGCGAAAAGTCCGGTGATTGTTGCCGCCCGCGCCGCGCTGGCCTTTGCCGCCAATCCGGCGGATATCCATGCCGGGCTGCTCTTGCGCACGCTTGGCCCGGACCCGCTGTCCTTGCAGGAGACGCTATCCGCCCAAATGGAAGGGCGGCTGGTGGATGACCCGGTGCTGATGCGGCTCGCCGCTCTGTCGAACCTTTTGGCCCGCCTGCCGGTGGGTGCGGCCCTTGATCTGGTGTTGGATGCCGCCGGCCTGCGCCTCTGGGCCGAACGTCAGCCTGACGCCGCCCAATCCCGCGCCGATCTTATGCGGCTAGAGGCTGAGGCGGGTGAGTTCGAAGCCGCGCATCGCGATCTCAAATCCGCCTCGGGGTTCCACGGCGAGACTGCCAAGGTCTTTCTCGGCTGGCTCGACGCCCGTGGAGGCGAGCGCGATTTCGACCGTCATCCCGATCCTTCCGCCAACAGCGCCGAGGCCGTGGAGATCGTCACTTGGCATGCCTCCAAAGGGCGGGAATGGCCGATCACTGTCGTCGCAGAGTTCGACTATGGTATCGAGGAACGTGCGGGGGCCACTGCGACCCGTTTCGATGCCTTGGACCGCATCGACGATATGGCGGTGGTGCTGGGGTCCGCGAGCCTGATCCACACGCCCGGCTTTGCCGCGCCCGAGGCGACCCGCCGTTTCATCGAAGACCGTCGCGCCGATTTTGAAGCCAATGCGAAAAACCTTCTCTATGTCGCCCTGACCCGTGCCCGTGACCGGCTGGTGCTGGAATGGCCGGGTTTTCTGAAGGACCGCGAAGAAGACGCGCCCGAGGCTACGAACCTGTTTCATATCCTGTCCGATACTTGCGCGCCGCAGATCGGGGCGGGCAGCCTGCGCATCAATGGCGTGGTTTGCCCGGCGGTCATCACGCAGCTGCCTGAACAGGCGGGATTTACCGAATATGTTGGCGGTGGGGCGGCCCCGGCGCTGCGCCTTGGTGCCGCTGCGCCGTTGCCCGTGACACCGCTGACGCCCTGGCGGCTGCAGCCCTCGCAAACCCGTAGTGCGGGGGTGCCGCCCGTGTCCCGCCGTATCAACATCGGAGCACCCTGGCCAAAGGCACTGAACGATGCCTACCGCGGCACAGCACTGCATCTGGCGCTGCGCACATACCTGACCCGGCCCGATCTGGCCCCGGCTTTGGCTCTCGCGACCGGGCTTGACGACGCCACTCTTGCGCTAGTGGCCGAGCGCGCCACGGCGCTGAAAGCCTGGCTTGTCGATCAGGGCTATACGGATCTGCGCGCCGAGATTCCGGTGCTTGGCCACACGCCCGAGGGTGCAGAGATCCCCGGTGCCCTCGACCTTCTCGCCATCGGCCCGGCAGGCGCGATGCTGATCGACCATAAATCCGGCGGCGGCGGTGTCGGGTTCGGCCCCTATTGGCCACAGCTTTCCAGCTATGCCGGACTGTTGGCCGGACTATACCCGCAGCATCCGCTGCAGGGCGTGGCGGTGTTCTGGGTCGATCACGGTTGGCTGGAACTGGCAGATGAGGGCGCGTCAGCGGGAGCTTTCGCACAGGCCAGAGTTAACTGATGCCCTGGGGAATACTTGCGCCCGATACCGTGGTTTCGCAACGGCGCCAGCAGAACCTCGGGCTTGCGGCGGCGGTTCGTCATTTCAATGATCGGGCGGTCCCCGGAATCGGCGGCATGTGGTTTCCCATGCCCATCCTTTGGTCGGTTCTGGCGATCTCTATCGCCGAGGAACTTGGTGTGCCGGCACTACCTGTCGGCAACGCGGTCGAAGCGCGCGTCATGCTTGAAGTCATCGCGGGCCCGCAGGATCGCCGCGTGCGAGGGGCGAGGAAGATGCAGGGCTTGAAGGATAGCAGTTTCCACAATCTCAGGCGTCGCGGAACTTATGTGGTTCAGCCGATCCGCATGGCGATGGTGCAACCTCTGGTCGCACTGGGATTCGTGCAGGGCAGCCGCTACGGCGCGTTCCGCATACATAGCGCTGGCAGAGAGCTGTTGGAGCTAAATGCGATGAAAGAACCGCGCCGTTTGCTTGGTGCCTGGGCGCATGGCAGACAGCCACATGGCCTGAAGGAGGCCCTGGCAGTGCTTTCCCCTGTTGGGGCTGTCCCGGAAGCGGTGCGTAAACTGATCCTTGCCCGATTGCTCGACGGAAATGATCCCGGCTCGACCCGGCGCCGGGCCCTGGCGCGCCTCGGCACTGGCCCCAGCTCCGCGCATTTGGACCAGGAAACCGCATTGGCGGGGCTGGCGCCGGATCATTGGTCGGATTTGCGCGCAGGAGCGGCTTTTATGGATCTGCGCGATGCTGCGTTGTCGGTGTTGGACCAGTTGGAACAGCATCTGCTGAAGCTTCGCGACGATAATCAGCCTGTGCGCCTGTCAGAAGCGGACGCAGCCGAAGTCGCCACCGAGCCGCTGAAACAATTGCGAGATCTGGCCTCGGCAAAAGGCGCGCTTGTCAATCAGGGCAATGAGGAGACTAGCCGCAGATTTATCGCGGAAATCCGAAATCTGTCCGATCAGCAGCTGATTCAGAGGCTGGCCGAGCGCGATTCTACCGTGATTTGTCAGCGCGAAGGCCACATTGTTCTCGGGCCGGCTGCGGGCGAGTTGCGGGGCAGCTCGGAGACCCAGGACGAGAATCGGCCCCCTCAGGACGAGGCCTTCGCGCCGCAGCTTTTCCGGCTGCACAATCTTCATTGTCTGGTGACGGAGCTGTCCGGAAAGGTGAACCCGGGCAGCCGTGACGCGGGATCGGAGGCCGTCTGATGCAGAACACGACGCTCTACTCCCTCTTCATGCCGCCCGAAGATTGTTATGGCGACTTTGGCCTTATGTGCGGCTTCACCGCGACGCGGCAGGTCCTGGGGCAGATCCGCCGAACATTCACAGGCGAGATGGCGCGCCCGGTGCTGGCCGCCTTCATCCATCCAACAGTGAATGCGATCTCGGACGTTCCGGGACTTGCCTGGATGTGGATGCGCCTCGTGGGACGCGGCTACAACCTTCTCCATGCCAAGGTGGCGCTTCTGGGTTTTCGCAAGCGCGGCGGAGATGGCTATGTCATTCGTCTCGCTGTCAGCACGGGGAACTGGACACAGGATCCGCTTACTCGCAGCATCGACCTGTTCTGGTTGATCGATCTGGACTCTGCTGTGCCTGACGCACAGGACATTGCCGATATCCGCGCTGCGCATGAGATGTTTGGATGGCTGCGCGAGCGGGCAGATTGCGCCCTGATCGAACGCAGTTTTGACGGGCACCGGCCAGACGCCCTGCTGGAGGCCGCGATCACAGCCTTGCCTAGGTCATCCGCGCGTCCCCGCTTCATCGACAGCCGCAATCAGGCGCTGTTTCCTCAGGTGATCGAGCGCCTGGGTACCAAAAAGAAGGCCGACCGTCTCATCCTCGGGTCTGGCTATTTCGAGAGCGACGGCGATGGTGCTGCTGGCCTGCCAGAGCGACTGCGCCGCGCATTGGTGCAGGAGAAATCCCTGACGAAAACAGCGGCTCTCGACCTGTTTCTTAACCCGTCCTCCTGTCAGGGGCTTGCTGCCCGGGCCGGTGCCTTGATTGACGCAGGCTGGAACTTGCGCCCTCCGCGCTCTGTCTTGCATGGAACTGATGGGTGCCTGCATGCAAAATTTGTGGTGCTGGCGTCGGGCGAGGCCGAGGCCTCGGGACGGGCTTATCTTGGATCCGGCAATCTGAGCATGAACGGGTTTGAGCGTGCCGCAAGCGCCGGGGGAAACCTTGAGGCAGGTGTGATCGTCGATCTGCCGGAAGGACTGAAATGGCCGCGACGCAGAGACACGCGGAACGGTATCGCCGCTGTTTTGCCGATCCAGTTCACTGATGTGGTGACGCCCGAGGCCCTGCAGCAAGGGGAAGGCTTTGTGCGCCCCGATGAGCCAGAAACCCAGCCGCCAGTTGCGTGGCTTATATGGCAAGACGGGGTGCTCTCGGCCCCCGAAGACAAATCGGTGATGGTGATTGGTGTCGATGCGGCTCAGGCCCAGACACCTTGTCCATGGCCTGCACCGGCTCCAGCGATTGTGACACTCGCGGAGGGCGGCTGGCGGCTGCCTGTCATTTCTTCCGAAGCACTTGTTGTCGCTCGCCCCTCCGATATGTCGGTCGAAGATATCCTTGCCAGCCTTGGCTCATTTCCCGAGCCAGGTGATGCTGACAGCGAAGATGAGGGTGAGGAAGGCGAAGAGCCGCTCACCGACGCCTCAGATACCACCGAAGCTCCGCCAGCTGCCTATCCCATTCGCAGGATGATGGAACTTCTGGTGCGTCTTTGTGAGACACAGGCAAGGTTGGACCCGCGGGATTGGCAAAGGTGGTGTCGGGAGTTGCAACAGAACCTTTGCGCTATCGCGTCTCGCGAAAGAACGATGCTCGAGTTCTTCCGGAACGCCAGGGCAAATCCACTGCCTGCTCTGGGAGATCCGCGTATGCGCCCGGAAGGGGTTTCGCCAGACCTATTGAGAGATGCGCTTTTGGCGGTGTCCGTCGCGTGGGAGCTCAGCGCTTACCCATCGCTCTGGGAACGGGAGGCCGCGTGATGGTGGACTGGAACGAGGCCGCGAGCATTCTGGATCGTATCGCAGGGACGTCTGATGATACCCTGCTAGATCATGGCCAGAAGGCGAGTGTCACAGAACTAGCGTGCCGTATCCGGGCGGGCCAACGCTCGGCCCTGCTGGCTGATGAGGTGGGTATGGGCAAGACCCGCATTGCGGCGGCGCTGATCGCAGCGGTGCGGGAGGCGGGCGGACGCAGCGCCATTGTTCTGCCTGCGGGCCTTGGGGCACAATGGCAACAGGAACTGAAACGGTTCAACGCCGACGACAAGACATTGCTGCCGCTGCGCAGCTATGATGGTTTCATCTCCGGTTTCTTGCACGATACCGATGCGGAGGGGAGCGCAAGACGGTTACACAGCCATAAGGAGTGGCTTTCGGATCGCCGCAAGCAGCGTGAGTTGCCGGAGAACGGCTGGGCCGCCGAAGAGATCATAATGATCTCTCATTCCTTCGCGAACATGCAGTTTCCCAATCGTGGAGAAGGCCCCGCTGGAGGCTGGCGCCGGGAACTCTTACCCAACGTCGCCCGCCTGATTGACGGCCGACGGCGCAACTTCATGCGCGAAAATTTCCATTCGGGTGAGGTGGGCTATGTATATGCCAGTCGCCGTGCGGCGCGGCACATTGCCCAAACGATTCTGGACCACGAACTGCCGCGCGATGCCATTAACGGCGATCAGAAATGGCTTTCGGCGGACGATTACAAGAACAGGATCCTGCCGCTGATCGGCTATGGCCTGGGTCAGTTTGATCTCATAGTCGTTGACGAAGCCCACAAGGCGCGCGGCGCAGATTCAAGCCTTTCGCGCATTCTCGGCCCGGTAAGCTGGGAAGCGGATGATCCTTTTCGTCTGGGCATGACCGCAACCCCGGTCGAGCTGGACTCCAGCCAGTGGATCGACACGCTGGAGCGGCTCAATGGTCGCGATGACGATCAGGATATTACTGCGCTCGCAGAGCTGACGGAATGGATCACCGGCTATGTGGATGTTGTTCGTCGGATTCAAACCGAAGAACTGGACGAGACGCTGACCGGGGAATTCGAGACCTCCGCCCGGCAGTTCTATGCAGCATTGCGACCATATGTCCTGCGCCGGGACAAACGCAGTGACCCCGAATTCTGCGTCTTCAAAGACAGTCATGGTGATTATCGTGAGGTCATCGATATCCCGGTTTCACCGGAGGCAGAGGGTTTTACCCGTGACTGGTTGCGCCGCTTTTGTGCGGCTGAGGCGCTGTCGTTACTCCCTCAGGATGATCCGCGTGTGAAACGGGTCAGGCTCGCCGTTGCCCAGGGGTATGGGTTCGGCTTTGGAGAGGATGAGGAAGACAGCCCTTCAGGCATGACAGATGCAAACCTCGTTGGTCCGGCGGGGTTTTGGACGGAAGCTTTCACCGCTGAGAGCAACGACATCTATAGCCACCCCGCGATCCTGGCGGCTGTGAGACAAATCGAGGCCTATACACGGGCCGGCGAGAAAGTGCTCGTCTTCGGCAGGTTCCTGATGCCGATGAATGTGCTGACCAGACTGCTGGACGCGCGTGAGATGCTGCGTCGTTTGCGAGACGGACAGCACTGGCCTGCCAGCGGGATCGGGGAAAGCAATATAGCAGCTGTCATTGCGGCGATGAGGGATCCTGATCTTGCGGTGGCGGGTGGGGTCGACGAAATCGATGTGATGTTGAAAACCCGCTATCAGGAGTGGGCGAGCGAGCGCCGGGCTGAACTCGCACGGCTTCATCGGGAGTTGGAAGACCTTGCGCTGGAGGGAGGAACTGCTGCATTTCTGTCAGAGATTCTGCGCCATGAGGACGGCAAACAAGACCTTCAATTAGGGGCTTTGCTCGAGGCACTTGGTGGCAGGCGGGAAGTTGCGGGCGCTTCCTGGACGGGGCGGGAAATGCTCGGGCTGTTCGAAAAACTGCTCCTGGAGCTTGCCGGGGATGATGAAGCAGAGAACAACGATACGCAGAAAGCCCGGCTGGATGCCTGGCTGAACGACTATTCCGGGCGCGAGGGCAACTTCGCCAGGATGATGTCAGGCGCAACCGCACCGCAAACGCGGCGTATGCTGCAATCTGCATTCAACCGGTCGTCCAGTTGGCCGATGGTGCTCCTCGCGCAATCCCGCGTCGGGCGTGAGGGCCTGAATCTGCATGAGGCCTGTCGCACAGTGATTCTACTGCACGCGGAGTGGAATCCCGGCATTGTCGAGCAGCAGATTGGGCGTGTGGATCGCAAGAACAGTCTTTGGCTTCGCGAATGGCGGAAATGGAGGGATCATGGTGATGGTCTCCCGCCCCGCATTCGGGTTCACCCTGTTGTCGTCAGTGGCACATACGACGATCACAACTGGCAGGTTCTCAAGGCGCGTTGGCTGGAACTGAGGGCGCAGTTGCATGGCGATGTCCTGCGTCCCGTTCCAGGTCGGTCAGAGGTGATAGATGACAAACGAACCTACGCTGACCGCGTTCGGCGCGCAGTGCCGGATTTTTCGCCGGGAGAACGTGGCGGTTGAGTTGTAGTGTAACCGATACTCACGCTGCTGTTCGGAATAGGACGGAATGAAAGCTGCTATTTTTAGCAACCATTCTCCTAGCGTTGGATTTGGCGTTGATAGGAAAATGGCTATTAGTAGGTCGCAAGTAATGGTGGTTGCAGCCTCCCGCAACCAACATCCCACATCACAAAACGCCCCGCCCCCACAGGCGGGGCTTTTTGCGTTAGCCCCCCGGCAAAATGCCCACGCCACCACCGCTAGAGAGTGCGGGGTTAAAGGCGCGCAGCCATCGCCGTTCTCGTCACCATTGGACGGCCGCGTGCGAAGCCCTACATAGCGATCATGCCGCCCATTACGCCCGACACTTCGCCCGTCCCTCCGATCTGGGCGACGCTCAAGCGATTTCTGCCTTATCTTTGGCCCGCAGACTCGCCTGCGCTTCGTCGCCGGGTGGCCGCCGCCATGGTCTTCGTCGTGCTGGCGAAGGTGGTCACGCTTGTCATGCCCTTTGCCTACAAAGCGGCGATCGACCGCATGGCGCCGGGGCTGGAACCTGCCGCCGGACTGGCGATGGCGCTGGTCGTCGCCTACGCCGGCGCGCGGTTTGGCGGCGTGCTGTTCGACAATCTGCGCAACGCCATTT
Source organism: Sphingobium amiense (assembly GCF_003967075.1). NCBI lineage: Bacteria > Pseudomonadati > Pseudomonadota > Alphaproteobacteria > Sphingomonadales > Sphingobiaceae > Sphingobium > Sphingobium amiense. The sequence goes on from NZ_AP018664.1 coordinate 3,649,067, forward strand.
TCGAGAAGGTCGGGCAGGAAGCAGGCCGCCGCCTGTCGGACGACGTGTTCATCCATCTCCACCGTCTGTCGCTGCGTTTCCACCTCGACCGGCGTACCGGAGCCGTGACCAAGATCGTCGAGCGCGGCACCAAGAGCATCGACACGATGCTCTATTTCCTGCTGTTCAACATCGCGCCGACCGTGCTGGAACTGGCGGCGGTGTGCGCCATTTTTCTGGTCAAGTTCGGCGCGGGCCTAGTGGTCTGCACGCTGGCGATGGTCGCGCTTTATATAATTTTCACCCGGACCGTCACGGAATGGCGCAATCAGTTGCGCCGCGACATGGTGGACATGGACACCAGCGCCGTTGCTCATGCCGTCGACAGCCTTCTCAATTTTGAGACCGTCAAATATTTCGGGGCGGAGGAGCGAGAGGCGAAGCGTTACGGAGCGGCGATGCGCCGCTACGCACGGGCGGCGGTGAAGAGCGAGAACAGCCTCGCCTGGCTCAATATCGGCCAGTCGCTCATCACCAACCTCATGATGGCGGGTGCGATGGCCTATACCGTCTGGGGGTGGAGCCGTGGTCAGTTTACGACCGGTGACGTCGTGCTGGTCAACACGCTCCTGGCGCAGCTCTTTCGCCCGCTCGACCTGCTGGGGATGGTCTATCGCACCATCCGGCAGGGTCTGATCGACATGGAGGCGATGTATCGGTTGATCGACACCCGCGCCGAGATTGCCGATAAACCGGGCGCAGTGGATCTGCACGTCGAGGGCGGCGAGGTCCGGTTTCAGGATGTGCGCTTCGGCTACGATCCTGAACGGGAGATATTGCACGGCGTCAGCTTCACGGTGCCCGCGGGCAGGACGCTGGCGATCGTCGGGCCTTCGGGCGCGGGCAAGTCCACCATCGCCCGTATTCTGTTCCGCTTTTATGACATTCAGGCGGGACGTGTGACCATCGACGGGCAGGATGTCGCGTCCGTCACCCAGCAGTCATTGCGCGCCGCCATCGGCATCGTGCCGCAGGACATGGTGCTGTTCAACGACACGATCGGCTATAATATCGGCTATGGCCGCGAAGGTGCGACGCAGGCGCAGATCGAGGCTGCGGCGAGAGCGGCTTCCATCCATGATTTTATCATGACTCTGCCGCAGGACTATGACACCCGCGTGGGGGAAAGGGGATTGAAGCTGTCCGGCGGCGAAAAGCAGCGCGTTGCCATCGCGCGCACACTTCTTAAGAATCCGCCGGTGCTGATATTGGACGAGGCAACAAGCGCGCTCGACAGCCGTACCGAAACCGAGATCCAGACCGTCCTTCGGGACATCAGTCGGCGGCGAACCACCATTGTGGTCGCGCATCGCCTCTCCACGGTGGTGGATGCGGATGAGATCATCGTGCTGGAACAGGGTTACGTCGTCGAGCGGGGCCGCCATGCCGATCTCGTCCGTGCGGACGGGCTATATGCGACGATGTGGGCGCGGCAGGCCGCCGAGCGGGATGACATGGCGATGGAACCTGCCATCCCCGACCCCGTCGAAGCGACGGGACGCTGATGCGCGAGGGCAGCAGCGCCCCTCCGGCTTAGTTGCGGGTGGTAACGGTCGTCGTGGTCCGTTCAGCCACCGTGGTGCGGGCGGGCGCCTTCGCCACGGTCTTGCGGACGACCTTGCGCCTGGCAGCAGTGGTGCGGGCCGCAGTCGGCGCGGTTTTGACCGTTTCGGTCGTGACCGTGGTAGTGGCAGGGGCTGCTGCGGCCATGGCGGCGGCGTTTCGTGCCGCCTGTGCATCGGCAGCGGCGGAGGCGGCGGCCTGTTCGGCGGCGGAGGCACGGGCGTTTGCGGCATCGGCCTGCTGCTGCGCGCTTGCCGCGGCGTTCGCCTGAACCTGCGCGTCAGCCTGTGCGGCCTGCTTGCTTTCCCCAATCGCCGTGTCGGCGGCGGCCTGCGCTTCGACGGCGGCGGAAATCGCCTTCTGCTCCTTACCGCTCTTGAGCGCTTCCTGAGCCAGGCGCAGCGACGCCTGTGCGCGCGCCATCAGGTCCGGCGAGGGATTAAGCTTAGCGGCGGCGTCGATCTTGCCCTGCGCCTGCGCGATGGCGGCGAGCGCCCGTTCGTCGTCGCCAGCAAGCGCCGGGGTGGCGGCCAGCGTCAGCGCCGACGCCGCGAGAAGGCCGCCCATGGCGGTCCGGAACATCATCTTCATATCAGTCTCTCCTATCCTCGTTAAGGACGGGCGGAGAAACGACTCCTCATGCAGGCTAGTTCCTTTATGTGGCGTTCAGAAAAGGGGCCGCGACCTCCGGCGGCACGCGCATCAGGCGGCCGCTTTCCCTGTCGATCATCGCCCATGTCGACCGTGCCGAGACCTTTACCCTGCCGTCAGGGCCGGTGAATTCGATCAGCCGATCGAAACGTGCGCCTCGCGGCGGCTCGGGAATCCAGGTGCGGCCCGTCACCGTTTCCCCCACCGTCACATTGCCGCGATAGTCGATCTCATGCCGGGTCACGACCCAGATATAGGCATCGACATGCGCAGGGTCGGCGTCATTGGCCCAGTGTTCGACCGAAATCTGCTCCATCCACTGCACCCACACGGCATTGTTCACATGCCCGAGTATGTCGATATGTTCGGGCAGCGCGGTGATCTGCTTGATGTAGCTGTTGGCCATCAGTTCGCCAGCCCGAGCTGCCAAAGGATGAAGGCGAATTCCTCCGCCGTTTCGCGCAGGCTTTCGAAGCGGCCCGACTTGCCGCCATGGCCCGCGCCCATATTGGTCTTGAGCAGCAGCATGTTTCCGTCCGTCCTGGTCGCGCGCAGCTTCGCCACCCACTTGGCGGGTTCCCAATAGGTGACGCGGGGATCGTTGAGGCCCGCCGTGACCAGCAGCGGCGGATAATCCTGCGCCTTCACATTGCTGTAGGGATCGTAGGACAGGATCGTCTCGAACGCAGTCCTGTCTTCGATGGGATTGCCCCATTCGGGCCACTCACCCGGCGTCAGCGGCAGCGTCTCGTCCAGCATCGTGTTGAGCACGTCGACGAAGGGCACATGCGCGACGACCGCGCCCCACAGGTCCGGATCGCTGTTGATGACCGCGCCCATCAGTTCGCCGCCTGCGGACCCGCCGGAGATGCTGATCCGCCCTTTCGCCGTATAGCCCCGCTCGATCAGCCCCTTCGCCACATCGACGAAATCATTGAACGTGTTGGTCCGCTTGTCGAGCTTGCCGTCCAGATACCATTGTTGCCCCAGATCGTCGCCGCCCCGGATATGCGCCAGCGCAAAGGCGAAGCCGCGATCCAGCAATGAAAGGCGACTGGTCGAAAATCCCGGCTCCATCGCGATGCCATAGGCACCGTACCCATAGAGGTGCAGCGGCGCGCTGCCGTCGCGGGGATGGTTTCTGGGATAGACGATGGATACGGGGATTTCGGTCCCGTCCCGCGCCGGGATCATCAGCCGCTCGGTCGCATAGCGCGCCGCGTCATAGCCCGAGGGGATTTCCTGGACCTTCAGAACCTCAAGCGCGCCGGTGTCGAGATGATAGTCGTAGACGGTGTCAGGCGTGACCATCGATTCATAGCCGATGCGCAGCTTCGTCACGTCATATTCGGGATTGTCGTCGAGGCTCGCCGAATAGCTCGCTTCGGGGAAAGGAATGCGCTTTGCCCCGTGGGTTGCGTAATCGCGCAGTTCGATCTGGTCCAGCCCGTCCTGTCGCCCTTCCGTCACGTAGAAGCGCTTGAACAGCGTGAAATCGGTAAGGTAGAAATGGGCGTCCGGCGCGATGACTTCCTCCCATCGGTCGGGCGCATCGAGAGACGCCTTCACCAGCCGGAAGTTGGGATGGGTGTCGTTGGTGCGGATGTAGAGCGTGTCTTCATGCTCATCGACATCATATTCGCGCCCCGGCTTTCGCGCCGACACCAGCAGCGGCGCGGCGGCGGGATCGTCGGCGGGCACCAGCCACGCTTCGCTCGTCACATGGTCGCCGGTCGCGATGACGATCCACTTTTCCGACGAAGTGAGACCGATGGAGACGCGGAACCCTTCGTCATCCTCGTGGAACAGCTCAATGTCGGTCGCGACATCCTGCCCCAGCCAGTGCAGCCGCGCATTGTCCGTCCGCCAGTTTTCGTTGGCGATGCCGTAGAGCAGCCCCCTGCTGTCCGACGTCCAGACCAGCGAGGACAGCGTATCGGGGATCGCTTCGGGCAGAATTTCGCCGGACAGAAGATCCTTGATCCGCGCCTCGAACCGCTCCGATCCGTCCGTGTCGATGGCGTAGGCGAGGTAGCGCCCGTCCGGGCTGACCGACATTGCGCCCAGCCTGAAATAGTCATGCCCCTGCGCCAGCGCCGGTTCGTCGAGGATCAACTGATCGTCGCCGCCTGCCACAGGCCTGCGATACCATTTGCGATATTGCGCGCCCTTTTCGAAGGCGCGCCAATAAATGTAGTCGCCGTCCTTCTGCGGCACGGAGCTGTCATCTTCCTTGATGCGCCCCTTCATCTCTTCGAACAGTCCGTCGATCAGCGGCTGCCGCGCTGCCATCGCCGCCTCGAACCATTGGTTCTCCGCCTCAAGATAGGCGAGCACGTCCCCGTCGCTGACGTCCGGGTAGCCGGGGTCGCGCAGCCAAGCCCAGGGATCTTCGACCGTGATGCCGTGGCGGGTGAAACTGTGCGGACGCTTCTCGGCGGAAGGGGGAAGGGCTTGATGGGTCATTCACTATCCATGGTTCAGACGGGCGGAGCGCTGGCATAAACGCCTGCGCCTATCTATGTTGTCGGCTTTGCGGCCGTTGCAAGTCGCCGGAATGATCCAAGGAAAGTTCGATGTCCAGTTATGAAGACCGCCTGAAGGCGTTGCGCGCACAACTCGTGCGCCAGAAGCTCGACGGCTTTGTGGTGCCGCTGACCGACGAGCATATGAGCGAATATGTCGGCGCCTATGCGCAGCGGCTCGCGTGGCTGACGGGATTTCAGGGGTCGGCGGGCAGCGCCGTGGTCCTGCCGGAGGAAGCCGCGATCTTCGTAGACGGGCGCTACACGCTTCAGGTACGCGAGCAGGTCGACGGCGCGCACTGGCAGTTCGAAAGCGTGCCGCAGACCTCTATCGCCGCCTGGCTTCAGGAGCATGCGGGTCAGGGCGCGCGCATCGGCTACGATCCCTGGCTGCACACCCGCGCCTGGGTGCGGCAGGCGACGCAGGCGTTGAGCGAGAAGGGCGCGATCCTCGTTGCGGTCGACACCAATCCCGTGGACGCCATCTGGCCCGACCGGCCCGCGCCCAGCGCCGCCAAACTGGTCGTCCATGACGATCGTTTCGCCGGCCGGAGCGCGGCGGAAAAGCGTGCCGACATCGCTGACTGGCTGACCGCGAAGAAGGCTGACGCCGCAATTTTGTCCGCACTCGATTCGATCGCATGGACGTTCAACGTGCGCGGCAAGGACGTGGACCGCACGCCCGTCGCGCTCGCTTATGCCATCGTCCATGCCGATGCGACGGCGGACCTCTACGTCGCGCCCGAAAAGACGGATGAGGCCGTCATCAAGCATCTCGGCAATGCCGTGCGCGTCCATGATCGCGCGGCCTTCGCCGATGCGCTCGCCGATCTGTCCGGCAAGAGCGTGGTCGCCGATCCCGAACGCGCGGTCGCGGCGATATTCGAGGCGCTGGAAGAGGGCGGCGCGACCGTCCTGCCGCTGCGCGACCCTGCCGTGCTGCCAAAGGCGATCAAGAATGACGTGGAAATCGCGGGCCACAAGGCTGCGCAGGCGCGCGACGGCGCGGCGCTCAGCCGCTTCCTGCACTGGATGGCGGTGGAGGCGCCCAAGGGCAGGCTCGATGAACTCGCTGCCGCTGACAGGCTGGAGGCGTTCCGCCGCGACACCGGACTGCTGGAGGATCTGTCCTTCGACACGATCAGCGGCGCGGGACCGAACGGGGCGGTCGTCCACTATCGCGTCGAGGAAAAGACCAATCGTCCCATCGAGCCGGGCAGCCTCTACCTCGTCGATTCAGGCGGGCAGTATCGCGACGGCACCACCGATGTCACCCGCACCATCGCCATCGGCACCCCAACTGCGGAGATGAAGCATCGGTTCACTCTGGTGCTGAAAGGTCATATCGCGCTCGCCCGCGCCGTCTTTCCCAAGGGAACGCGCGGCGGGCAACTGGATGTGCTGGCGAGGCAGTATCTCTGGGCCGAAGGGCTGGATTATGCCCATGGCACCGGGCACGGCGTTGGCAGTTTCCTGGGCGTCCACGAAGGGCCGCAGCGCATTGCGACATTCGGCGGGGGGGACGAAGCACTGGTGGCCGGCATGATCCTGTCCAACGAGCCGGGTTATTACAAGACCGGCGAATATGGCATCCGCATCGAAAATCTGGTGCTGGTGGAGGATCGCGACGTGCCCGCCGCGGAAAGGCCGATGCTGGGGTTCGAAACGCTGACCTTCGCGCCCGTCGACCGCGCTCTGGTCGAGATCGAGGCGCTGAGCGGCGAGGAGCGCGGCTGGCTGGACGCCTATCATGCCCGCGTGCTGGCGGTCGTCGGGCCACAGCTTGACGGCGAAGCGCTCGACTGGCTCAGGGCCGCCTGCGCGCCGCTTTGACGCCGGTCAGTCGCCGGACGGTTCGGGCGGGCGCGGTGAAGCGCCCTCCCGCGACTGCGCCTTGCGCCGGCGCAGATTGTCGCGCAGCGCCTGCGCCAGCCGGGCCTTTTTCTCGTCCTGGGTTTCTGCCATGGCAGCGCCTTAGCCAAAATGCGTCGTCCGCCGCAACCCGCCTTGACATCGGCCCATGGGGCGGTCATAGGCCCGGCCTCCAAAGCGCTTATGGCGCATTGGGCAGGAAACAGAGTGCTGCCGTAGCTCAGTGGTAGAGCGCATCCTTGGTAAGGCTGAGGTCGTGAGTTCAATCCTCACCGGCAGCACCAGTATTTTATGAAAAGTCAGTGGGTTATGCCGCTTTCGTCTTTTGAAGCGGTGCTATCCTCCAAATGTTTTGCGACTGAAACTGCGTGTTCTGGCGCTTCGGCAGATGGAGCGCGAAAGGGGTATGATGGCGGATATTGGAGGCGATGTCCGACGATCCGGATTTCGATTATCTGATTGTTGATTCCGCTGTGGTTCGCGCTCATCACCTGCCATCGCGGCGACATGCCGCAAGCTGTGCCGTTGATGGAGGGGCTGCCCGCCAACATCGTCATGGCAGACACGGCCTACGATGCCGACTACTTTCACCAGATTATTGCGGAAAGGGTTCAGTCGCGGTGATCCCGAACGATCCGTCGCGCACCCGGTAATATCCGCTGAACAAGCATCTCTATGCCCAGCGCCACCTCGTCGAAAGCTGCGTCAGCAAGCGCAAACAGTTCCGCCGCGTTGCAATCCGCTTCGAGAAATCCGGCTGCAATTACCTAGCCATCGTCCGCCGCTGATGGAGATCAACAGGGGCGGACGACTGAGGCAGGGCGCTTCAGGCGGCGGCGCGTTCCGCCACAGGGCGGCGGCGCAGTTGCGCCGATGCGATGGCAGGCGGGACGTAGGCGGCACCTTCGAGCGGCGCGATATCGACGCCCGGCGGGACGATCGCGTCGATCTGGTCCAGCACCTCGTCGCTCAGCTTGACCTCAAGGCCAGAAAGATAACCCTCCAGTTGCTCGGGAGTGCGGGGCCCTATGATCGCCGAAGTGATTGCGGGGTGCGCTAGGACGAAGGCGACCGCCAGATGGATCAGCGAGACGCCTGCAGCTTCCGCAACCGGGATGAGCTGTTCGACTTTGTCGAGGCTGTTTTCATCGGTCATGGCGTTGGGGAAAAATTTTGCGCGCATCGTATCCGGGGTTTTCTCACCTTGGCGATAGCGACCCGAAAGCATGCCCTTCGCGAGCGGGCTCCATGACATCACGCCCATGCCGAAGCGCTGGCAAGTAGGCAGGACGTCCTTTTCGATGGAGCGGTTGAGGATGGAGTAGGGGGGCTGTTCGGTTCTGAAACGCGCCAGTCCACGGCGCTCCGCAACCCACTGCGCGTCCACGATGTCGGCCGCCGGGAAGGTCGATGCGCCGATCGCTCGCACTTTTCCGGCGCGCATCAGGTCCGTAAGGACCGACAGCGTTTCTTCGATGTCCGTGTCAGGCACGGGCCGGTGCAACTGGTATATGTCGATATAATCCGTTTGAAGACGCCGCAGCGAATTGTCGACCGCGCGGGTGAGCCAGCGACGCGAGCCGCCCCGTTCGTTCGGGTCGTCGCTCATCGGCTGAAAGGCTTTGGTCGCCAGAACCACCCGGTCGCGACGGTTCTTGAGCGCCTTGCCGACTACTTCTTCGGATTCGCCGCGACTATAAGCATCCGCTGTATCAATGAAATTGATGCCGGTGTCCAACGCCCGGTGGACCATCCGAATGCATTCGTCATGATCCCCATTTGCCATTTTGCCGAACATCATGGCGCCAAGGCAATAGGGGCTGACCTTGATACCGGTGCGACCCAGTGGACGATATTGCATGAAATTCTCCTGCTTTGCACTCTGGCTGAATCGGTGAAAAAGAGGTAGGCCAATCGAAACGGAACGATGATCCATTTATACGGACGGATGTTCCGTTTGGCAAGGCGCGAGTATCGCGATGTAAGGTTATGTAACGGAATGCCGATGACCGAAAAGACAGATGTTCCTTTGCGTGCCGATGCACGCCGCAACATTGACGCGCTCCTCAAGGCTGCGCTGACGGTGTTTGGCGAGCTTGGCGTGGATGCTCCCATGCGGACGATAGCCACTCGTGCCGGCGTGGGCGTCGGAACGCTGTATCGCCATTTTCCCCAGCGGTCGGACCTTATCAAAGCCATCATCCGGCGTGAGGTGGAGGCATTGGTGGACGCCGCTACCGACCCTGTCGAGCACGCGGGTCCGGGCGCCGCGCTTGCGGCCTGGCTGAATCGTCTCGTGGATTTGGTGGCAACGAAGCGCGGCTTGGGTCCGGCGCTCCATTCCGGTGATCCCGCCTATCAATCGCTTCCGGATTTTGTCTTTGGCGCGTTGACGCCCGCCTTGGGCGCGCTTCTCGCGTCCGGGGTGGAAGCTGGCATCATCAGAGACGATGTGGATGCCAGTGACTTGTTGCAAGCTGTCCTGCGCGTGGCCGCGCCGGCCCGCGAAGGGAATGTCACTCAGGCGAAGCGGATGGTTGCTCTCCTCATCGACGGCCTCCATCGCTCGAACGCCGTCTGAGGTCATGCCAAGTGAGAAGCGGAGGCGAACCCGCCATTCACCCAGATCAACGGGTCGATCGTCGGGTGATTCACGATCCGGCTGACCTGACCGATGAACAAGGTATGTGTCCCGACGTCGAGCGTCGTGATGACCGTGCATATCAGGCTTGCAACGGAATCGCTTAGAACCGGCAGGCCTTCGTCCGATGCACACCAAGCGCCGCGTTCAAAGCGCGCGATTCCCTTTGTCGGACCGCTGAAAAGCGAAACAAGCTCGCGATGCCGCTCTGACAGAAGATTGACGCAGAACTGGCCATGTTCCGACAGGACGGGCGACAGACTTGTACTGCGGTTCACCGCAACCAGAATCGTCGGCGGTTCGGCTGTGACGGAAGTCACTGCCGTTGCAGCCATTCCGGTCCAACTGTCCCCGGTGCCCGACGTCACCAGGGCGATCGTAGTCGCCAACCGACGCATTGCCTGCTTGAAATCATCTGCAATTGTGGACTCGGACATATCCTCTCCCGTCTTCCTGGTAGCGGCCCGAACTTGGCCGGGCATTTGTAGCGAGCGGTCGAAGGATCGAGGCTCTGCGACAGCCGAAATTGACTTGTGCTTTCAAACACAATATATGAAGAGTATATTCTGACTAAACGGCTTGTCAACATCGCTGCTTTGCAGCCCAGGACGAGTTCAAGAGCAGGGGAGAGAGATGAAGCGGGGCCACGAAATTATCCTAACGACAGGCCATCGCCGGTGAGCACGCGCCAAACACAAGGGTTGCCGGCTAGGGCAATCGCCCCTCATTGGCCGTCCAACAGGTCGGCATTCCGGGATAGCCGCCCATGATCGCGACCATGGCTGAACTTAGCGGTGCCGCGGCCGCCCGGTACGGAACCCGCACCGCCGTGACCATATTGGGTGGCTCATCAATCAGTTTTCACGATATCGACGCAATGGCGGGGCGGTTCGCAGGTGGTCTGGCTGCGCTAGGCCTTGGTCGAGGCGATCGGATCGCGCTTCATCTGCCGAACGGTCTGGACTGGATTATCGCCTACCATGCCATCGCCCGCCTTGGCGGGGTGGTTGTCCCCTGCAACATTCTGCTGACACCTGCGGAGGTAGGCTGGATTACCGACGATGCCGAGGTCGCCGGTCAGATCGTCGCGTCGGATCGCTGCGATCTGATCCGGACTGCCCAGAAGGGAAGTCCGCGCACGATCACGGAAAGGGACTTCGCGCGACTGCTGGCCAGCGATTGGATCAACGCTGCATCCTGTGATCCGGATGATCTGTTCACCATCGGCTACACCTCTGGCACAACCGGCCGGCCGAAGGGAGCAAACCAGACCCACCGGGCCGTTGCAGGAAGTGTCGGGATGACCGCAACCATCCATGCGCGACATGAGGGCGACCGGATATTGACCGCGCTGCCTTTTCCCCATGTGTACGGTAATGTCGTGCTGAATGCCGGTCTGCTCGCCGGCAGCGCGCTTTTCGTGCTTCCGCGTTTCGACGCTGGCGACGCACTCGCCGCCATTGCCCGACATGAAATAACGCTTTTCGAAGGCGTCCCGACGATGTTCTATCAGATGCTCACGCATCCCGATGTCGAAGTGGCGGACCTTCGCACCCTGCGGCGGTGCACTGTGGGCGGCCAGACGATGCCGCTCGCTAAGATCGAGGAAGTCGTGACGCGCTTCGGCTGCCCGCTCCTTGAATTATGGGGCATGACGGAGGTGGCGGGGCCGGCGATCACGCACTCACCCTACTGGCCGGCTCGGCACGGCTCGATCGGGCTGCCATTTCCCGGGATGGAGGTCCGCATTGGTTCACTTCAGCAAGCCGGGGGCATAGCCAAGCCTTTGGAAGCCGGCGAGATTTTGGTACGTGGTCCACTTGTCACCAAAAGCTACTGGCGCAATCCCCGCGCTACCGCCGAAGCGATCGATGCCGAGGGTTGGCTTGCGACCGGAGACGTGGGCTACGCCGACCCGGACGGGTATATATTTGTCGTTGATCGGCTGAAGGACATGATCATCACCGGCGGATATAATATTTATCCAGCCGAGGTTGAGCAGGTTCTTGCGACCCATCCCGCGGTGGCGATGTCCGCAGTCGTGGGCGTCCCGGACGCCGAAAAAGGCGAGCTTGCCCATGCCTACATCGTGCTGGCTGCCGGGTGTGAGCCGGATGAAGCCGTGCTGAACACCCACTGCCGGGCTATTCTCGCGCCCTACAAGGTGCCGCGGCGCTATCATTTCGTGAATGAACTGCCGCGAACAAGCACCGGCAAGATTTTGCGTCGGGCGCTGCGCGATCCGTCATAACCTGAATCACGATACGAGGATCTGAAAGATGAATGTCGATTTTGACGCTGGCTACGAGATGACTATTCATGGTCGTGCGGTCACCGCGGATGCCCACTTCGAAGCTTTCAATCCAGCTACGGAAGAAGTGATTGCGCAGGTTCCAGACGCTTCGCGTGCGCAACTGAACGAGGCTGTCGCCTCGGCGCGCAAAGCGTTCCCTGCCTGGAGCGCCCAACCGCTTGCCGAGCGCCAGAGGGCCGTCGCGCGTATCGGCGACGTGATTGAAGAGAATGCCGAAGCCTTTATGCGTCTGTTGACGCGCGAACAGGGAAAGGCGCGAAAGGGCGCCGAGTGGGAAATCGGCGGATCGGTAATCTGGTGCCGCGAGATCGCGACCCAGGAACTGCCGCTGCATGTTGTGGAGGCAACGGAGACGCGAAGCGTCGAGACACGCCGTGTGCCACTTGGCGTCGTCGGCGCGATCACCCCCTGGAACTTCCCGCTTCTTTTGGCGATCTGGAAAATCGCGCCCGCGCTGGTCGCGGGTAACACGATGGTTCTGAAGCCGTCGCCCTACACGCCGCTCTGCACGCTCAAGCTCGGGGAATTGCTTCGCGATGTCCTTCCCGCCGGCGTGCTTAATGTCGTCTCCGGCGGGAACGATCTGGGGGCTTGGCTGACGCAGCACCCCGATGTCAGCAAGATCAGCTTCACGGGTTCCACAGCGACCGGCCGCAAGATCATGGAATCGGCATCGGGCAACCTCAAGCGTATAACGCTGGAGCTTGGCGGCAACGACCCGGCGATCGTGCTGCCTGATGTCGACGTGCAGCAGACCGCGCAGACGCTATTCTGGGCAGCGTTCCAGAACAGTGCGCAATTCTGTGTCGCTGCCAAGCGCCTATACATTCACGAGGACATCTATGACGAACTGTCCGCCGCTCTGGCGGACTATGCCGCTACGGTGAAAGTCGGCGACGGGTCGCAGCAGGGAACCGATCTTGGCCCGATCCAGAACAAGATGCAGTATGAGAAGGTGAAAGATCTGCTCGCCGATTCTGCCGCTGCCGGTCATCATTTCCTGACTGGCGGTGTGCCCGAAGCAGGGCAGGGCTATTTTGTGCCCGTCACAATCGTCGACAATCCGCCGGAGGACAGCCGAGTGGTCGTCGAGGAAGCGTTCGGCCCGGTCCTGCCGCTCCTCAAGTTCCGCGACATTGACGACGTGATCGATCGCGCCAACCGCACCGAATATGGCCTTGCTGCCTCGGTATGGAGCCGCGACACAGCGCTGGCGCGCTCCATCGCTGAACGGATCGAGGCGGGAACGGTCTGGATCAATGAGATCCACAGCTTTTCGCCGCATGTCGCATTTGGCGGTCACAAGCAGTCGGGCTTGGGCATTGAAAACTCTCTCGAAGGGCTGGCCGAATATAGCAATGCCCAGACGATAGTGACCAATAACGCCTGACAATATTGGCCCGCGCTATTACGGCGCGGGTCAATTTTTGTGTCGGCCTGCGGTAGGCCGTGCTTGGCGAGATAAAGAGCCAGATCGAGGCCGTTCAGGCCGTCGAGACTTTTCCGCAATAGGCCGCTTCGGGCCTGCCATCGAACAGCGGGATCAAACGCGCCAGCAAAGCGCTGGCGTCCGGGTTCACTGCGGACTTGTGGGCCTCGACACTCTCCCACGTCTCAAGAAAGAAGAAGCGGCAACCATTGTCGAGATCGTGGAGCAGGTCGATTCCGCGACAGCCGGGAGTCGATCGCGCAAGCTCAACCAACTCGACCAAGCCTGCTTTCACGCTCTTCTCCTCCCCCTGCCTGGCGTGGATGATATAATGTCTGGCTATCATGGTTCGTTTCCTGCAAGCGACACATGCCTCCGGCGTCGCCTGTGCAGGCGGCGACCGGACCTCCCGTTCAGGCGCTGATGGGACGATGCCCTACGACAGCCAGATCGTAGCCGTCCAAGGCGATCAGGCTGTGATGGGAGTTGGTAAGAAGGATCATGTCCTGAACGCCCATTTCGGCGAGAATCTGCGCGCCAATCCCGTAGTCGCGCAGCTCGTCCATGTCCTTCTGTGTCTCTCCACCGGCTTTCAGCGCCTGAAATGTGCGGCTGAACATGTCCGGTGTCCGCCGATTCAAAATGACGATAAGCCCGGAACCCTCTTCGCCAATGATCTCCATCGAACGGGACAGGAGATGGCTGCGAGGCGCTTCCTGCCCGAAAGTGTCGGCAAATGGCGACATCTGGTGCATCCGCACGAGTGTCGGCAGGTCCGGATCGACATGCCCTTTCTGCAGCACAAGCTGCTCGGTGCCGGTCGCACGGTTGAGGAAGATGATCGCCTTCCAATCGCCGCCCCATCGACTGGTGAAGGTCAGGTCGCCGCGCCTTTCAACCAGATGATCGTTGCGGCGGCGGTAGGCGATAAGATCGCGGATCGTTCCTATCTTGAGACCATGTTCTTTCGCAAAGGGGATGAGATCATCCAGGCGCGCCATCGTCCCGTCATTGCGCATGATCTCGCAAATCACGCCGGAGGGATTAAGGCCTGCCAGGCGCGCCACGTCGACAGCGGCCTCCGTATGACCCGTGCGGACGAGAACGCCGCCGTCGCGCGCCACCAAGGGGAAGACATGGCCCGGCGTTACGATATCCAGTCGGCCTTTTGTTGCGTCTATCGCGACGGATATGGTGCGTGATCTGTCTGCAGCGCTGATCCCGGTCGAAACGCCCTCCCGTGCTTCGATGGAAACGGTGAAGGCGGTTTCATGCCGCGTGCCATTTTCACGGCTCATCAGTTCAAGGCCGAGTTGACTGACGCGCTCGGACGTCAGTGCCAGGCAGATCAGCCCACGGCCATGCGTTGCCATGAAGTTTATTGCATCTGGGGTCGCCATTTGCGCGGGTATGACCAGATCGCCTTCATTCTCGCGGTCCTCGTCATCGACGAGGATGAACATGCGTCCATTTCGTGCCTCATTGATGATTTCTTCCGGAGGGGAGAGCGCGCGGCCCTCTTCGCGCTTCGCCAGATAGGCTTCGAGCCTTGAAATAGTCTCAGGCTCTGGAACCCAGGCATCGTCGTCCAGATGGCGAAGCCCGCCACTGGGAAGCCCAGCCGCACGCGCCAAGCCGGACCGCGACAATCCGCTTTCCCGGATCAGCGCGCGGATTTTTCCCATCGTCACATCACTCATATATACGGCTCCTGGGGAGGATGACCCGGCCCCGTTCCGTTCTGGCAAACGAAACAAGGATTTCTCGAACGATCACTAGGGCGAAGAGGGACGCGAGCGCTCTGACTTCGCGACGCCTTGTCCATCGTTCACCAGCCCAGATCCAGCGCGAAGCTGTCACCATCCCGCCGCACCCGGCCGACATAAGGCGCTTCAAAATGGCCGGGGATAAGCAGCGCGTTTTCGTCGGCGCAGAATTCCAATAGATCGCGCCTCGCTGCGGCCGCCATGTCTTTATCCCAGCAGACGATACTGCTCATATCCCACAGCGGAACCTGCATGGGCGAATGGAGAAGATCCCCGGCAAAGACGCCGGTATCCCCATCTGACCTTAACTCAATGCGAATGTGCCCCGGCGAGTGTCCCGGCGCCTGACGGAGCAGGAGGCAATCGAAAAGTTCATGCAGGTCGTCGACCAGCATCATCTTGCCGCTTTCCACCACGGGATGAATGGAATCCTCGAACGTCTCTCGCAGATAAGGGGCGCATTCCGGATCGGCCGCCTCCGCTTTCGCCGCCTCATACTCGATGCGCGAAAAGACGTAGCGCGCGTTGGGAAATGTCGGAACCCAGCGCCCGTTCACCAGCCGCGTATTCCAGCCGACATGATCGACGTGGAGGTGGGTGCACAGGACGAAATGGATGTCTTCGGGCTGCAGGCCATGCTCCGCAAGCCGCTCCAGATAGCGGTTGGCAAGCTGGTGCATTTCCGCAAAAGCCCGCCGGTCTTTGTCATTGCCCATGCAGGTGTCGATGAGAACATTATAGTTACCGACCTTCAGTAACCAGCTATGGACCGGCATGGGAAAACGGCCCGTCTCAGGATCATAATGATCGGGGCAAAGCCAGTGCTCATGCGGCTTCACCGCTTCCCGGCTAAACTTCGGGAACCATGTCTGGGCCGTGAAACCGAGCAGCGAACTGTCATATACACGGCCGATCTCAACCTTGCCGATCTTGCCAAGCGTCTTCATTGCAGTTTCCTCTCCTTGACGACCGCGCTCAGGCGGCGGGGCTTTTCAGCCGGATGTGGATGTTCTTTTCGCGAGTGAATGCGAGCAGTTCCTCAAGGCATTCCTCGCGCCCCAAACCGGACTGGCGCACACCGCCGAACGGCGCGCCCAGAAAGTGCCTGGCCACCTCATTGACCCAGACGTAACCCGCCTCGACGGCGCCCGCGAGGCGATGCGCGCTATGAAGATCGTTGGTCCAGATCGAACATGTCAGGCCGAGGTCATTCTGGTTAACCTGGGCAATGAGTTCCGCCTCGTCGCTCCAGCGAAGAACCGAGAGAACCGGGCCGAAAATCTCTTCCCGTGCTACCGCCATGTCCATTGTCACATCGGCAAAGAGAGTTGGTTCGAAAAACCAGCCGTTCGCGAATTCATTTCCTTCGGGATGCTTGCCGCCCGAGACGAGCCTCGCACCGTCGGCAATTCCACTCTGCACGAAAGAAGCAACCCGGTCATATTGGGCCTGGGAGGCAATGGCGCCCATCACGGTTTCAGGATCTGAAGGGACACCTGGGCGGAAACGCCGGATCTTTTCGGCCGCCTTCTGAATTACCGCATCGTAAAGCGAGTCATGAATAAAGGCACGGCTCGTGGAACCGCAGGATTGGCCGCACCAATCAAAGTTCATGCCGCGAATAACAGCATCCGCCACCTCTTCAGGGTCGGCGTCCGGAAGCGCGATGAGCGCATTCTTTCCGCCCAGTTCCAGCAGCACGGGTTTGATCGTTTCGGCAGCAGCGCGCATCACCGCCCGGCCAGTGGCGACACTCCCGACGACGGTAACCATCGCGATGTCTGGATGCGTGGCCAGCGCCGCACCCGCCGCTCTTCCGCCCGGAAGTATGTTAAGTACGCCTGGCGGTAGCAGCCCGTGCCACAACTCCGCCAGCTTCAACGCAGAAAGCGGCGCCTGCTCGGGCGGTTTCATGATCACGGCATTGCCCGCCGCAAGCGGTGCCGCCGCCTTGCCCGCGCAAAACATGAGCGGATGATTGAAGGGTATGATCCTCG
Organism: Sphingobium amiense; assembly: GCF_003967075.1. Classification (NCBI taxonomy): domain Bacteria; kingdom Pseudomonadati; phylum Pseudomonadota; class Alphaproteobacteria; order Sphingomonadales; family Sphingobiaceae; genus Sphingobium; species Sphingobium amiense. The sequence continues at coordinate 3,665,864 of NZ_AP018664.1, forward strand.
CCACGATCCCTTGCGGCTCGCGGGTCGAGAAGTTTACCGCGCCCGGCCCCATAGGGATCGACGCGCCCTTCATCTCTGTCACAAGACCAGCGAAAAATTCGAGTTGGCCGGCGGCCATTTCGACGTCGCCGCGAAGCATCCGAACGGGGTTGCCGCCGTCTATGGCATCGAGCAGGGCCAGATACTCCGCGTGGCCGCGCAAACGAACGGCCATCTCTCGCATTATTTTCGTGCGCTCCAGCGGGGGTACATCACGCCAAATCGCAAAGCCGGCACGCGCGGCGGCGACCGCCGCGTCCACGTCATGTTCTTCGGCGTCCGCGACTGTGCAAATCTCGGCTCCCGTCGCCGGGTTATACGTGGTGAGGGTTCCGCCGCGCAGGGCGCTATGCCATTCGCCGCCATAATAGAGATTTCGCTGCGAGGGTAGTACAGCATCATCAATAGGAGAGATGGGTTTCAGGCTCGGTTGGGGCTGCATGCTGGGACGTTCCATTTGAGGCGTGGATCAAAGGGCGACTTCGGCTTCCGCAGACGCGGCGCTCGTCTGCGCGGTTGTCTTGCCAAGGACCATGTCGGCCGCCTTCTCTGCGATCATCATCACGACGGCATTGATGTTGCCCCCGACCAGATCCGGCATGATCGAAGCATCGACGACCCGAAGACCCTCAACGCCACACACCCGCAACTGCGGATCGACGACCCGCGACGCATCGCCCGCGCCGCCCATTTTGCATGTCCCCGCGGGGTGGTGGACGGTGACAGCATTTGAACGGATGAATGCATCGATCTCGTCGTCCGTCTGCCTCGCGTCGCCCGGCAGGATCTCCGATCCGGTATGCGGGCGCATCGCGTCCTGCGACATCACCGATCGTGCCATCCGGACACCCTTTCGTAACCGCTCCCGGTCACCTTCCGCCTGCAGGAAGCATGGCTCGATCAGCGGTGCCGCCGCGGGGTCGGCAGATGCCAGCCGAACTGTGCCGCGGCTCTCCGGCCGCAGGAGAGCGACCCGGCAGCCGAATGTGTTGGGCACCGGGCGGATGAACGGCTTAAGCCAGGGCTTTGCGGGAAAAGGGGCCGCAAGGAACAGGAACTGAATATCGGGCAAAGTCTCGCCGCTTTCCGATTTCAGAAAGGCGGTGGCGCCGATGGGGACGTCACCAGCAAAGCTCTCTCGGCTCAGCAGGGAGTTCAGCATCGAAATAGCGAGGCGGTCATAGCGCATCGCCTGTTCAAACGGGGCCGGATCAGTCCTTCCGTGCACCGTGATGACGCTGAGATGATCCTGAAAGTTCGTGCCGACGCCGGGGGCTGCGACCTGCACCGGGATACCCAGCGCGCGGAGCTGTTCAGGATCTCCGATGCCGGAGAGCATGAGCAGTTTCGGGCTGTCGATGACGCCGCCGCACAGGATCACCTCGCGACGCGCACGTGCGATATGCTCGGTGCCCCGGCGGGAATAGCGAACGCCAGTCGCCCGACCTTGCTCGATGATAAGCTGGTGCGCCACCGCTTGCGTTTCGACACGCAGGGAGCGGCGTTTCAGCGCCGGACGCAGATAGGCGTCGGCTGAACTCCAACGTCGCCCGCTATGGATCGTCGACTGGACGGGTCCAAAGCCCTCCTGATGCGCGCCGTTGTAATCTGCAGTTGTCGGGTAGCCTGCTTCCGCACCGGCCCTGATAAAGGAGTCAAGGATAGGGTCGCGATACCGCGTCTCCTGCGTGTGAAGCGGTCCGCTTCCACCGCGATAGGCATCGCCGCCATGCTCCCACCGTTCTGACTTTTTGAAATATGGCAGCACGTCGGCATAGGACCAGCCCGTCGCGCCATTCGCAGCCCATCTGTCATAATCGCCAGCATGGCCGCGCACATAGACCATGACATTGATCGAGGAAGAACCGCCAACCACCTTGCCGCGCGCGCATTCGATACCGCGTCCATCGAGGCCAGGGTCCGGTTCCATGAAATAGCCCCAGTCGTGCAAGCGCTCCGGGAAGATCTTGCCGATGCCGACAGGGATATGGATCAGCGGATCACGATCCCACTTGCCGGCCTCCAGCAGCAATACGGAAGAACCGTCTTCCGTAAGACGGTTCGCCATCACGCATCCGGCCGAACCCGCCCCTACGACGATATAATCAAACATTTGCTCGAAGATGCCTTCTTTCGCGGACACGGATTACATCTCCGCCGCAGTAACTGACCGATGGTCCATCACTTCCCCGGTTGCCTTGCTGGAGCAGGGAAGCCGAAACAGGCGTGCTTCGCCTCTACTGAACATGGTCATCATGTCACCTCTCCCTCGCGGTTATTTCCGGTCCCGAAAAGTCTCCTGGCGCCCGCGACGCTGGCTCGAAGCGCAACAATAGTGTGAATGGCGGCACCGAAGATTTTCAGTACGGGTATATTATGGACATCGTCATCCTCTCGCCGGCACATCAATGCTGGCGATCACGCGACTTTGCTCCGCTGGTGAAAATATTCAAGGTAACGGGCCGGCATCACTATTCATTTGGCGTCCTCTGCAATCAAAGTGGCGTCAATGGATAGTGCGCCCTTTGGCAGCCGAACTACATTAGGAACTGTCAACCGGGGTAAGGAGAGGAAAGGCGAGCGATGCAGAAGGCGCAGCCCCTTGGTAATGCGACGATCGGCGGGTGCTTCTGTATCTGCTGCCGCGCTTCGACAACCCCATGACAAGACCCATCACCGACCGCTGCAGCTTTCCATCGACTTTGTGGCGGGCGATCCGTGTCGTGGGGATCGATCCTGCCGCCGTATTGCATAAGGCGGGGCTGCCGGGCAGCGTCCATCTTGATCCCGCCACCTCGCTTTCCACCTCGCAATATTTCGCGATATGGAAAGCGATTAACGCTTTGGCGGATGAGCCTTGCATCGCTCTGAAAATCATCAGGGCGGGAGACACTACAGGTCAGCAGCCCGGTTTCCTGGCAGGTCTCTACGCAGCCAATTTTAGAGATGCGATCAGCCGGCTGCTTCATTTCAAAAGCATGGTCACATCCGAGAAGATTTGGACGAAGGAAGAGCAGGGACGGTGGTCGATGGGCAGAGACTGGCCCTTTGCGACCGAACGCGAGCCATCGCTTTCGATCGATCTGGCCTTTGCCTACATGGTCGAATTGGGCAGACGCGGGACAGGACAGCGCGTCAGGCCGGTGCGCGTCCAATATGCAAGAGACCGTGGGAGGGACGACGCGCTGGAAAGCTATTATGGCTGCAGGATTGATTTCGGCGCCGGTTGCGACAGCATTACCTTCGCCAATGAAGATCTGGATATTCCTTTTTCCGGATATAGCCCTGAATTTCTTGAAATTGTTACCCACAGCGTACTGGGTGCCTTCGCAAAACTTGCGGGTGACGACACCGTCATTGATCGGGTGAAATCCGCGATGAAGCGAACCATGGGGGCAGGACGGCCGGAAGCGGCGGCGATCGCAAGCGAACTGGGTATGAGCGAGCGAACGCTTCAGCGGCGTATAACCTCCGAAGCATCGACCTATCGCGCCCTGCTCATCGAAGCACGGAGAGAGCGCGGGCTGGAATTACTTCAGAATCCCAGCTTCGATATTGATGCCATCACCACGATGCTGGGATACGAGAGTTCGACATCCTTCTATCGTGCTTTCAAGCAGTGGGAAGGCGTGTCGCCGGGCGAGTGGCGGCTACGCCGCGGAATGGATCGGGGGATCTGACAGTAAAGGCGCAGTATCGCGATTGGCGCTATTTGAAAGCGTTTTGGCGTCATCTGTCATTGTCCATATGATCGGGCGTCGTAATTTGAATGCAGTGTTCCAAGCTACGGGCGGCGGGTAGACTTCATATATAACAGCTTCGCGTTGAAGTGCGCGACCGCCTTGCTGCACGACTTCGGGACGGAGAGTTTTTGAGGATAGCGAAGGCGCGGGGCTTGCCCGAATGCCAACCTCGATGAGGCCAGCGCTGGTCATATCGAACGCGACGCGTGTTCGAACTCGAGGAAAATCGCGTGTTAGGATGTTCAGGCCATGCGTGACTTGCAGTTAAGTTGCTTGATAGATGGATGTAGCTACTCGGCCAAGCAGCTCGATGGGGTTCAATATCGGCGCCATGTTCACGCGCTCCACACGCTCATGCGTCTGGGGGCCGTCGTGAACCGGCGCGGGCAACCGTTATCGCATGACGCCATCGACCGACTGCTTCCCGAGGATGCCCGCGAGGTGTCGATCGCCACGCGGCAGGCATATGGGCCGGATGGGCTTAAGGAACTCTACCGGGACCAACTTCTCGAATCGGACAAAATGTGGAGGGCAGCAAACGACGCGGCGGCAGATGCACCGCTCCTGCTGGCGCAAACCGATATTACCGTCGTGGGCGTGTCGCTGGAAGATCTGTCCAAGGTCGTCGGCCTGAACGCCATTCATCATGTCTATGCCGCTCTGCACCCCGATCATGATTTCGCGATCGGCGACGAGACATGTCTCGAACATATGGAGACGTTCGGTCATTTTGGTGGCCCGACATGGCTCTTTGCCCACCCGGACAAATCCATCTCCGTCCCGGTCGAGAGGGATGAGGAATATCCGATGCTGATGGCCGGTCACACGACTCTGGCCAGCGACGGCACGCCTATGAACCTTTACGCATATCATCAATTCAAGCCGCTCGAGAACGGCTTTGCCATCAAGCAATGCGCTGCTTTTCCACCAAACACACCGCTGCCGATCGTGGATGGGCACAAGCTCCATCTGGCAATCGAGATTTGGGAAGCGGCGAAGCTTGCAGCCAAAAACTGAACTATAGGAGGCCGAAATGCAGGTAACACCATCATTGCCCGATAGCGTCCGTCCGTTTGCGGGCCGCATCACTGACATTGACAGCCACGAGATGGTCCCTGCCCAGCTTTGGGTGGAGGAATGGGGCGAAATCACCCGTCCCTGGGCCGAGCGCGCGATCCAGATCAATCCCAATGGCGGCGCGCAAAACATCATCAGCGTCCCCGGTTTCGCCGGCGACGTTGCAGAGATGGACCCGAAGGCAGTCTGGACCGCCAAAGGCCCGACCGCGCCGGGCGCGGCGGACATGGGTCGGCGCCTTGATCTTATGGATACGATGGGCCTCAGCCGCCAACTGATGTTCCCTTCTGGCCCCGGCCTTGGCGGTCTTGCTCTCTACGGCTCGCCGAACGAAGCCGCCAAATACGGCGTCGGCAGCTTCGGGGTGACGGACGACGGCTTCTACAAATATGCCCGCGATCTGATGGACAGCTATAATCGCTGGTCGGTGGAAGTCGCCGCGATTTCGTCGCGTTTCCGTCCCGTCGCGCCTATCTATGGCGATACCCCCGAAGAGTTATACGCGGTCACCAAGAAGCTGATCGACAAAGGTATCCGGGCGGTCCTCATTTCGGCGCCGCGCTTGCCCGGCGGGTGTTCGCCGGCCTCGAACGAGCTCGACCCCTTTTATGCCATGGTGGCCGAAGCCAAGGTCGCCATCACGCTGCATATCGGCGGCGAGGATCTGTTCCTGCGGACGAACGACTGGGTAAAGGCGAAGGCTTTCGAGGGGTATAAGGAAACGACCGAAATCCTCCTCAACCCCTGGAAGCTCTCGACCTACCATCTGGCTGCACAGAATTTCATAGGAACCATGGTCGTGGGCGGCGTATTCGAACGGCATCCGACGCTTCGCATGGGCGCTACCGAATTTACGGCACATTGGGTTGGCCCGCTCGCCCGTTCGCTCGACATCTGGCACGAGCATGATTACTCCCTGAAGCCCAAAGGTGTGTCGAATGACCATGAAGGCCGACGGCTGCCCATGAAGCCATCGGAATATATCAATCGCAATGTTCGCGTCTCGCCGTTCGATTTTGAGCCGGTGGGCGAATATATCGAGATGTACGGACTTGAGGACGTCTATTGCTTCGCCAGCGACTTCCCACATGTTGAAGGCGGCAAGGATCCGGTGGGCGAATTTGCTTCCTCGCTGGAGCATCTTGGTCCGAAGATCATGGAGAAATTCTTCGTGACCAACGGGGAATTCCTGCTGCCGGAATGATAAATGGAACGCCCGGCAGCATTGCAAACAGTGCTGCCGGGGTGGATATGGGTGACGTCGCCAATTCGGCCTCGCGGGGGGCTATGAAGTTGAGGGCGGCAGGCAGGTCAATCGGTCGACTACAGTGATTGATCTCATGACGCCCTATATACTTCTTCGGTTACACGACGGCGTATGAGGATCGTGTCGAGGATCGAAAGCAGCAAGACGCCGTCGATACGCCGGAGTTCGCTCAAGTGTTGAGCGATCCCGCAGGAGGGTCGCGATTTCGAGGAGCGCTTTGATACCCAGCTGAAATGAAGCTCGACGACATCACCCGGCCGCGCGGGCGCGTGATAGCGTGTCTCGTCGGATCCAAAGCTGGCAATGACTGTCGGGCCGAGATCGAACTCATGCAGCAGCCGCTGTTTGACAGCCAGCATATGCGTGCCAGAAGCGGTTAGCCCATCAAATCCTGCCGCGCGTGCGGCGTTATCATCGAGATGGACGGGTAGGGGATCCCACTGGCGCGCAAAAGCAATGATCGCGTCACGCTCAAAGATCACACTGCTCGATACCTGGACCGGACCCACTTCGATGTCTTCAAAATATGTTCCGTCGGCTGCTGTTTCGATCACAGTCGTCCCCTATTCGTCGCTGGACATCGCTAGATAGCACGATCTATACGAAAATGATTTTCGCGACAATCTGTTGATGTGTTTCGAATCACGCGCTAGCGGAAAAGGCAGCGGCAATGACCGGCCATGTGACACCGCATTCTGTTGCGATCGGGATCAACAGGCATTTGGGGAGAGAGACATGTTCGATTTGACGGACCGGGTCATCATCGTAACAGGCGGCGGTGGCGGTATAGGCGGGGCGTCCGCCAAGGCGTTGAGCAAATTGGGTGCCACCGTAGTGGTGGCCGATATCGACATGGACCGCGCCCGCGCGATTGCAGAAGCGACCGATCGGCCTGCGGTGGCGGCACAGCTCGATGCCACGGTCGAGACGAGCTGGGCGCACCTTTTGGAGCAAGTGCGCGATGACCATGGCCGCCTCGATGGCCTCGTCAACGCCGCCGGCGTGTTGCGGCCGCGCCCGTTCGGCGACGCCACCGTAGAGGAACTGGATGCGACCCTGAACCTCAACGTGCGGAGCGTCTTCATGGGCTGCAAGGCCGCAACACCGTTGATGATCGACACCAGTGAAAAGCTGGGCGCGAAGCCTTCGATCATCAACCTTTCGTCCATATACGGGCTTTTCGCGGGCGTAGCCCATGTCGTCTATTCAACAAGCAAGGGCGCGGTTCGCATGATGAGCAAGGGTTTGGCGCAAGAACTTGCCAGGCATCAGATTCGCGTGAACACAGTCTTTCCCGGTCCCGTCAACACATGGCTCATGACAAACTCCGTGGCACAGCTCGGTGAATTCGGACTTCGACCCAAAGGCCAGGAAGGTCTGGACCTTGTCGCCAAAATGCACCCGATGGGACGGCTGGCCGAGCCTGAAGATATTGCCGGCGTCATCACCTTCCTGTGCTCCGACGCTTCTTCCTTCATGACGGGCGGCGAGTTGGTCGTCGATGGGGGGCTGACGCTGACCTGAAGCGTTTCGTGTGTAGAGCGCTTCGGCTCAGCCAGCCGGCGCTCCTGCCATGGCAAGAAATCGTTCGCGCAGAACATGCTTCCGGAGCTTGCCAGAGGCATCGCGCTGTAAGGTCTCGACCTGCCTGATCAGCTTGGGAACCTTGTAGCCCGCTATCGCCTCGCGCAGGCGCTTGCGCAATTGGTCCGTGTCAAGATCGTCGCCCACCACGAACGCCACGATTGTCTCGCCAAATTCCGGGTCGGGGATGCCGAAGGCTGCACAGTCGGCGACGCCAGGAAGGGCAAACAGCGCCTTTTCCACCTCGGCGGGATAAATATTGACGCCCCCGGACACCACCATGTCGCGCGCGCGATCGCACAGGAACAGATATCCCTCCTCGTCCTGATAACCGACATCCCCGAGCGAGACGAGCTCGCCCAGTCCGACTTCCGCCCGCTTTACCGGATCGTTGTGATAGGTGAAATCCGGATAGGAGCGCAGCCGTCCAAAAATCTCGCCGGCCTGTCCGCGAACCACGTCTGCCCCTTGCCCATCGACAATCCTGAGTTCGACGTCTTCCAGCGGCCTTCCGCACGTTCCAGGGCGATCGAGCCATTCCGCGCTGCTGCATAGGGTAAGGGCGCCAACCTCCGTGCCGCCATAATATTCCGCCACGATCGGCCCCCACCAGTCGATCATGGCTCGCTTGACATCATCGGCGCAAGGGCCGCCGGCATGGAGCGCCCAGCGCAGGGAAGTGAGATCATAGGCTTGGCGCGTTTCAGCCGGCAGGCGTAGCAGGCGAACGAACATGATGGGCGCGAGCGCGGCCGAGGTGATCCGCTCCCGCTGGATGATCGCCAGCATCTCTTCCGCGTCAAAGCGCGGCATGATCTCCGTATATTCCGCAGTGAGCACGCCATGGATAGCGAACTGGTTCGGGAATGCATGATACAGTGGACCCGGCACGAGCACGCGGCTGTTTGCATCCATTCGATACAGACTGGAGCGGATGCCGCGCATGGCACTCTGCTGTTCGGGAGTGGGTGGAAAGCGTCTCACGCCCTTGGGGCGTCCTGTGGTGCCCGAGGTATAGACGATGCTGCCGGGGGCCGGCCGGTCGGGTCCGGTAAAGGGACGGCTAGCATCACGCCACGATGCATAGGGCGACGGAGCGTCATCGCCGCCAACGACTATCGCACGCTCGCTTCGCGTCCAGTCTGGCGGGAGGCTGGCGCTCAGATCTTCATGAACAAAAATCGCCGCCGGATCGCAATCCTTGAGCAGCATGTCGATTTCAGCGGCAGCGAAATGCCAGTTGATAGGGACTGGAAAAGCACCCAGCCGGCCGATGGCAAGGCTGATCTCGACAAAGGCAATGCTGTTTTTCAGGAGCAGGGCAACGCGATCTCCCTGGGATACGCCCAGTTGCTCCAAGCCCCCGGCCACTTTGGCTATGTTCGCATTCAGGGTTGCGCGGTCGAGCGCCGCAGCGCCGCATCGCAAAATCTCGACAGACATCGACATATATTTCTTATCATCTCAAGGGTTGGGGAGAACGGCGTCCGACCGATCGGCCTGCTGAGCCGCGTCGCCCGTGAGCAAAATCTCTTCTACCTGCCGCGCGATGGCGATCAGGCCGGGCGCCAGCCGTTCACGCAACTCCTTTTCCGGCAGTGCATAGGCCGGACCGCCAAGGTTGAGTACGTAGAGTGCTTCGCCGGGATGAGCGGCGATCGGCACAGCCACGCCGCTGATGTCCTTCTGCCAATCGCCGATGCTGGCACAGTAGCCGAGCCGGCGATGTTCATCGATGGCGTCGTCCACGCCCTTGCGAATTCGTCCCCATTCGTCACCATAATGGGGACGTAGTCGGTCCAGAACATCGTCCCGTTCGTCTTGTCCGCACACGGCAAGATAGGCCCGCCCCATTGCGGAGGTCGCTAGGGGCAGCCTCGATCCGGGGAACAGTCGAAGCGCGATCAATGCATCGCCTTCTGCGGCGTCGGTATAGACGATCTGGAGGTCATCGCGCGTACCAAGTCCGACGTTGAAGTGGCTCCCCGCCGCCAGTTTCCGCATCAGCGGAAGCGCCAAGGTCCGGACATTGGAGGAAGCCAGCGCGATTGCGCCAAGCCGGATCGCGCGAGGTCCCAGCCGATATTCGCGAGAACGAGGATCGAAAGACAGATAATTATGCAGCGCCAGTGTGTAGGCCAGCCGCGACACTGTCGACTTGGTGAGGCCGGTGCGCTCGGCCAATTCGGCATTGCCGAGGGTTGCGTCGTTGCGGCTGAAAGCATCAAGCAGCGCAAGGCCGCGACCCAGCGCCACGACAATCTGCGAATCGCCGTCCTCCTCACGAGCGGAATTGCCCAATTGCCCCGCCTGGCGTGGCTTCGCTCGCTCGGTCGGGCTGGCTTGCGCTTTCATCTGGACCTCTCGAAACATTGCTGTGGTCGCGGGCACACCACTATCTGATCCCGGAAGTGACCTATGCCATCCTGGTCAGCCATGTCTAACCAGCACCTGCACATTAGTATATTCGAGCAGCCCCTCCGTCGCATTTTCGACTCCGATCCCGGATTGCTTATGTCCTGAAAAGGGCAGGGTGGGCGTCATACCGTGAATGGTGTTGAGCCAGACCGTGCCGGCCTCCAGTTGACGGCCAACCTCGGCGGCCTGTTCGACATCGGCGCTCCAGACCGAGGATGCGAGACCATATTCGCTGTCATTTGCGCGGTGAATGGCCTCGTCAACGTGCGAGTATCGCAGTAGCGGGACCAGGGGGCCAAAGGGCTCTTCGCGCACGACGCGGCTGTCATCGGGCGGATTGTCGATCAGCGTTGGAGCGATGAAGTTGCCTGGCCCGGCCATCTCCCCCGGCTCGCTCAGAAAATGGAGCCCGGTGGCCCGCGCCTCCTCTATCATCGCCTTGACGCGCTCAAATTGGACGCGGTTCTGCACCGGCCCGATGCGCGCGCCGGGCATATTGCCGGGGAGGGGCGGGTGCGCGCCAGCCAACCCGGCCATCCGGGCGGCAAATCGGTCATAGATATCGTCATGCACATAAATGCGCTTGGCAGCGATGCACACTTGCCCGGCATTGCGAAAAGCCCCCCAGAACAAACGCTCGGCAACCGATTGGACATCGGCATCGGGCAGCACGATCGCGGGATCATTGCCCCCTAGCTCCAATGTCAGGCGCTTCAAGTTGCCGGCGGCCCCGCGCATCACCGCCTTTCCGGTCGCTGTCGATCCGGTGAACGAAATCTTGTCGATGTCAGGATGCTCGGACATCAGCGGGCCGAGATGATCGCGGCCAGAGATGGTGTTCAAAACACCGGGCGGTAGAATGTCCAGGAGCAGTTCACCGATCCGCAGGGTCGTGAGCGGGGTGAAGGGCGACGGCTTGGCGACTACCGTGTTGCCAGCCTTCAGCGCCGGTGCGAGCTTCCAGGCCATGAGCTGCACCGGGAAGTTCCATGGCGCGATGGCGCCGACAACACCGATCGGCACATGCCGTATCTCGGCGAGGCGGCCGTCCGGTTCGCGGCGCTGCCCGACCGGGAGCGGGTGGTTCGCGTAGGCTTCGAACCACCGCGCGGCGGTCTCGATCTCGTGACGCGCCTCTTCCAGCGGCTTGCCCTGCTCCTGCGTCAAAAGGTGCGCGAGCGGCTCGATCTCGCCGCGCAGCCGGGCGGAGACGGCGAGAAGCATGGCGTCCCGGCTGGCGGGATCGACCCGTTTCCACGCTGGAAATGCCTGGCGTGCCGCCGAGACCGCATCGTCCAGATGGCTCGCTTCGCAATCGGGCGCCTCGGCGAAGGCTTCTCCGGTCGCCGGATTGATGACCGGGATCGTAAGCGGCGTGTCCACATAGCGACCGTTGATCGTCGCGCGGCAAATCGCGGCAAGTTTTGCCTCAGCCATGGTCGACTAGATTTTCGGCGCTTCGAGGATCGTGACGACACAAGCCGCTTCCTCAAGCCCATGAAACCCGCCGCCATTTTCCGCGAGACCGATGCGCGCCTTCTCGACCTGCCGGTCGCCCGCTTCGCCGCGAAGTTGAGTCACAAGCTCGAAGATCTGAATCGCGCCGGTCGCTCCGATCGGATGTCCCTTGGAAAGGAGGCCGCCGGACACGTTGATCGGCAATCGCCCACCGAGCTGGGTTTCGCCACTTTCAGCAAGGGCACCGCCGTCGCCATAGGCGCAGAAGCCGACATTCTCCGAATGGAGGATTTCGGCGATGGCGGAGGCATCGTGCAACTCTGCAATCGACACATCTTCCGGACCGACGCCCGCCTTTGCATAGGCACGATCGGCGGCGACCCGCGTGAGATGCCGGTCATATTGCGCGGCCGTCCGATTGCTGCTGCTGCTTACGCCGATTCCCCGAATGCTCACCGCTCTCCGCCCGCTATCCATCGTCTCGGCAAAGCGGCGGGATGCGACGATGATCGCACAGGCGCCATCGCTCATCGGCGCGCACATCGACCGGGTAATCGGCCAAACCACCATTCGATCCGCAAGAACTTCATCAATCGTCAGAGGAAAGCGATATTGCGCGAAAGGGTTGCGCAGGGAATGATTGTGGTTCTTGGCAGCGATGGCGGCAATCTGCCGCGGCGTCGTGCCGAAAGTCTTCATGTGGAACCGCGCCTGCGCCGCGTAAATATCCATGAAGACCGATCGTTCGGCGGAATCGACATTGCCTTCGGGAGGATCGACACCTTCGCCGATCGCAAGCAGGGCGGCAATATGATCATCGGCAAGTTCGCGGTCCCAACTGCCTTTGAAAGCTTCGAACATTTCAACCCGTTTGTCCGGGTAGTTCATCTTCTCAGCCCCCACGACAAGCGCGACTTCGAAAAGTCCGGCTTCGACGGCGGCGAAAGCCTGAAATAACCCTGAGCTGGAACTGGCGCAGGCATTGTCGGTATTGAAGATTGGGATGCCCTCAAAGCCATAGGCGCGCAGCGAAGCCTGACCGCGAACGCCATGTTGCCCTTCTAGCGCACCCTGCCGCGTATTGCAGAACCAGGCGGCTTCGATCCGATCTCTGCCCAGACCCGCGTCGGCAAGCGCCCCCGTGATTGCTTCTGCAGCCAGAGATCGCACGGAGCGATCGAGATGCTTGCCCAATGGCGTCATGCCGACGCCGAGTATGACGGTATTGCTCATGCTCCAACCTTAGGGCAGTCACCGCGATATTGAAATACGAAAATGATTTTCGCAAAATGTTGACGAGTTTGGATGGAAGGCCTAGCGATCGCACCAGACGACCTGGCAATGAGGGCAAGATGGATCTGGGTATCCAAGATCGCGTGGCGTTCGTAACCGGAGCGGCGGGGGGCATCGGCGCCCGAGCTGCAGAGATGCTCGCCGAGGAAGGCGCTTTGGTCGCGATCGGCGATATCAATCCCGATGCAGCCGAGGCCGAGGCCGCGCGCCTGCGCGACACAGGCTTCACTGCCATCGCGGTCCAAGTTGACGTTGCAAGCGCAGCATCGGTGGATCAGGCGGTGGCTGCGGTCTCGCAAGCGCTGGCTCCCGTGGATATACTGGTGAACAACGCTGGCTTCACTCGAGACAAGCGCATCGGTCGGATGGAGGAGAGCGACTGGGATTCGGTCGTCGATGTCGTGCTCAAAGGCGCTTTCCTATGTACCAAATCGGTCCTGCCCGGCATGATCGAAAAAAAGTGGGGCCGCATCGTCAATATTTCTTCGCGCGCATATCTGGGCAATCCAGGGCAGGCGAACTATTCATCCGCGAAAGCAGGTCTGCTCGGTCTGACACGGTCGATGGCTCTGGAAAACGGCCGCTACAACATTACCGTGAATGCGGTCGCGCCTGGCATCATCGACACCGCCGCCGTTCGGAACCTGCCGCATTTCGAAAAAATCAGGACAAACGCCGAGGCATCCCTGCCGTTGCCACGGCTTGGCCGGGTCGAGGACGTAGCCGCAGCGATCGTCTTTCTCGCTTCTGAGCAGGCAGGATACATCACCGGCGACGTGGTCCATGTGTCTGGAGGGCGATATGGTTGACGCCAAGCCTGCACCCGCTCGGTCGGCAGCAAGGGTTTGCTCGCGATGAACCCCGATTTTCTGCTTAACCTTCCGCCGAGGATCATCACCCACAGCTATACCAGGCGTGACACGATGCTTTACGCGCTTGGAGTAGGAGCCGGGCGCGATACGACAGGCGAGGATGATCTGCCGTTCGTTTTTGAGAATGGTCTGCGCGCCTTGCCGACCATGGCCGCCGTGCTCGCCTATCCCGGCTTCTGGCAGATGGAGCCGCGTTACGAAATCGACTGGCGACGGGTTCTGCACGCGGAGCAATCCTGCGAATTCCACGCGCCGCTGCCGGTCGAGGGCACAGTGCGGGGCGAGCTTTCGATCGATGCCATCGTCGACAAGGGCGCTGAGAAGGGGGCGCTGCTTCGCGCGCGGCGCCTCATCTACAATGAGGCTGACCAGAGGCTTTTGGCGACGGTTAGACAGATTTCCTTCCTGCGTGGCGACGGAGGAAAAGGGGGCGGCGGGGAGGCGCTGGTGCCCTTGCCGCCGGTTCCCGACCGCACGCCCGACACAAAGATCATTTACGCGGTGCGGCCCGAGCAGGCGCTCGTCTATCGCCTTTCGGGAGATTATAATCCCTTGCACGCCAGCCCGGCCGCCGCGCACGACGCGGGCTTCGCGAGGCCGCTGCTGCATGGGCTGTGCACCTATGGCTTTGCCGGCAGGGCGATCCTTGCTGCAGCCTGCGGCAATGATCCGGCACGTCTGAAGGTGCTGGAAGGCAGGTTCACGGCGCCGGTGCACCCCGGAGAAAATATCGAAGTCCGGCTCTGGCAGGAAAGCCCTCAGGATATCGCGTTCCAGGTCATCGTCCCGGAGCGGGAGAAGATCGCCATCGACAATGGACGAGCACGAGTAGCGCTCGGCGAGCAGACGGCAGGGTCGACGGCCAGGCTATGCAGTTAGAAAGAAGGTGCTGCTAAGATGAGCAAGATGGCGACCCCTTACGGGCCAGTGCTGGTGACCGGAGCGACCGGATATCTGGCTGGATGGGTGGTAAAATATCTCCTTGAGGCCGGCGTAACCGTCCATGCGAGCGTGCGCGATCCCGATAACGTCGCCAAGGTGCGTCATCTGTGGGACATGGCTGACGAGGCACCCGGATCGCTGCGCCTGTTCAAGGCGGACCTTCTCGATGCCGGAAGTCACGAGGCAGCGATGGAGGGTTGCCGGATCGTCATCCATACCGCTTCGCCCTTCCTGCTGCCGTCGGGCATATCGGACCCGCAACGCGACCTGATCGAACCGGCGCTTGCGGGCACTCGCGACGTTCTTGAGACGGTCAATCGCGTCGCCAGTGTTGAGCGCGTTGTGCTGACGAGTTCGACGGTTGCGATCGTCGACCCAGTTCAACTCAGCGACAAGATCCATACCGAGGCGGATTGGAACGACTATGCATCGCTAGAAACAACGGCCTATCCCTATTCCAAAGTGCTCGCCGAACGCGAAGCATGGAAGATTGCCGATAGCCAGCAGCGCTGGAAACTCGTGGTCATCAACCCGGCCTTCATCGTCGGTCCGGGAACCGCGCCCCAGCAGACCTCAGCGACATTCGACCAGTTTCGGGCAATGTCGAACGGCACCTTCGGCAAGCAGTTACCATCGCGCGACGTTGGCGTCGTCGATGTCCGCGATGTCGCTGAGGCGCATCTGCGAGGTGCCTATGTTCCGACGGCGGGCGGCCGGAATATCGTTTATGCCGAGGTGCTGAGCTTCAACGATATAGCGACAGTCATGAAGGAAGAATTTGGCGGGGATGGGCGTTGGCAGTTCCCGCCCGACACGCCCTGGGACTTTTCGACGCCGCACTGGCGCGCCGATAACAGCAAAGCCGCGTCGGAGTTGGGCATGGTCTATCGTCCGCTTCGCCCTGCCATCATTGAGACTTTTCAGCAGCTCACCGGCGATCTCTAAACCTGCATAGGTGGCCTTCGGCGGCCTGTCAGGGGGGGTAGACCAAAATTCGCGCTGCCCGCGAGCATTTCCGCACAGCTTACGGGCGGACTTCGCGATCCCTTGACTCGTTCTCTATCAAAATATACTTTGCGTATATTATGAAGGCGTTTTCAAGGCCGGTGCCGCAAACAGGCGGTTGTGAGAAATGATTGGGAGAGCCATGAAGCTGGGTCTGGTAAACGACTATATCCCTGCCTTGATAGAAGGAACTTCGGTCAAACTGCTCTCTGATGATCTCCCGGAGATCATGGCGTTGCCGCCTCATGCACGCCTTGCCGGATTGATCGAACGGTGGGACATATTTTCCTCTCGGGTTACGGATACTGTCAGCCCGTCCGTCGCGTTAGGCAGCGTGATATTGCGCGCTCCCTTGCCGCGGCCAGCCAAGCTGCTTTGTGGGCAGCTTAGCTTCAGGGAAGGTGTTGCTGAGGCCAAGGTGAAGCCTGCGTTTTTCCTCAAGTCATCGACGAGCGTGATTGGCCCGGGCGAAACGGTGGAGTTGCCCACAGTGGATGCTCCGGTTTTCCATCATGAAGCCGAACTGGCCGTCGTGATCGGCAAACGCGCCAAGTCGATTACTCCGGCTGAGGCGATGGATCATGTCTTTGGCTACACCTGCTTTATGGACATGTCGGCTCGGGGTGTCGGGCACGGCACCAGCTTTCAGGACAAGTCCTACGACACATTCGGTCCGATGGGTCCGTGGGTCCTTACCGCTGACAGCGTCCCTGACCCTCATGATCTGCAAGTCCGTCTTTGGGTAGATGACGAACTTCGTCAGGATTATCCGATGTCAGACATTGGCAATCCTGTAGCGGATCTCATTGCCTATGCCTCGTCCATCGCCGCGCTCGAGCCGGGCGACGTGCTTGCGCTTGGCGTCAACCATCAGGGCATAGGTCCGATCCAGGACGGCGACACTGTGCGGATCGAAATCGAGCCGATTGGCGGCTTTTCGGTCAAGGTGAAGGATGTTCTCGGACGCCGTTGGGAGAGGGGCGTCGATACCCGGCTGGCTGAAGTCGTGCTTCGCATGGTGCGGGGCGAGCCTTTGGGCACCGTAGAATTTTCTCCAAGGCTTGATCGGTGAGCGGTTCGGCATGAGACTGATCGACTATCTCGACAAAGGCGCAGAACTTGGCCGCGATGCGCCCTGCATCGTTCAAGGCGATCAACGCTGGTCCTATTCCGAGGTCATCGAGCGCACGCATCAGATTGCCTGCGCTTGCGCGCGTGCCGGCTTTGGGAAGGGAAGCAAAGCGGCCGTTCTCAGCCCGAATGAGCCGGACACGTTGATGTCGATCCTGGGAATATTGCGCGCCGAAATGATTTGGTTGCCGATCAATCCGCGATACACACTCGACGACATCACCGAGCTTTTGCATCGTTTCGATTGCGAGCTGCTTATCGTGCATCCTTCGTTCGAGCCGGCGATCGATCAGATCCGGGCCGTCGCGCCGGGCATCCGGCTCATTCTCACCCTAGGGGAGGGCAATGATGTGGTGGCATCGCTTGAAGGCTGGCTAGAGCCTCCCGGATCGCGGCATGAAGGATCGGCACCCAACGCCGAAGATGTCTGCGCGATCATGACGACCGGCGGCACGACCGGCCGGCCCAAGGGCGTCCTCCAGACAAACCGGGGGTTCGAAACCTATGTGGCGAATCATATCGCCACGATGGGACATGATGAACGTCCCAAATATCTGGTCGTGGCCCCGCTGACGCATGCGGCGGGCTTCATGTGCTTTTCAATGCTCGCGCGCGGCGGCACGATTTTCATCGCGGTGGGCACCGAGCCGCGAACGGTGGCCGATGCGATGAGTCACCACGGCATCACCGATCTCTTCGCGCCGCCGACCTTGATCTATACTATGCTGGCCGATCCGGAAATCCGGGCCATGCGCTTTCCCGCGCTTAAATGCCTGTTATATGGCGCGGCGCCCATGTCGGTCGAGAAGCTGCGCGAAGCGCTCGAATGGCTCGGCCCCGTCATGTACCAAGGTTTTGCGCAAGTCGAAGCCATCATGATCTGCACTGTTCTTCGGCCGCAGGACCATTTTATCGACGGCCAGATCGCCGGGCCGGAACGCCTGTCCAGTTGCGGCCGGCCAGCGCCCTTCGTGATGATGGCGGTGATGAATGAAGAAGGCGAATTGCTGCCCGACGGGTCGGTAGGCGAGATCGTCGTCCGGTCCGGAAATGTCATGCTGGGCTACTATAAAGACCCGGCCGCCAGCGCCGAGGCGTCTCGTTTTGGCTGGCATCATACCGGGGATATCGGCTTTCGGGATGAGGAAGGCTTCTACCATCTCGTCGATCGCGCTCGGGACATGATCATATCCGGGGGATATAATATCTATCCGTCGGAGATCGAGCAGGTGCTCTGGGGCCATCCGGCCGTTCAGGATTGCGCGGTTGTAGGCGCTCCCGACCCGAAATGGGGCGAGGCGGTCACTGCTGTCGTGCAACTGAAAGCAGGTGAAACGGTGGACGCTGCCGAACTCGTCAGCCTTTGCCGGATCCGCGTCGGTTCGATCAAGGCGCCCAAGACGATTCTCTTCTGGCCCGAACTGCCCCGCAGCCCGGTCGGCAAGGTGCTCAAGCGCGACATCCGCGACAAACTGTGGGCGGGTCAGGCTCGCCGGATATGATGAGGATCGACTGATGGAACAGGTCTATGTCGTGGGAGTCGGGATGACCCCATTCGGCCGGCTTCCCGATCTGAGCGTCAAGCAACTCGCTGCGCAAGCAACCCAAGCGGCTTTGCGCGACGCCGGTATTCCTTCGAGTGCCCTTGAGGCAGCATTCTTCGGAAATGCGACCCAGGGCCATATGGAAGGCCAGCATATGGTCCGGGGAGAGATCGCGCTTCGCGCCATGGGCATACAGGGCATTCCGGTCGTCAATGTGGAAAATGCCTGCGCGACCGCCAGCACCGCCTTCATCCTCGCGGTCAACCACCTGAAGGCGGGGGAAGGCGATGTCGCTCTCGCGCTGGGGGCCGAGAAAATGGTGTCGAGCGACAAGAGTCTGATGTTTTCAGCGTTTGACAGCGCTTGGGACGTGCATGATGTCGAAGGCAATACCCGTCGGCTGAAGGATCTGGGGAACGGCGTGATACCCCCGCCCGGAAGCACATCGGACAAGCCTTATAGCGTATTCATGGACGTCTACGCCGGCTTGGCACGTCAGCATATGTCCCGCTTCGGAACGACGCAGCGCCAGATCGCAGCGGTTTCATCGAAAAACCACAACCACTCGCAGCATAATCCGCTTTCGCAATTCCAACGCCCCTTCACGATCGAAGAGGTTCTTGCGGCTCCGCCGATCACCTACCCCTTCACGCTGCCGATGTGTTCGCCCATATCCGATGGCGCCGCTGCTGCCGTGATCATGACCGAGGCCGGCATGAGTCGCCACGGGATAGACCGCCGCCGCGCCATAGCCGTGCTGTCCGCCGTGATGCAGACAGGCAGCGACCGGCCTGCCGACGCGATTGAGCAGCATTGCACCGTCATCGCAGCCAGGAAAGCCTATGAACGTGCAGGCGTCGGGCCGGAGGATGTGTCGGTCGCTGAAGTGCATGACGCAACCGCCGTCGGAGAAATCATCCAGATCGAAAATCTCGGGCTTTGCTCATTCGGCGAAGGCGGGCTCCTGGCCGAGCGGGGCGAAACCGCTCTTGGGGGACGTGTGCCGGTCAATCCGTCCGGCGGTCTGCAGTCCAAGGGGCATCCGATCGGCGCAACAGGTCTTGGTCAGATCTACGAGCTTGTGACCCAGCTCAGAGGTGAGGCTGGGCCGCGGCAGGTCGACGACGCGAAAATTGCGATCGCGGAAAATGGCGGCGGCTCGTTCGTCGTCGAAGAAGCGGTTGCGACCATCGTCATGCTCGGCCGCTAGAGGAGGGCATCATGTCTGTCATCAAAGTGATCGACCTCGCCTATGTCCGCGTTCACGCTCCCGATCTCGATCAGGCGCGCCGGTTCCTCGCGGACTTCGGACTTATCGAAAATTCGCGCGATGGAGAGAAGCTTGGGTTCCGTGGGCTCGGGCCGGCGCCGGAAATCCTGACCGTCGAACCCGGCGGGCGTGGCCTGGTGGCGATCGGGTTTGCCGCGGGCGCAAGAGACGATCTTGAGCTTTTCGCACAGGCTACGAACAGCAGGGTGACGCAAAGGACGGGGCGTGGAGGCGGCTGGCAGGTTGTCGTTCACGACCCGGACGGCAATCAGATCGAGCTGATATGGGGGGTAACCCCCGTCGAGCCCGTCACGGTCGATCGTCCGCACACCAATGAAGGCAGCGACCGCTATCGTCGGCGAGGGAGTGTGCGCCGGCCGGCTTCCGGACCGGCTCATGTGTTGAGGCTGGGGCATGTCGTCCTGACCACGCCCCAGCCGGAACCGCTCGCGCAATGGTATCGCGACATGTTCGGATTTCTGGTGTCGGACGTGATTTACGATGGCAGCGAAGATAATGTGCTGCTGTCGTTCAATCGGCTCGACCGGGGCGATGAATATGTTGATCACCATGTCTTCCAAACCATGATCGGCCCGCCCGGTGGGATTCATCATATTTCGTTTGAAGTTCTCGATATCGACGATCTTTACATCGGCCATCAATTCCTGACCGAGCGGGGCTATCGTCATATGTGGGGCGTGGGCCGACATAAGCAGGGAAGTCAGATATTCGATTATTGGATCGACCCATCGGGGGTCATGTACGAACATTGGACAGATACTGACCTGCTGAATGCCGATTGGACCCCCGGCGTTGAATCGGCGGGCGCATCTCAAGGACCCTGGGGGCCGCCCATGCCAGCCGAATTCATCACCCAGGTGGGGTAGCGGCCTTCGACAGGGCCGCAATCGCCGATCACGTCGCGTATATTCCTGAACGCCAGTTGCTGCCGTGGCGCGTGATCAGGCGGCAATCCGATTGACGCCCACATGAAATAACAATATACTTGCTGTATATTATGATGCTGGAATGGACGGAGAGATGAATGAAGATGGCGGCGCCCAGTAAGGTCGAGCGCTCCGGCACGGGCATCGCAACGCGCGAGGAACGACGGCAGGCGCTGCTCGCGGCCGTCGATGCCGTGGCGCCGGTCCTGTCCGCCGAGGCGCCTGGCGCGGAAGCGGAACGCCATCTGACGCCGGCCGCTATCACCGCATTGCAGACATCGGGCCTGCTGGCGCTCAAGCTACCGCTCGAACTGGGCGGGTTCGAAGCGGACAATGCGCTCCAATATGAAGTCATAGAACGCATCGCCTATCACAGCACCGCTGCGGCCTGGTGCATGTTCATTTACACCGACATCCTGGGGAAGGTCGCGTCCTCGTTGCCGGACGATGGCCTTGCCATTCTTCTTGCCGGTCCCGAGTTGCCGTTGACGTGCGGAGGCGGCGGCCTCATTCCTGGCTCACTCGTTCCGGTGGATGGCGGCTATCGGATCAGCGGCCGATGGATTTACGGCAGCGGCAATACAGGGTCTGATTTTTTCATGGTCCTGGGTATCGACGAAACCGGTGCCCAGCCCGAATTCAAGCTCTGCGTCGTGCGGTCATCGGAGATGATCGTCGATGATAACTGGCACGTGGTCGGGATGCGCGGCACCGGGAGTTCCGACTACCGCGCCGATAACGCCTTTATTCCGTCATCCATGGCAGTGCCATTTCCGCCCGTGCCTCTGCGCGGCGGCGCGATTTTTCAACTCGGGCTGATGGGCTATTCCGCGCATACCATAGCGTCCGTGGCGATCGGGGGCACGCTGCGCGCCTTGGACGAAATCGCCCGGATGGCCGAGACCAAGGCGCGGGGATATTCCCAGAACAAGACTCCCCTCGCTCGCCGCGGCGTATTCCAGACCTTCCTGGGCCGGTCACGGCTCAGTTTAATGGCTATGCGGGCGATGATGCTCGAAGTCGGCGAGCGGATTGTCGCCGACGCAGAGCGGATCGGCGGAAACCCGCTGGCGACGGAGATCGAGAGTCGCGCCGCCGCATCACTCGCAACACAGACTGCCGTGGACATTATGAGCGGCATCCTCCGCTATGCCGGCGGAGAGGGCGCCCGGGCGGGCCACCCCATCGAGCGAACCATGCGTGACGTGCAGATGGCGCAAACGCACTTCTACATCAGCGACAGCGCGCTGGAGCTCCATGGGCGCAGCCTTCTGGGCGAGACCGATCTGGACGCCGCTTCCTAGGGCGACAACCGCCGCCCGTCGTCGATGAGGGCGATACCGGTCAAGCGCTGACGCCGGGCGGACTTCAGAAGGCTCACGATGGTGTCTGCGGCTACCTCATAGCTCAGGCCGTGCGGTGGTCTGATATTGGAGACGCAATTGCGTTCGCTGTCCCGCCGACCCAGTCGGGGATCCCAGGTCAGATAGGCGCCCAAGCTGTCAGAGGCGCTCAGACCCGGACGCTCCCCGATAAGGATCACCGTCATATTGACGCCGAGCGCCGCGCCGATTTCGTCAGCTAACGCGACACGGCCCTGCCTCGCCAATATGACGGGGGCGATCGTCCAATCGGGAAGGCGGGCGACGAGCGATGTTACGACCGAAGCGGCATGAGCATGCACTGCCGTTGCGGACAATCCGTCGGCGACGACGATGGCGAGGTCTCCCGCCGTCGTTGGAAGAAGCGCTGTGTCGTCCGGATTCAGAGCGCGCCCGAGATCAGGCCGTTGCAGATATTCCTGTCGGTCTCTCGCGCGGCTGCGGACCTCAATGACGGGGCGTCCGATTGCATCGGCGAAGCCATCGGCTGCCAGTGGACTGTAGACGGCGTCGCGCGCGCGCGCATGATCCATCTGGAAGTTGAGCAGTGCGCGTGTAGGCAGTCCCTGTCCGGCGCGGCCGAGCAGCAGCCGCGCCTGAGTCAGAGCGCGGAACCGATCGCGCAGGCCGGGGAGTTCAGCCACGAGCGTCTCTTAGCAGGGGAATATGGTCGGCGATCAGTGCGGGCGGCAGGTGATCGGCGATCCGACCCTGGTCCGACAGCCCGATATTCTCGAGCCAAGCCTCGAACTCGGGGGCGGGTCTTCGACCCAGCACCTCACGGATGTAAAGCGCGTCGTGAAAGCTGGTGGATTGGTAGTTGAGCATGATGTCGTCCGCTCCGGGAACCCCGATGATGAAGCTCACGCCGGCCACGCCGAGCAGCGTCAATATCGTGTCGCTGTCATCGCCATCCGCTTCGGCGTGATTTGTGTAACAGATGTCCACGCCCATGGGCAGGCCGAGCAGCTTTCCGCAGAAATGATCTTCGAGCGCGGCGCGGGCGATCTGCTTGCCGTCGAACAGATATTCCGGTCCGATGAAACCGACCACGCTGTTCACCAGCAATGGATCAAAGGCGCGCGCCACTGCATAGGCACGGGTTTCCAGAGTCTGCTGGTCGACCTCGTGATGCGCGTTCGCGGACAGGCATGAACCCTGGCCCGTTTCGAAATACATGACATTCTGACCAACGGTTCCCCGCTGCAGACTCTGCGTCGCATCACAGGCTTCGCGAAGCAGCGCAAGGTCGATGCCGAAGCCTCGATTGCCCGCCTGGGTGCCGGCAATGGACTGGAAGCACAGATCGACCGGCGCCCCGCGACGAACCAGCTCAAGCGTCGTGGTAACATGCGCGAGGACGCAGGACTGGGTGGGAATGGCGCAACTCAGACGGATTTCGTCGATCAGTTCGAGCAGGGTGGCGGTCGTGTCCGCGTCATCGGTCGCCGGGTTGATGCCGATTACCGCGTCGCCGGAGCCCATCAGGAGGCCGTCCAATATGGACGCGGCTATGCCCGCCGGGTCATCGGTCGGGTGATTGGGTTGCAGCCGGACCGAAAGTCGTCCCGTCAGGCCTATCGTGTTGCGGAAGCGCGTGATCACCTCGATTTTCCGGGCGACCGCGATCAGATCCTGATTTCGCATGAGCTTCGAAACCGCGGCCGCCATCTCCGGAGTTATGGCGCCGGCGATGGCCGCGATCTCGGCGCCGCCCACGGCGTTGGACAGCAGCCATTCCCTAAAGCCCCCCACCGTCAAATGGGAAATCGCGGAAAAAACGGATGCTGCGTGATTGTCCACGATCAGCCGGGTCACTTCATCCTTTTCATAGGGAATGACGACCTCGTTGAGGAAGGCGGCCAATGGCAGATCGGCCAGCGCAAACCTTGCCGCCACGCGCTCTTCCGCACTTTGTGCGCCGACTCCCGCCAGCATGTCACCCGATCTCGCGGGACTCGCGGCCGCGAGGAGGGCGCGCAGATCGTCGAAGACGTGGCGGGTGCCACCCAGATCGGCGTGATAGCGTGGCAAGTGCGTCTCCAATCCGTTCTCGCGCGTCGATCCGGCAATCCGCCATTTGACGAGGCCCACCGCATGCGATCGCTCTTCTGAAGCGACGGTGATTGAACCTTTGGTCAGTTATCGACTGTTATCCAAGCTGTCAATCTGGGTGCGCCCGTCGTGATATAGGGTATTGAACCCATGCATACGAGGGACGGCGGTTTTGCATTCCCGTCTTTTCGATTCCAAGGCAATGTTTGCGACGTGGCTGGATTAGCGCAGCGAGGTGAGTAGACTTGAAAATACGTTCAGTCACCTCCGCTCGCCCTAAATCACCCTACGGCCCAGAAAATCCACTTTCTCTTCGTTCGTTAATGTTGTAATTGCCCGTATAGTCATTTTATCAGATTGTGCGAGAGTCGCCATTGTTGATCCAGCCTCTCTGTGTGCGTTCGAGCAAGGCATGTTCTGTCGATCTGCCTCTGGGAAGTGCAGTCGCGTTGGGCACGGCCAAAATGCCGGAGGTTGCGGGGCGCGCTATCATGGTGCGACCATCCCGGCGCGACGTGTCCTCGCCGTCGGTAACGGGAAGGGGCCATAGATGACCGCCAAAAAGGACACGATTCTCCTTTGGATGCCTGCCTATCTGGGGTTTCACTCGATGGCCTGGCGGCAGGAAGCGGGGCAGCGCCGATCGGAGATGGATTTCGACATGGTCCGCCGGCAGATCCAAATTGCCGAGCGTGGCAAGTTCCATGCGGCGTTCTTCGCGGATACAGTCGCGGTCGGCGTCTACTCGGCCGACGTCAGCATGGAAGCGCTGAGTCGCACCGCCAAGGCATCCGCGTGGGAGCCGGTCACGCTGCTTTCGGCGCTTGCGGCCTGCACGAACAATATTGGCCTGCTCGGCACGGTGACCACAAGCTACGCCGAACCCTATAATGTCGCACGGATGTTCGCCTCGCTCGATCATATCTCGGGCGGGCGGGCAGGGTGGAATGTGGTCACCACCTCCCATCCCAAGTCGGCGATGAACTTCGGGCGCGACGCGCATTACGGTCATGGCGAGCGCTACGAGCGCTGCGAGGAGTTTTTCGATACTGTCGCGGGACTCTGGGACAGTTGGGAGGATGATGCGTTTCTGCGCGACAGGGCGTCGGGACGCTATTTCGACCCCGAGAAGCTGCACAGCCTCAATCATCGCGGCAAGCATCTGTCGGTTGCGGGGCCGCTCAATATCGCGCGGCCGCCGCAGGGGCACCCGGTCATCGCCCAAGCTGGCTCTTCCGTCGAGGGGCGCGCCTTCGCTGCGCGCCACGCTGACCTCATCTATACGATGCAGGCTGAGATCAGGCACGCCAAAACCTTCTACGATGACGTCAAGGCGCAGGCTGCCGACAGCGGGCGCAATCCCGACCATGTCAAGATCATGCCGGCGATCGGCCTGATGGTCGGCCGCAGCCGCGCCCATGCCGAAGACAAAATCGCCGCCCTGGATGAACTTGTCGATCCGGTCTTCGGGATGGAAGTGCTGTCCAGTTACATCAGTGCCGATCTTTCGGGCCATGACCTCGACGGCCCGGTGCCGGAGATCGCCGAGGATCAGGCGGGATCGAAGACGAGCCAGAAATATTTTCTCGATCTGGCCAAGCGCGACAATCTCAGCATCCGCCAGTTGATGCAGGTCGCCGCGCGGCTGGGCACGGCCCCCGGCTCGCCGATGGACATAGCCGACATGATTGAGGAGTGGATGGAGGCCGGGGCGGCCGACGGCTTCAACATTACCTTCGCCAGCGATGAGGATTCGCTGGAAATCTTCGTGGACGACGTGATCCCCGAACTGCAACGGCGGGGACTTTTCCAACGCGAGTATCGCGGAAGGACGTTGCGCGAGAATCTGGGCCTCCCGCGCCCGGATAACCGCTTCGTGCGTGGACCGGCGAAACACCAGGTCCGGCGAACCCTGGTTCCGGAGACCTGAAATGCGCCTGACCCGTGACAATGAGGCCGATACCGGCGCGTGGCCCGCAACAGGCCGTTTTGATGAGCCGCGTTCACAAATGGCAGGAAATTAGAATGTACAATTTACCTGAAAGTGTCGCCCCTTTCGCGGGCCGTATGACCGATGTCGACAGCCATGAGATGATACCGGCCCAGCTTTGGGTGGAAGAATTTGGTGAAGCAGTCCGGCCCTGGGTCGATCTGGTTGTTGCTGCGTCAGAAAATACGAAAACCAACGCCAACAATATGAGCATACCGGACTTTGACGGCGATGTGGGCGTTATTGATCCGGATACGGTGTGGACTGCAAAGGGCGCGACCGCTCCCGCCGCCACCGACATGCACCGACGCCATGAACTCATGGACGTCATGGGCGTCAAGCGGCAGTTGATGTTCCCTACCGGACCGGGACTGGGCGGCTCGATTCTTTACGCTTCGGCAGAGGACCGGCATTTCTCGATGGAGCGTTTCGGCGTGCCCAAGGGGCAGGGCTATGCCTTCGCGCGCGACCTGATGCGGGCGAACAATGAATGGGCCGTGGGCGTCGCCGCGATCTCGGACCGATTTCGCCCCGTGACGCCCGTATTTGGCGACACTCCGGAAGACCTCTATGCTATGACGGCGTCGCTTGTCGAACGGGGCATACGCGCAGTGCAGCTTTCCGCGCCCCGGCTGCCGGGTGGCGTTTCGCCGGCGCATAACGATCTCGATCCTTTCTATGCGCTTCTTGCGGAGGCGAAAGTCGCGCTGACTTTGCATATCGGCGGTGACTCGCTGCTTTTCCGCACCAATGACTGGAACAAGGCCAAGGCGTTCCAGGGGTTCAAGGACACGCCCGAAGTGGGGATGGACCCGTGGACGCTGTCTGCGCTCCATCTTGCCCCACAAAACTTCGTCGCAACGCTGGTGACGGGCGGCGTGTTCGACCGCCATCCGGCGCTGCGGGTCGGCGTGCTGGAATATTGCGCGCACTGGATTGGTCCGCTCGCCCAGTTGCTGGATCTCTGGCACGACAACAACCAGTCGATCCACCCGGTACCCTTTGCCGACGGTTCAAATGGACGTCGCCTGCCGCTGCGCCCATCGGAATATATCTCGCGCAACATCCGTGTCGCTCCCTTCGATTTCGAACCCGTCGGCAAGTATATTGAGATGTACGGCCTCGAAGACGTTTACTGCTTCGCCAGCGACTATCCCCACATCGAAGGTGGCAGGAAGCCGGTGGATAAGTTTGCGACCTCGCTTGATCCTCTGGGCCATGAAATAATGGAGAAGTTCTTCGTGACAAACGGTGAGCTTCTTTTGGCAGAGTGACCGGTAATGGCAGCGCTTTCCTTAAAATATTAAAATTCAATATTCAGATTCATAGGAGACGGCATATGTATGAACTTCCAAAGAGTGTGCTTCCCTTCGCGGGCCGTATAACCGACGTGGACAGTCATGAGATGGTTCCGGCGCAGCTCTGGGTTGAGGAATTTGGCGAAACGGTTCGGCCCTGGGCCGAAATCACAATGGCTGCGCCTATCCGCCCCAACGGAAACAATATGAACATTCCCGACTATCCGGGCGATGTGGGCGAGATCGACCCCGATACGGCTTGGACGACGAAAGGCTCCGCTGCTCCCGCTGCTACCGACATGAACCGTCGGAACGACCTTATGGATACGATGGCGATCAGTCGCCAGCTCATGTTCCCGTCGGGCGTCGGACTGGGCGGTTCGATCCTCTATGGGTCAGCGGAAGGGACTGCCCGCTACAAGACCTTCGGCGAGAAGACCTATTCCGTGGCGCTCGATCTCATCAAGGCCAACAACGACTGGGCGGTGCGGGTCGCTAAAATTTCGGACCGTTTCCGGCCGGTCACGCCGATCTTCGGCGATACGCCGGAAGAATTGATTGAAATGACCAAATCGCTGATTGATCGGGGTATCCGTGCCGTGCAGATTCAGGCGCCGCGGCTCCCCGGCGGGGTTTCGCCCGCATCGAAAAAGCTGGACCCCTTCTATGCGATGCTGGCCGAGGCGAAAGTGCCGCTGACCCTGCATACCACCGGTCTTGAGTCCCTGCTGTTCCGCACCAACGACTGGGGCGATGCAGAAGAATTTCAAGGCTATAAGATGACCGAGGAGGGCAGCCTCGATCCATGGACCCTCTCTATCTTCCA
This sequence comes from Sphingobium amiense, assembly GCF_003967075.1. NCBI lineage: Bacteria > Pseudomonadati > Pseudomonadota > Alphaproteobacteria > Sphingomonadales > Sphingobiaceae > Sphingobium > Sphingobium amiense. The sequence goes on from NZ_AP018664.1 coordinate 3,694,005, forward strand.
CCTCGCTCCGCAGAATTTCATCGCGACGTTGGTGACCGGGGGCGTGTTTGATCGGCACCCGACCCTGCGCGTCGGGGTGATGGAATATACCGCGCACTGGATCGGCCCGCTGGCGCGCATGCTCGACCTGTGGCGCGACAATAATCAGGCCATCTTGCCCAAGACATTCGCCGATGGTTCTGAGGGGCGCCGCCTGCCCATGCGGCCATCCGAATATATCTCTCGAAATGTACGCGTCTCTCCGTTCGATTTCGAGCCGGTGGGCGAATATATCGAGAAATTTGGCCTGGAAGACGTTTATTGCTTTGCCAGCGATTATCCTCATGTCGAGGGCGGCAAGAAGCCGATCGACAAGTTCGCGGCGTCGCTGGAGCCGCTCGGACATCGCGTGATGGAGAAGTTCTTCGTCACCAACGGTGAACTGATGCTGCCGGATTGATGCGGCAATAGCTGCGTCCGGCGCTTGTGCAAAACCAATTCCCTCACGCTTGTCGGTGCCATGCGTGCCGACAAGCGAGGCCATTTTGGACCCCCTTAACGAGTTGAAGACCGCCCGCAGCCATAGCGCTGGGCCAGGAGCATATTGTTCCGAGGGGGGTAAAGGATCGTGATGATTAATCCAGACGACGATCTCGGCATTCCGAAATTTTCGTTGGCGGAGCGGGAGCGCCGCTGGGCGCGGGTGCGTCGGCTCATGGAGCGGGATGATGTGGATGCCATATTCGTGCCGCCCCATACTGGCCTTTTCGATACGCAGCAGGCAAACACGCGCTATCTGACGGGACTTGGCGGCAATCATTGGACGCTTGCGACGATATTCCCGGTCGAAGGCGATGTGACCGTTTTTACCAGCGCCGATGTGCATCCCTCCGTCTGCATGCAGCGACAGGACTGGGTTCATGACGTTCGGGTTATGACGGGCGCCTGGGGCTTCACGCGATCGGTGATCCAGCGGCTGAAGGAACTGCGTGGACTTCGCCGCCTTGGCGTCTTCGGCCTGGCTGGGAATACTCGCTTTCCGGAGGGGACAACCTCGCACGGTACGGTCCAGCTCCTGCGCGAAGAGCTTCCCGATGTGGAGCTTCTCAATGCGACGCCGCTCATGGCTGAGGCCCGTTTTATCAAGTCGCCGGAGGAAATCGCCTTCCTCCGCAAGGGCACCGAGATTCTCGAACAGGCAATAGACATTGCCGTTCAGGAAGCGCGACCCGGCGTTCCCGAGAACATCGTTTACGCGCATATGGTCGCGTCGCTGGTGCAAGCGGGCGGAGAACTGCCCGCTTTCATTCTATGGTCGGCTGGCTCGCCCCAACCGCTCTCCAACGCATATATGCCATCCCGCCGCCCCCTCCGCGCGGGAGACGTGATCATGACGGAACTTCAGGGGCGCTATGCGGGCTGCGACGCCGCTGGCGCGCAGGCGCTGTTTTTGGGGCGAGCGCCGGATGAATATCATGAGATGTTTGAACGGCAGCAGGAGGCTGTCCGCATCTGTCATGCGATGTTGCGGCCGGGACAATCGGTGGGAACCATTGCCGAGAATCTCAACGATATGACCGACGAGCGTTTCGATGTCCGTGTTCTGATGCACGGACGGGGGATGGGCGACGACTCCCCTCTCGCGGTTTTCGGGGTTCGGGATGCTGCGATGGCGAACTGGACTGTCGAGGAAAACAGCGCATTCGTTGTGAAACCGATCGTGTCGACCAAGGACCGCAGTAAATGGATATACTGGGGCGACACCGTGATCTGCACGCCGTGGGGTGCGGAACGACTTGGCAAGCGTGCCCCCGCCATCATTGAGATATTGTGATGGCCGGCATCGCAACGATCAAGCGATAAACTCACCGGACAACGTCCGCCTGCTTTGACCTCGGAGGCAGGAGGCCGCCCCTGGCGGCCTCCCGTGTAGCGTGGTAGCGTAGTAGGCGCTTGAAGCAGGCGCCCGCGAGACGGATACGCCTAGAAACTATACTTCATGCCCACGCCATAGGTTCTCGGGTCATTCGGAGGGCTGACGACGAAGTTGATAGGCGTATAGAGTGCGCGGATCGGGTATGACGCAAAGCGCCGATTCGTCAGATTTTGGCCATATGCGTAAATTTCAAAACCCTCGACCTTATAGCCGATGCGTGCGTCCAGCTTGTCGATGCTGTCGCGACTGATCGGGATTTCGTTGGCAGGGGAAAAATAGGCTTTGGACGAGAAATTATAGCCCACATTGGTGCGGAGTTCTCCTGGACCCAGCGGCAGGTTGTAATTGGCCGACACGGTGCCGGACCATTTTGGCGAGTTGCTGAGGTAATTGCCTGAGCGGTCCCATCCGGCGATACCATTGGCGTTGATGCAGGCGGTATCGTTCGCCGGGGGGGCGCTGCCGCCATTCCCTTCGCAGAAAGACTTATAGGTGGCATCGGTCCAAGAAAGATCGCCGCTCAGCGTGAGTCCGCGTGTGGGCCGCAGGACAAGGCTCGCTTCAAGGCCTTTGATCTTGGCGCTTGCGGCATTTTCGATGATCTGGACGCCAACCGTCACGATGTTCCTCACCTGGAGATCTTTATAATCATAATAGAACCCGGCGAGGTTGAATGTGAGAAGGCGGCCGAAAAATTGCGACTTTATACCGGCTTCATAAGCGACGAGCGTTTCGGGCCTGAACGTAAAGGCACTGGTCGAGCGGATCGAGTTGTTGAAACCGGGCGCCTGATAGCCTTGACTGACCTTGGCGTAGAGGAGGATATCGCTGTCCGGTTTGTAGTTGATGCCGCCATTGAAGATCGGCTTGTTCGCTTTGACCGACCCGTTGACCAGCGGCCCGGGCACCGCCGCCTTGCTGTAGTCGATCACGAAGTCCTGTGTCTCGTGAATGTAGCGCGCTCCGCCGACCAAGGTCAGATCAGGGGCGATCGTCATTTCGGCCTGGCCGAATACACCCACCGCCTCGAGATTGGATGTGTCGCGGGGGTTGGCGTAAGGCAGGGTCGTGCCCAGCGCATGCGGAGATTGGGTCGCGTAAAGTTGATCGCTTCTGTAATAGTTGACGCCTGCGGTGATCGTTAGCCAATCGCCGGTATAATTGCCGCGAAACTCCGAGTTGAAGGTCTTGTATTGGATGATCGACCCGCCCGCCAAATTGAAGACCGGAGTATAATAGGAAATATCGACACGATAATTGCGGTGCGTCGTGATGGATGTGAATTGCAGTTGGGGCGATGCCTTGTAGGTCAGCGTGATTGCCTGACCCTCTGACTTGTTGTCGTTGATATAGGTGTCATCCGCCCTCGCCGGAACGGTGATCGTGCTCGGGTTCGGCAGGCCGATGAAGACGTTGCCGGCCGGATTGTACAGCGAACTCCAGATCGTCGAGGGATTATCGCGGCGCCATGTATCTGCGGCCGCAAGAATTGAGAAATTCTCGTCGGGTGACTGATAATATAATTTTCCACGGAGGACGTAGGATCGCAGGTCGTCCAGCGATTTGCCCGTCGTCGAGTTCTTGATAAAGCCGTCGCGGGCCTCATAGCTGGCCGAGACACCTGCGCTCAACCCGGCGGCTAGCGGTCCGCTGACCGATCCGCGCGCCAGGACATGGGCGTAATTTCCGTAGCTCACGTCGAAGCCGGCCTTGAGATCCTGCCCCGGCATTCGGGTGATGATGTTGATGGCGCCGGCGGTCGAATTTCGGCCATAGAGCGTTCCTTGTGGGCCGCGAAGAACCTCCACCCGCTCGACGTCGTCCAAGGTGAAGAAGGCGGCGTCCGTCGTCGGCAGATATTCCCCGTCAATGTAGGTCGCAACCGGCTGGGCGGTGCCGATCGGACTGCCTTGGCCGGATATGCCGCGGATCGAAACCTGATGATTGCCTGCAACACCGCCTGCACCGGTGATCTGGACCGACGGAGCGACCGAGGAAATCGACTGGAGATCGAACACGTTGCGCGCGCTCAGTTCCTCGGACGTCACCGCCGTGATCGCGATGGGGACGTCCTGGAGCTTTTGCTCGCGCCGCTGTGCTGTTACGACGATGTCTGTCCCGCCCCCCTGGCTGTCGGGAGAGGGCGACTCGCTGACGCCGATGTCGGGCGCCTGTGCGTGGGAGGTGGAGCACATCAGCGCCGCCATGATTGGCGCTAGGCTGGAGCAGGTGGCGAAACGAATGACGTTCTTCGGCATGAGACCCCCTTTTCGCCGCCCCAAATTTCTGACCAAAAGTATTATCGAGCGACGAATGCGATAAAAATGATAAGCGCATAGCCTTGTCAATAGCTGAAATTCGGCCATAAAATGACCAATAATTCACTTTATGCTGATTTCTGGATCGAAGATGCGATACAACCCATTGATCCAATACAATTTTATTGGCTTAACGACAGTGATTGGCGACGGCACAAAAACATATACCAGTCGTCACATTTGACCTGTGGGGCGGCGGGGCGCGCCATTTTGCGGTGAGGGCTGCTTGCGCGACCGCCTTCCCGCAATCCAGCCACTATTCACCCATCAACGAAATGACGCTGCGTTATGAAGGCATGGCAGGTTGCCAGCACTTTCCCCACTGGCTAGGTAGCGCTTATGACAGCTTCTACCATCAGTGCTGATGCGGTTCCGGCAGTTGATCAGGAGGCGAAGAACCGGGGCGGACGCCGCGACCGGACGCGCCAGGCACTGATTGACGCGGGCATGCATCTGATTGCCCTAACATCGCTCAGCGCAGTGTCGATCGACGAGATCGTCGCCGAAGCCAATGTGGCCAAGGGCACATTTTACAATCATTTCGTCGACAAGGACGAACTGTTCAATGCTATAGTGGAATCCGTCCGGCATCAGGTTCATTCGCGCGTGGTCGGAGAGACCAAGGCTTTGTCAGATCCGGCGCGGAAGGTCGCCAGAGCCTTTTGCGTGGGCCTGCGATACCAGCTCGATCATAAGGAACAGGTTCTGTTCCTGATGCACAGCCGCTTCTCCATACGGCCGCTCAATGATCCCGTCGATGTTGGAATCGTCAGTTATATCGCAGAAGGGATCGCCTCGGGGCGTTTCAGGCTTGCGACCACCGAAGGGGGTGTGCTCCTCGTGCACGGCCTCAGCGGTGCGGCCTATGCCTATTCGATCGACGAAGCCGGCGCATTCGGCATCGTTGCAAGAGGGCAGCAATTGGCCGCGATCATGTTACGCGGGCTGGGCTTGCCGACCGAGGAAGCCGACATGATCGCCGCGCAGGAGGCCGATGTCATTCTGCGGCGGCATTTCGCGGCAGCATAAATCTGGCGCCCCGCACGCGGAATTGGTCCTAGATGCGCGGCGAACCAGCCGGGCCTGAAGCAGGATCACCAGTACGAAAGGCGCACCCGCGACGGCTTAGACGTTTTACGGCATGACCCGGCGGGAGCGTACTTCCTTCTATCAGGCGTTTGTCGCCTTATGCGGCCTTTTTGTCATCTCCCGCGATTGCTCTGCGAGCGCCTACCTTGGACATTCCCTTTTGCAATGGACGGCGGCTGTTTGACGCCGCGTATCGGCTTGGCGCGAGCGGGAGCGTGGCAGACGGAAGGGGCGCGGATCGGGCCTGATCTTCGGCCTGACATGATCGGCTGCGCACCCGGGCTGGCCGCCCGACCGCCTAATTACCAGTTTCGGAGGCAATGGCAGTGACATCTCAGGCCGCTACGCGGGCATCGGTTCAGGATCAACTCGATCGGGCGCATTATGCGATTCATTTCGCCAATCGCGCCTTGGTCAAGAATGACTGGAGCGAACCCGCCTATGCGCCTGCCCGCACGGCGTTGGACGAAGTGATGCTGATCCTGTCTAAGGCAAAATGGCTATTTGGCCGCGTTACGGGAAGCTTGGCAGGATATGCCGATCCGTTCGAATCACTCGCCGCAGAAGCCGCAGCTTTGCAGGAGGCGTCCGATCTTTTTGAACAGGTGATTGCGCGGGCAAAGGAAGTTCAGGCCTTTCTTGAGGATGAACAGCCGTTGCAGCCCTTCGCTTTGCCTGGCGCAATCGAAACACGCGGAACCGAAACTCTGTTCTACGATGGCGTTCCAATCGTGCCGTCAATCAACCCTGTCGTGGTTCTGAAAGGTTCAAATCACGACATGGGCCGTCAATATGCCGAGCAGGTGCTGGATGTCTATGGTCCGTTCATCTTCGATTGGCATGGCCGCCGGCAGTTTTCCGATGATGATTTTGCCGAGTTGCGTAGCTGGGAGGCTCAACTCCGGGAGCATATGCCGGAGATTCTCGATTTTGCACGGGGTTGGGCAGACGGCGCGACACGACGCGGTGTGCCAATGACCTATGATCAGGCGCTCGCCATATGGACTGGCGTCAATCCTCCGGCAAGGGCCGAGGAACTGATGGAAGATGCTGGCTTGTTCAACGCCGAGAAGAGCGCTGCCGCATTGCTGTTGATTTCCACTGAGAGTTGACCCGGGATTTTCATCGAGAAGTGACCCGGTTGGAAGGTATGTCCCGCTATGCGGGTGGTGGGTCAAGCGGGTTATTTTTCCTTTCGTGATTTGGGGTCCGCGGCGCTGGCCCTGAACCGAAAGCTGTCATTGCCGGTCTCGAGGATGTGACAGTGGTGGGTGAGCCGGTCCAGCAGAGCCGTTGTCATCTTGGCATCACCGAACACGCCAGCCCATTCGCTGAAGCTGAGGTTGGTGGTGATGACGACGCTGGTGCGCTCGTAAAGCTTGCTCAGCAGGTGGAACAGCAGCGCGCCGCCTGACGGGCTGAACGGCAAGTATCCGAGCTCGTCGAGGATGACGAGGTCGAGGCGCAGGAGCCGTTCGGACAGTTGGCCTGCCTTGTTCATGGCCTTTTCCTGTTCCAGCGCGTTGACCAGGTCGACGGTGGCGAAGAAGCGGACCTTCTTGCGGTGATGCTCGACCGCCTGGACGCCAAGTGCGGTGGCGACGTGCGTCTTGCCGGTGCCGGGGCCACCGATCAGGACGACGTTATGGGCGCCATCGATAAACTCGCCGCGATGCAACTGGCGGACCATGGCTTCGTTGACCTCGCTGGAAGCGAAGTCGAAGCCGGCCAGGTCCTTGTAGGCCGGGAACCGGGCCGCCTTGATCTGGTAGGCGATGGACCGAACCTCGCGCTCGGCCATCTCGGCCTTGAGCAACTGGGAGAGGATGGGGATGGCCGCATCGAAGGCGGGTGCCCCCTGCTCGATGAGGTCAGCGACGGCCTGGGCCATGCCGTACATCTTGAGGGAGCGCAGCATGACCATGACGGCGGCGCTGGCGGGATCATGACGCATGACGCAGATCCTTCCCGCGCAGCGTATCATAGCGCGCGACATTGGCCTTCGGCTCCCGGCGCAGGCTCAACGCCTGTGGGGTATCGATGGCGGCGATGCTGGTTGGCTTGCCGTCGAGCAGCCGGTGGAGGATGTTGAGGATATGGGTCTTGGTCGGCACGCCAGCTTCCAGCGCCAGTTCGACGGAACAGAGCACCGCCTGCTCATCATGTTGCAGGACCAGCGCGAGGATCTCCACCATCTCCCGGTCACCGCCGGGGCGCTTGAGCAGGAAGCCCTGCAACTGCCGGAAGGCCTCGGGCATCTCGGCAAAGGGCGCGCCGTTGCGCAGGGCGCCAGGCTTGCGCTGGATCACCGCCAGGTAATGCCGCCAGTCATAGATGGTCCGCCCTGGCTGGTCATGGGACCGCTCGATGATCCGGCCATGCTCGCACAGGACCTGGCCCTCGGCGGCGATGACGAGCCGGTCAGGGTAGACCCGCAGGCTCACCGGCCGGTTGGCGAAAGAGGCTGGCACGCTGTAGCGATTGCGCTCGAAGGAGACCAGGCAGGTCGGCGATACCCGCTTGGTGTGCTCGACGAAGCCATCGAAGGGCCGGCCCAGCGGCATCAGACTGGCGACCTCTTCGGCATGCACATCGGCGATGGTGCCGGGCAGGACGCCATGCTGGATCTGACCCCATTGCGCGATGCACTGCTCCTCGAGCCAGACGTTGAGCGCATCGATGTCGGGGAAGCTGGGCATGGGTTGCCACAGCCGGCGCCGTGCATCCTGCACGTTCTTCTCGACCTGTCCCTTCTCCCAACCGGAAGCCGGGTTACAGAACTCGGGCTCGAACAGGTAATGACTGGCCATCGCGGCAAAGCGCGCGTTGACCTGCCGAGCCTTGCCCGTGCCGATCCGATCAACCGCGGTCTTCATGTTGTCGAAAATCCCGCGCTGCGGCACGCCGCCCAGCACCCGGAAGGCCTGGGTCAGAGCGTCGAACAGCATCTCGTGAGTCTGGAGCAGATAAGCTCGGACGGTGAAGGCGCGGCTGTGTGACAGCTTGGTGTGCGCCACCTGCAGCTTGGTCTGCTTGCCGCCCAGCAAGGCCCAGTCCTCGCTCCAGTCGAACTGGAACGCCTCGCCCGGCGCAAAGACCAGCGGCACGAACGTGCCGCGACCACTGGTCTGCTGCTCGCGCTGACGATCGGCCTTCCAGGTCCGCACGAAGGCCGCAACGCGCCCGTATGAGCCGTTATAGCCCAGGACCACGAGATCGGCGTGCATCTGCTTCGCCGTGCGCCGCTGCTTGCGCGACTTGCCAGCCTCGATCCGCAGCCAGCCTGACAGCTTCTCCGCATACGGGTCCAGCTTGCTCGGCCGCTCGGGAACCTTGAACTGCGGCTCTACCGTGTCCGCCCGCAGGTACTTGCGGATCGTGTTGCGCGACAAACCAGTGCGCCGCTCGATCTCCCGGATCGGAACCTGCTGCCGGAAATGCCAGCGCCGGATTACACTCAATAACGCCATGTCGATCACTCCTGAATCCTCCGACCAATCAGCCAGAGGGAAGTCAAAACATGGGTCACTTCTCAGTGGAAACTTATGCCCCTCCCGGGTCAACTCTCAGTGGAAATCAACAGCGAGATGCTTTTCTGCCAGTCACCGCTGCCCTGATGCTCGACCGCCAGCCGAAGGCTCAGCGTGTCGGTGATGGGCCCGCTGACATAACCACTGACATCGAACTGGTCGAACCGTCCATAAGTCGCAGTCGCGCCAGCCTCGAACGTGTCGGAGGGCTTGGCCGCCACATAGTTGATGGCGCCGCCAGTGGAGTTGGCACCGAAGAGCGTTCCCTGCGGCCCTTTCAACACTTCGACATGATCTGCATCGAGGCCGGCTGCGCGGCGACTGACAGGATGCGAGCGTAGCGACAATCAAGATGAGAATCGGTTGTTGGGGTGTCGGTGAAGGGCGGAGGGCGTAGCCCGAAGCCCGTAGCCGAGACCCCAACAACCGATGGCCCTTTAATGGAGGAGCCGCAGATCGTCGGGGCCGACCCAATATTCATTGGCATATCCAGATTGGAGGGAGATGCCGTGAGTGCCGGGTTGCCAAGTCAACGATCATCAAATGAGGCTTTTCATGAAATTGCGACAGACCAACCCGGTCCCGGTGGCTGCGGCGAAGGCCGGGTTCAGCACCGCGACGGGCTACCGGATCGCGAGCGATCCGGTGCTTCCTTCACACCGTAAAGCGCCCCGCGGCCGACGGCGACCTGATCCGTTGGAATCGATCTTCGAGAGCGAGATCGTACCAATGCTGAAGGCGGCACCTGGCTTGCGGGCGGTGGCGATCTTCGAGGAGATGCGCCGTCGCCATCCCGATCTCGATTTTGGGGTTCGCCGCACGATGGAGCGTCGTATCCGTGCCTGGCGGGCCGTTCATGGCCCGGAACAGGAAGTGATCTTCCGCCAGACTCATGAGCCGGGGCGAATGGGCCTTTCGGACTTCACCGACATGAGGAGCCTCAAAGTCACGATCGCGGGTGCGCCCCTCGATCACCTGCTTTACCACTTCCGCCTGGTGTGGTCAGGCTTCGAACATGCCCATGTCATCCTGGGCGGCGAGAGCTATGTCGCATTGGCTGAGGGGCTGCAGAACGCGCTTTGGATGCTGGGCGGCGCGCCGGGCGAACACCGCAGCGACAGTCTGTCGGCCGCGTTTCGCAACCTTGATGCCGATGCCCGTGCGGACTTGACCACACGCTACGACGCCTTGTGCGAACATTATGGCATGACGCCGACCCGCAACAACCGCGGCATCGCACATGAGAATGGCAGCGTCGAAAGCTCCCACGGCCATCTCAAGGCGGCGGTGGAGGATGCGCTGGCGATGCGTGGATCGACCGACTTCGAGGACCTCGCGGCCTATCGCAGGTTCATCGACGAGATCGTTGCCCGAAAGAACCGGCGCAGTGCCGCCCGCATCGACACCGAAAGGGCAACGCTCAAACCGCTACCTGATCGTCGCACCAGCGACTACGAGGAACATATCCTTCCCGTCACCTCGTCCAGCACCTTCGTTCTGCGCAAGGTGTTCTACACGGTGCCGTCACGGTTGATCGGGCATCGACTGCGTGTGCGCCTCTACGATGATCGGCTCGATCTGTTCCTGGGCGGCAGTTATCTCATGACCCGGCCACGCGGTCGCCCGAAAAGCGCTACCGAACATGGCTATGTGGTGGATTACCGTCACGTGATCCATAGCCTCAGGCGTAAGCCGATGGCCCTGCTGCAGCTGACCTATCGCGACCAGTTGTTCCCGCGCGAGGCGTACAGGCTCATGTTCGAACGGCTGCTCGAAGCCATGTCCGAGCGTGACGCTTGCCGTAAGATGGTCGAGTTGCTGTCCATGGCCCATGAACGGGCCTGCGAGGCCGAGCTTGCCGATCTTCTCGCCCAGGACCTTGACGAAGGCCGGCTGCCTGACATCGCCGCGTTGCGAACGCGCTTCTCGCCCGATCCGGCCGCGCTGCCCGAGGTGGTGGTCGAGCTTGGCCCCCTGACCGACTACGATGCCCTGCTGCTGGGAGAGGCCGCATGACCAAGGCCCATAACGTCGATGCCCAGCGCCTGAGCTTCATCCTCAACGAGTTGAGGCTTCCTGCCATCAAGGTGATCTGGCCCGAGTTTACCGAACGTGCCGACAAGGAGGGCTGGCCCGCCACCCGACTGCTCGCTGCACTTACCGAGCATGAAATGGCCGAACGTGACCGGCGTAGGATCGAACGTCATCTGAGCGACGCACGATTACCACCGGGCAAAACGCTCGACAGCTTCGCCTTCGACGCCGTGCCGATGGTCTCGCGGGCGCAGGTCACGGCCATGACCTCGGGCGACGGATGGCTGGAAAAGGGCGCCAATCTCATCCTGTTCGGCCCGCCGGGCGGAGGAAAGAGCCACTTGGCGGCAGCCATCGGCCTGCAACTTGTCCAGAATGGTTGGCGCGTGCTGTTCACCCGCACGTCCGAGCTGGTCCAGAAGCTTCAGCTCGCGCGCCGCGAACTGGCGCTCGAATCCGCCATCGCCAAGCTCGACAAATACCACCTGCTCATCCTGGACGACCTCGCCTATGTCGCCAAGGATCAGGCTGAAACCTCCGTGCTCTTCGAGTTGATCAGCGCACGCTATGAGCGCCGATCCATGCTCATCACGGCCAACCAGCCCTTCGGCGAATGGAACCGGGTCTTCCCGGATCCCGCCATGACGCTCGCGGCCGTCGACCGTCTCGTTCATCACGCCACCATCTTCGAGATGAATGTCGAGAGCTATCGTCGCAGGGCCGCCCTCCAGCGACAGACAGGGGCTGGAAGGACCCCAAAATACGCGACAATCAAATCCATCGAGAAAATGTCGATCAGCGACAATCAGAGCGAAGAATCGCCCTTGCCAGCGACAATCTAACCCGGCACCATGAACCCGCCGCGACAATCTGTTCTCATCCTGATAGTCGCTGACCTCTCACCCAGATCGTCGCGCTATAGCCGGCACCCCGCGTCATTGCTGCAAAGGGAATGGGCGCTTCATCGACATATACCGTCACCGCCGGGCGTGTGCTGAGAGAGGAATCGTTGAATCCGACACCGCGAAGCGTATAGACGCTCACGCCTGTTGGTGTCTGGACGACGTTCAGCCCCGGCGTGATCTTCGGCAAGTCCTCGACCGCCTTGATGCCAGCCAGTTGCAACTGCTCCCCGGTGGCTACCGTGATCGTCATCGGCACCGCGTTCGCGCTCTGCTGATATTTCTGCGCGGTGACGATGATATCCTTGAGCTGGTTGTCGTCCGCCGGTGGGGGCGCGCTTGTCTGGGCAATCGCGACACCGCTCATCTGGGCAATCGAGAATAGGCAGCATCCCGAATAGAATATGGCTTTCATGGTCATATATTTCCCCTTCCTAACTATGATTTATCTGCTGAAAAGTGGATATGCCGCGCGCTATCGCAGGCAGAATGATTCCAAAGTATAGTATGACTCGGCTTGACGCCGCATCTTCTGCGACGCGGTCGGGGCGGGACCCATTGATTGAGGTTGCCGGGAAGCGGGGGCGCCGACTGAAAATTGGCTTGCCCCGAGCCATCCACTGCTAGATGGGCGAAGTTCCCGCTTTTGAACCACCCTGCTCAACGTGACGGCTGGCGGAGCAAGGCGGCGGGCCTCATTCCTCGCATTGATGCCCAGACAAAGCTTGCGCCCCATTGAGCGAGACGTCCAAGCACGCTTCGGCATGGGGTAGCCTGCAACCGACCAGGTTGCGATTGCGCTGTCACTCAAGCAGGCTGTCATTGCCGGCATCGCTGCATCATCCCCCAACATTATGTTATTCGTTTATCGCTACTTATTCTGCTGTGACGAGACAGCCAAATAGCCTTTCACACTTGGGATTGGCCGTGCGAACAGGTTTGCCACCTGCCGCCTCAGGCCTTCCCGGCGTTCATATTTCGCCTGGTGACAAGCGCATTCGAGTGTCGCGTCAATCAGAATGAACATAGAATATATTCTAAAGAAAAAGCCGCGTCAAGATGAGCGATGTGGCTGTCGTCCGCCATGAGGCACGTGGCGCAATTGACAGCGTTCGCGAACGATCGTTCCTCGCAGGCGCAGATTCGCGGTCCGATCCGTCAAGAATGGGTCATAATATGACCAGGAGGGCAATATTTCTGCCCGCGTTAAGGTTGGCGGGCACGGCGGAGGGTGCGTCAGCCCCGTCTAAGTCGGGTTTTCGCCCTATCAGGAGGCAATCCATGTTGCGGGTTTCCGAAATATGACTTATCGTCCATTTATTCGACGCCCTCTCGCAGAATCATCTGCGCATTTGAGGGCGGACAGCAATGAAGCTTCGGGTCAGGAAATATGGCAGCCATTAGCGACCTTGATTCCGCGCCCTCCGCCTTAGGCGCCAATCCACGCCAGACGCCGCTGGTGTCCTTATCCCTGTTGATCGTGGCCTTTTTCCTCGGGCGCTTCAATCAAAGCTCGCTCTACCCACTGCAAGAAGCGATGGCGGCGGCCAAGGGGCTGACCGACAATGATGTCGCACTGTTGCAGGGGCCGGCCTTCATCCTGCCGTTTGTAATCCTCTCCGTTCCTCTCGGAATGGCCGTGGACAGGACAGTGCGCGTGCCATTGCTCATTGCTGCCCTTCTGATGGGAGCGATCGGCAGCGGGGCGACAGCTTACGCCGATTCTCTCGCGACGATGTTTCTGGGCCGCGCCCTTGTCGGTCTTTCAACGAGCGCGGTCACTGTGACCGTGTTTTCGATGATCTCGGATATTTTTCCTGCCGAGCAGCGCGGTCGCGCGAAGTCGGCTGCCGACGTTGCCGGGCAGGTTGGCGGTTCCGCCGCCTTTCTCTTCGGCGGCCTCGTTCTAGCGGCCAGTGACAAGGGGGCGCTGGGCTGGCGTTCGGCGTTGCTGTTGATGACGACGCCGCTGGTGATCGGCGCCGCCATTTTGCTGGCTCTACGCGAACCGGTCCGCGCGGAAAGGCCGGTCGTCGGTCCGTCGACCGGGCAGATGCTAGCGGAATTGCGCACCTATCTCCCTCTCATCCTGCCGTTGATCATGGGCGCCGTCCTCATCGAGATCCCGATCGTCGGCGCCTTCATCTGGGGCGCGCCGATATTGACGCGAAGCTTTTCACTGGGCGCGGGGGAGGTAGGCGGCATCATGAGCGCCGTCCTGCTGCTGAGCGGATTGGCCGGACCCATATTGTGCGGACTGCTGAGCGATGCTTGCCATCGGACGGGCGGTCCACGCAGGGCGATTGGGGCAGTGGCGCTGCTGATCTTCGTAAGTGTGCCCGGATGTCTGTTCGTCGCGGCACCCAGTGCTGCCATTGCAGCGATCATTCTGGGGCTGTTCATGACGTGCCTCAGCGGTGCTCTCAGCATGATCGTGACCGCCTTTACGATCGTCACTCCCGGCCAGCTTAGAGGCCTGTGCCTCTCGCTCCTGTCTGCCTCTGCGGCGGTGGGTGGGGTAGCGCTGGCGCCCCTGCTGATCAGTTGGCTCTCGGCCACATTCGGCGGGCCTGCAATGATTGGCAAGGCTCTTGCCTGTATCTGCTTCCCCAGCAGCCTGCTTGCATGTGCAAGCCTTCTCCTGGGAATGCGCGCGCTCTCAAGGATCGGCGCCTATCCGCCAGGCCAGGAAAACGGGACATAGGCTCTGATCCTGCCTTCCCTGCTTGCTGCGTTTCCGCCCCCTCAACAAAGGACAGTTTCGGATGCCTGACGTCCACGTAGAATGTGTCATCGACGGCCAAAGCTTTTCTTACGCTCAGATAAGGGACGTCCAATATCATCGAAACCTGCACTGGCTGCACGAGATGAAGCGGCTGGGGGCGGACATAGTATCCGACGGCGTAGCGCTGTCGCATGAAGGCATTGACTTGCTCGGCAGGCAAGCCGCCCACCGCGTCTCCGTCGATATCCGCAAGGCTTTGGGAGCGGCAGGGCTGAAGGCCTTGTTCAAGGAGCAACTGCGCGCATCCGACTTGATGTGGAAGGAATTGAGCGCCTCGCCGAACGACGCATCGCCGAAATTCTGTTTCGCCGACATGAAAGTGACTGGCCTGTCGTTCGAGCAATTTCAGGAAGCGATTGCACTTGAAAATTTCCAGAGGAGATATGCCGAGATCAATCCCGATCATTGCTTCCTCAATCTCCGCGATAACGGCATTCACAGCATGGAGATTTTCGGCATGTACGGCGGGCCGTCCGAGGTCCACCTGACCATCGACCCGAATATCGACCTTCCATTTGAACCCGATCCCGAATTTCCGATGCTCGTGAAGGGCTTTACCACGCTCGCGAGTGACGAAACGCCAATCAATATCTTCGTCGCACATCAATATAAGCCGCTGGAAAACGGCGTCGCAATGCGTCTGGGATGCATTTTCCCGGCGGCAGCGCCGCAGGAACTAGTCGACGGCCACAAATGGCATTCGGCCATAGAATTCTGGGAACTGGTCCAGCCCGGCGGCCCGCGTTGACTCTCCGGAGATCGAGCCGCGCGCAGCATCCGCATCGCGCTCCTCCGACAGGGTTCCCGATCGAATTGGAAGGACCGACCGCATGAGCAAAATGCTGCACATGGCCTTCTTCTCGCAGGCCGGAAATGGAAACGCCAACCGAGCCGGGAGCTGGATGCGAACGGTTGACGGCTATGACTGGCGCTATCCCGAATTGCATCAGGATATCGGGCGTGCCGCCGAACGGGCCAAGTTCGACATGGTCTTCTATGCCGACGCTCTTGCCGCGCCGATGGTGTATCGGGGTTCCTTCGATTACTATGCCCGCGCAGGAATCATGATGCCGGTCCATGATCCTATCCCGATCATGGGAGTGCTCGCCGCCGCCACCAACCGGATTGGGCTGGTATCGACGATATCCACATCCTTCTACCCGCCCTTCATGGCCGCCCGGGTTCTGTCCACACTCGACCACCTCAGTCGCGGTCGGACGGGTTGGAACATCGTCACATCGGTCCAAAAGAACGCTGCCGAAAACCTCGGTCTGGATGACTTGCCGCCGCACGATACCCGCTACGACATCGCCGAAGAATATCTCGATCTCTGCCGCAAACTCTGGGATAGCTGGGACGTCGATGCGATGGTCATGGACCGTGCGAGCGGCGTTCTTGCCGACCCGACGAAGATCCATGCAGCCAATTTCGTGGGCGAGCATTTCAAGAGCCGCGGCCCGCTGAACATATCCCGTTCGCCCCAGGGGTACCCCGTGATCGCGTCCGCAGGCCAGTCGCCGCGCGCGATACGCTTCGCCGGAAAGCAGTCCGAGATCACGATATTCGCCAAGCGCACGATAAGCGAGATCAAGGCATTCACCAGCGAGGTCCGCGCCCAGGCGGTCGCATCGGGACGGGACGTGCGATCCTGCAAGATATTCAACGTCATTCAGCCGTTTATCGGCGAAACGGCGTCGATCGCGCAGGAGCGCTACGCTGCTTTCCTGGAGGGCATCGAGGTCAAATCGGTGCTTGCGAGCATGTCAGACGGGCTTGGCTTCGACCTCTCCACATTGGATGCCGACAAACCGATTCCGCCCGAGGCGTTCGAGGGGAGCAACGCCATGCCCCACGCCTTCCGCAATTATTACAAGGATGGAGCCAAACCAACCCTTGGCGACATCGCGCGGGACATCAGGGGCAAATATCTTCTAACCCCCGTCGGAACGCCTGATGATGTGCTCGACATCATGGAGGAGACCGCGCGCGAGGGCGATCTCGATGGCTTCTTTCTGGAATATGCCATCACCGACTATGCCGCTTTCGTCGAGTTCGTGGATAAGGTCGTGCCGCGCGCGCAGCAGCGGGGGATGATGCGGCGCGAATATACAGGCACGACACTCCGCCATCACCTCAACGAATTTTAAGCCGACTCGCGGGAGCCACCATGACGATCACGCACGCCGAGCCTTTGTCGGTGCCTCCTCACGGACATCCGGTGAGCCTTGAGCATGGTCCGGATGGATCGGGCGGCATCTACACTTGGTATGTCATCTCCATCATCTTTCTGGTCAACATTTTCAACTTTATGGACAGGATGGCGCTCGCGGTCCTGGCTCCCTCAATTCAGCAAGAGATCGGTATTTCCGACGCCGAGCTTGGTATGTTGACGGGGCTTGCCTATGCAATTTTCTATTCTTGCGCCGCAATTCCCATCGCACGGCTGGCTGACAGGTCCAGCCGCAAGAACATCATCGCGGTATCGCTCGCAATCTGGAGCCTCATGACGGCGCTGACCGGTGCTGCCCAGACATATTGGCAGTTATTCATAGCGCGGATGGGGTTGGGCGCGGGAGAGGCAGGGGGAGGACCGCCCGCGCAATCGCTGCTCTGCGACTACGTATCGCCGGCCAAGCGGCCATTGGCTATCGCGGCCAACTCGATTGGATATGGCGTGGGGATAGCGGTCGGGATGGCGCTGGCAGGATATCTTGGCGAGCTGCTGGGGTGGCGGATGGCCTTCGTCGCGTTGGGAACGCCAGGCATGTTGCTTGCGCTGCTCGTCTTCCTGTCGGTGCGCGAACCTCCGCGTGGAAAGTTCGATGAGGCAAGCGATGGCGCCCAACCCTCGCTGCTGACGACTTTCAACATGCTGCGGGCAAACCGCTTCTATCTCTGGCTCATGGTTCACGCTGCAACCGCCAGCATCTCCCTGTTCGGACTGAACCAGTGGTGGCCGATATTCCTGGTGCGGGCGCATCATCTCCCGCTGCCCAGCGTCGGCTTGCTGCTAGGTGCGGCAATGGGATTGGGTGCGAGTGTCGGGCTGCTGGCAGGCGGCTTGATCGGCAACAGGCTGGCGCGCAATGGCTACCGCCCAGCATTGATAGCCTGCATCATCGCCATGCTGTCGCTGACGCCTATTGCGGTCGCGGCCAACCTTGCCACGGCCCCCTATATCGCCATCATCCTGATGGGGCTCAGCATGTTCTGCCACGGTTTCGCTACGGCCCCCACCGCCGCCGCCGTCTATAGCGCCGTCAGACCGGAGATACGTGCGACAGCAGGCGCGGTTGCCGTGTTTTTTCAGACCGTCATTGGATCGTCCGTCGGGCCGCTGATTGTCGGCATAGTCAGCGAGTATCTTTATCCAAGCGTCGGAGCGGACGCCCTGCGCAACGCCTTGATGATTCCGGCCCTGGCGGCTGTCCCTGCGGCTCTGGCGCTGGCAGCAGCCATCAATGCTCTCGCCAGGACAGAGGTCCTTTAGGCCGTCCCGTCCCTGCCCCGAATTCCCTATCGTCTGAGAGGAGACCGAAGTGACCATCATGAAAACAGATACCGACGTCCAAAGCGTCGATGGGCAATTCAGCGCCTATGTCGCCTTGCCCGATCGGAGCAACGGTCTTGCCGTGATCGTCTTTCAGGAGATATTCGGCGTCAATGCCAATATCCGCCAGATCGTCGATGACTTCGCGGTCGCCGGCTATGCCGCAGCGGCGCCCGATCTTTACTGGCGCCAGCAGCCCGGCATTCAGCTTGATCCCGGCAGCGAGGCGGAGCGCGCGCAGGCCATGGAGCTGATGGCCGGGCTGAACCGTGACGAGGCCGTGCAGGACGGAGCGGCGACCCTGAACATGCTGCGGGACCGCCTTCCCGGCCTCAAGCGGTCGGCCGCTGTTGGCTATTGCTTCGGGGGAGGGGTGGCGTATTTGATGGCGGCGCGCGGGCTGGTCGATGCTGGGATATCCTATTATGGCACGGGTCTTCAGCAACTGCTTCCGGAGATGATCCACTCACAGGGCCGTCTGCTGCTTCATATCGCGGCCGACGATCACCTGTGCCCGCCCGAGGCGCAGCATCTGATCGCCGAAGCGGCCCATGTTGCTGGTTCCAGGGCCTCCGTGTCGATTCACGACGGGGTTGGGCATGCGTTCGCGCGGGTAGGTGGCGCGACATATAATCGCGAAGCCGCGGACCGGGCCAATGCCGAAACATTTGCGCTTCTCGAAGCGCTGGCCTCCTTAGATTGAGGTCCATTTTGGGGCATGCCTGATGGCCTTTTCGACAAGCGCCAAAGACCGGTGGTTCAAAAGGCGGGCATATGGGCAAAGAAGCACGACGATGCTATCTTGGCGAGGGCCATATGATGGACCTGTTGGATGATCTGGGAGAAGGGCGGCAGTGACGAGGCTGAGCGCGGATATCTGTCGCTTCCCATCGACCTTATGGCGGGCGGTTCAGGCTCTTGGCATCGAGCCATCCGCCATATTGCGACGGGCAGGCCTGCCCTTCGGGGCTTACCTCGATTCCTCCACACCGCTTTCCACGCCGCAATATTTCGCCATCTGGAAGGCGATCGAGGCGCTTGCCAATGACCGGGATCTGGCAATGCATATTGTGGAAAAGGCAGACCGCACCGGGCACCAGCCAGGCTTCATAGCCGGCCTCTATGCGTCGAGTTTCCGCGACGCCATGAATCGTCTTCTCCACCTGCGTGCCATGTCGTCCGAGCAATTATGGACCCGCGAAGAACAGGGGCGCTGGACGATAGGAAGAAGCTGGATCTATGCGACCGAAGCTGAGCCGGCTTTGTCCATCGACGTCACCTTCATCCTCCTGGTCGAACTGGGCCGGCGCGGCAGCGGTCGGCCGATCAAGCCGGTCAAAATCGAATATGCGAGAAGTCCGCAACCCAGCGCGCAGCTTGAGGCTTTTTTCGGATGTCCCATTCATTTCAACACGCCGCAGAACGCCATCACATTTGATACCGCCGACCTCGACATCGCCTTTCCCGGATATAGCCCGGAATTTCTCGAACTGGTCATGCAAAGCCTGAAAGCTGCGGTGGAGGAGCTTAAGGACTGCGGCAGCCTCTGCGATCACGTCAAGTCGGTGATGAAGCATGAAATGATGAAGGGGCGACCGGAGATCGCCCATGTCGCAAGCGAACTTGGGATGGGCGTGCGAACGCTTCAGCGGCGTATCACGGATGAGGGGACAAGCTATCGCGCCCTTCTGATTGAGGCACGGCGCGAACTGGGTCTGCAACTGGTGATCAATCCCGATCTCGATATCGACTATATAACTTCGATGCTGGGATATCAGGATACGGCATCCTTCTATCGTGCGTTCAAGGAATGGGAGGGAATGTCGCCGGGCGAATGGCGCGCGCATCACAGTCTGGCGAACGTGAGCGCTCTGGATCGGCAGCCGGCCCTTCAGCAGTGAAGCATCATAATAAAAAAACCGAAAATGATTTTCGTGTTTAAAATGCCTCGCTATGATGGGAGCCTGTTCGGAAGAGGAGCGAGTCTCGATGGCAATGAAAGGCGGATGCCTGTGCGGGTCAATTCGGTATGAAATAGCCGACGAGGCAACTCCATCAGCAGTATGTCACTGCCGCAACTGCCAGAAGCAGAGCGGGGCCAGCTTTTCGATCAATCTGCTGGTCAAGACGAGCGATTTCACGATGAGCGGGACGCCGCGCCGCTTCATCGATACATCTGATCGCGGCACAGAAGTTCATCGGGAGTTCTGCGGACAATGCGGATCGCCAGTCGTTTCGCGCAGTCCGGTCAGAACCGACCGGATCGCCGTGAAGGCCGGGACGCTGGATGACCCGTCTGGGTTGAAGCCCAGCATCCAGGTGTGGTGCGATTCCGCCCAACCCTGGCTGTCCTTGCCTGACCTGCCATGCGTCGCGAAACAGCCAACACCGGCGGATACGGCTCTGGCATCGCCGGCCGGGAATTGACGAGGCGGGATCGGTCTCTGCTGTTCTCAATTATATACATACGGTCACATAATTGCCAAGATGCGACCGCATAACCCTCGAGGCACTACGCCATGGAGCGTCGTGCCAAATATAATTTAGTCTTATAGTCATTTATCAGTTGAAAATATCGCCTTTTGATGCATTCTCTCTCCAAGGGCCGCTACAGCCGTCAGCGCTTTTCCGATCGGCGCGGGCGAGGGGAGCGGACATGGCATATTGTCCCGCGGGAGGATGACCAATGTGTGCGAAACGGGAAGCCGTCCTCTTCTTCATGCCGACATATCGCGGTTTTCATACCGCGGCATGGCGGGCTGAAACGGATATCGAGCACAGCGTGGAGATGGATTTTTCCGTCGTCCGGCGTCAGGTCCAGCTAGCCGAACGTGGCAAGTTCCACGCCGCTTTTTTCGCTGACGGTCTGGTCGTCGGAATGGGGCCGGCGGACGTCAGTCTGGACGCCTTGAGCCGCACGACGGCAGGTTCCAAATGGGAGCCGTTGACACTGCTATCGGCGCTCGCTGCCTGCACGAAGCAGATCGGCCTGCTCGGTACCGCAAGCACCAGCTACTCCCAGCCCTATAACATAGCCCGTATGTTCGCGTCGCTCGATCATATATCCGGCGGTCGGGCCGGCTGGAACGTGGTCACGTCGGCTCATCCCAAGGTCGGACTCAATTTCGGCGATGAGGCGCTCATGCCCCACGACGAGCGCTACGCCCTTGGGGAGGAGTATTTCGACGTCGTAACCGGACTATGGGATAGCTGGGAAGATGATGCCTTTCTGCGAGACAAGGTGAGCGGACGCTATTTTGACCCAGCGAAGCTTCATGCTCTCAATCATCGCGGCAAATATCTGTCGTCGGCGGGTCCCCTCAACATCGCCCGACCCCTTCAAGGGCATCCCGTCATCGCGCAGGCAGGTTCTTCGGCGCCGGGCCGCGCCTTTGCCGCGCGCCACGCTGACGTCATCTACACGATGCAGGCAGAGATAGCGCAAGCCAGCGCATTCTATAGCGACGTCAAGAATCAGGCTGCCGCCGCCGGGCGGAATCCCGATCATGTGAAAATCCTGCCTGCGGTCATTTTCTCCGTCGGGCACAGCATGGTTCATGCCGAAGACAAGCTCGCCAAGCTCGACGCGCTGGTCGATCCGGTTGTCGGGATGGAATTGCTAGGCGCGGTCCTGAAGATGGATCTCACGCCATTTCCGCTCGACGGGCCACTGCCTGAGGTGCCCGTCGATCAAAGCGGATCGAGAACGACCCAGCAATATTTCGTCGACATCGCCCGCCGGGACAAGCTCACGATCCGTCAGTTGATTCAGGTCATGGCACGTGTGTCCAGCATAGCCGGCACCGCGACCAGCATCGCTGACCGGATCGAAGAATGGATGGAGGCGGGCGCCGCAGATGGTTTTAATATCCAATTCGCCAATGACGAGGATTCACTTCCCATCTTTGTCGAAGAGGTCATTCCCGAATTACAGCGGCGCGGTCTTTTCCATAACGAGTATCGCGGCAAGACCCTGCGCGAAAATCTTGGCCTGCCGAGACCGTCAAACCGCTTCGTGTCGAAAGCAGATGGCGCTTCGGTGATGCAATTGGCGCCCGCGGATAACTGATGCCGATGCGTCGCTCACAAGAATTCAAACATTCAGGTGAATTGAGGATCATTGATGCCGATCACATATAGCTGTGGGCCAAAGGACGGTCCGGTGCTTGTAACGGGAGCGACCGGCTACGTCGCGGGCTGGGTCGTCAAAATGCTGCTCGATGCAGGCATTACAGTTCACGCCACGGTGCGTGACCCGCTGGATGTCCGCAAGGTCGGTCATTTGCAAGCCATGGCAGATGCGGCGCCGGGAACGATCAGGCTGTTCAAGGCAGATTTACTTGAGCCGGGAAGCCACCGAGATGCGATGCAGGGTTGTCGCATTGTGATGCATACGGCCTCGCCGTTTCTCGCCCCATCACGAATTTCCGATCCCCAGCGCGACGTGGTCGATCCTGCGCTCAAGGGAACCCGCGATATCCTTGAAACCGCAAATCGCGTAGCGAGTGTGGAACGCATCGTGGTCACGGGCTCGATCATCGCGATCGCGGACCCCCAATCCACCCGTGACAATGCGCGGACAGAAGCCGACTGGAACGAGTCCGCGACCCTCGAAACGGGGGCTTATGCGCTGTCCAAAGTTCTGGCCGAGCGTGAGGCATGGAAGATCGCAGCCGAGCAAAATCGCTGGAAGCTGGTGGTTATCAATCCGGGGTTCGTCGTTGGACCGGGCGTTTCGGCGTCGCAAACCTCCGCCTCGTTCGATTATTTTCGGGCTCTCGTCGACGGCACATACAAGGATGGCGTGCCGAGCTTTGACGTAGGAACCGTCGATGTGCGCGACGTTGCCGACGCCCATATGCGTGCCGCCTTCATTTCGGAGGCCGAGGGACGTCATATCGTCTTCAACGAGATTTTGAGCCTGAATGAAAAGGTCAGGATTTTGAAGGCGGAACTCGGAGAGGAAAAGTACAGCTTTCCTCCAGACACGCCGTGGGACCCGCAGGTCCGCCATATGAAGCTCGATAACAGCAAGTCCAAAACCGCGCTGGGGATGACATACAGATCCCTGGAGCCGGCTCTTGTCGGGATGTTTCAGCAGGCCGTCGAATACGAACGATAGAATCGGCGCAGGTCCGGAAAGCATCGGTAGGGGAGCGTGGACGAATGACGAATGTAATTTCTTCTCGCTTCCGACCGACGGCGACCCAGGGCGGACCGGTGGGCGAACCTTCCGCCACCTCCTCCGGCATCGCCTCCGAGGAAGCAAATGAGAGCCTGGTCCGGCTGCTTGTTCAAGAATGGCGAGAAGGGTGGCGGCCGGGATTTGCAGCCATTCTTGGTTGCGCCTTGGGTTACACGTTGTGGCTGGTGCTCTCCAGCTTCTTTGTCGAGGCCTTGCAGAAGGAATTCGGCTGGTCGCGCGGCGACATCGCGTTCGCCAATTCAGCAGGTATCGTGACCGGTTTTGCCGCGCCCCTCCTAGGCCGCATCGTCGATCGCCTTGGTGCTAAGACCGTCGTCATCGCGGGTCTGGCGACAAGCGCTTTATGTTACATTCTGCTGGCTTTGATGAACGGGTCGCTGACCTATTACTACGCCGTCTATTTCCTGCTGACGGTTGCGGGCATGTCCACAACCGGGATCACCTATGCCCGGATCATCGTCGGCACTTTCACCGCAACCCGCGGCACCTCGCTTGCGATGTTGCGCGTCGGCGTTGCCCTTTCCCATGCAGTGATGCCGTTGTTATTGTTCCCGGTGATCGCACGCTTCGGTTCCGCGGGCGGCTTCTTCATGTTTGCTGCGATCAACGGTCTTATCATGCTGCCCGTCGTCCTCCTTTGTGTGCCGCGAAACCTTTCTCCGGTCGGCCCCGCCCGCGAGTTGGAAGCAGGCGATCGGCCAACACGGTGGCAGCTTCTCATGCGCAGGCCGAAAATCTTCGTCATTTCACTGGCCGCGATGCTCCACACGGCGCCTGTCATGGCGATTATGACCCAGTTGAAACCGATTGGCGTTTCATTGGGGCTGGAGCCTGCAGCCGCCGCCGGGGCGCTTTCGGCACTTGGCGTGGCTGCCATTATCGGTGCTCTCGTCGCGGGCTTGTTCGTCGATCGTGTCTGGGCGCCTGCCATCGCCTTCCTGCTCTGCTGCCTGGTTCCGGCGGGCGGGTGCATCATGCTCGCGACGCTGGGCGACGGCATTTCCGGCCCCTCCTTCTACCTCGCCGTGATCCTGATCGGTATCGGCATGGGCGGAGAAAGTGACGTATTGAGCTACATGGTCGCCCGCTATTTTGGCGTGCAGGACTTCGCAACGATCGCGGGGATAGCCGCTCTTGCCGTTACGGTGGGAATTGCCGCAGGGGCCGCTCTGATAGGGCGCGCCTATGACGTCTTCGGCAATTATCAGGTTTCGTTAATCGCAGCGGCAGTCAGTCTGACACTTGCGGGGGCGGCCTATCTTATGATGGGGAGATATCCCAAGGCCGGTGCTTCGGGGCTCTGAGGGACACGAGTCACTGCGATGGCTCCCCAGCCACGCTTGCCACCCTTTTTTGTTCGGACCTCCACCAGGACAGCGTTCCAGGTGCGCGCTGCTTCAAATCCTGTTCTGCCCAACGTGCGGCTTCCAACGCGCGTTGCTCAGAAGTTCCGGCAGCCAAAAGCAGCATACGCGAGACTTCGCGGATATAGGTCGCGCGACCCCGCTTCTTTGCCTGAAGTTGTTCGGCTCCGCGCACCAGCGCACCGATATGAAGATCGACCGCCGCATCCACATCGACCAAGCGGAAATCGCCCCTTTTTCTTCCCTCGACGAGGTGCCCGCGAATAGCTGCCACAAAGTCGGACCGCTTCGAGAAATCTTCGCTCTGAGCGATAATTTTCCCCCAGCTTGGCTCCATCATCGCACGGGTCAGGACCAGTTGGGGGCCGACCGCTGTGTGCAACACCGGGTCGGTTATATGCTCATACATCGTTCTGAATATGTGAACGGCCTCGTCCGCCAACTCATGCCCTAAGGTCGCAATCGCCTTTTGAAGCGAGTCAAAATGGGCGTAAAATGTACCCCGCGAAACACCTGCCGTATTGAGGACATCTTCAATGATCGCCGCCTGTGGGCCACGCTCTGCACAGACCGCCATAGTCGCTTCGAGCAGCTTCGCGCGCATCCGCTCGCGCTTCCTCGCGGCCGACCGGACGCGAAAATCCTCGCCTTCGGTGTTTGCCTTGAGCTTCGTACCGCCCATAAATACTCCCAGTGCGGTAAAGCCTCTCGCATGACGGATGCGCGACAGCAATAGTCCGCACGCTTTACCCGGACAGTCAGATGATTTCGCGCGCTACGTACTGTGTTGCTTGATCTGCATGACACCGCAAACCCGAACCTCTGCAATGCGAAAGCTACGACAATTCGAGTATAAGCTTTCCCGTGACCAGGCCGACGGTCTTGTTGCCGCACGAGCGAAAGTTCAGACCGTCTCGCCGGCCAGCAGCTTCGGGAGCTTGCCGGACTGGCCGCGCGCCGCCGCCATGAAGCGGTTCTTGAGCGGGGCGGTGCGCTGCACGGCGGCGAGGCCCGCGCGGCGGATGAGGGAGGGAAGCCTGCCCGGAACGTCGAACAGGCGGACGAGGCCGTCCATCGCGACGCTGGTGGTGAGGGCGTCGAGGCCGCGCCAGCGCTGATAGCGGGCGAGGAGCTGCGCGTCGCCGGGGTCGAGGCCGAGGCGCATGCCTTCGACCAGCACTTCCACCAGCGCGGCGACATCGCGGAAGCCGAGGTTCAGACCCTGCCCGGCGATGGGGTGGATCGCATGGGCGCTGTCGCCCACGAGCGCGAGGCGGGTGTCGGTGATGCGCGCGGCGTGGTGGAAACCGAGCGGGTAGGAGGATCGCGGCCCGGCGAGGCGGATGTCGCCGAGGAAGCTGCCGATCCGCTTCTGCGCTTCGGCGAGCCAGGCGCGTTCGGAAAGCTTGAGCATCGCGGGCGCCCGATCGGTCGGCACGGTCCAGACCACGGCGGAGCGGGTGCCCGGCTGCATCGGCAGCAGCGCAAAGGGGCCGCCGACATAGAAGATCTCATAAGCGGTGTTGGCGTGCGGGATTTCATGGTCGATGGCTGTGACCATGGCGGTATGCCTATACTGCCAGCGGGTCGTGCGGATGCCGGCGGCTTCGCGCGTGGGGCTGTTGCGGCCTTCGGCGGCGACGAGCAGCGCGCAATGGAGCGTCGCCCCGCTCGCCAGCGTCAGGGTGACGTCATCGGCGGTGCGATCGACATGGGTGGCGCGGTCGGGCTGGAAGATGGTGAGATTTTCCGCGCCCTTCGCGGTTTCCGCCAGCGCGAGGCGCAGGTCGCGGTTGGGGACCATCGTCCCCATGACTCCACCGTCGGCATCCGGCACGAAATCGAGCGCGCCCGGCTCCAGCCCGTCGCTGACCCAGATGCGGTCGATGGGGCAGCCCTTGCCCTCCAGATGATCGGCGACACCGATGGCGGACAGCATGGCGTAGCTGGTCGAGCTGATCGCCGAGACACGGCCGTCGAAGCCCGGCGCGGTCTGCGTCAGGGGTTCGGCCGGGTCGATGACGGCGGTGCGCACGCCGTGGCGCGAAAGGGCGATACCAAGGGTGAGGCCGACGAGACCCGCGCCCAATATGACGACGTCGAAGCGTTCCATGGACACCCATGTAGGCGGGCGGGGGGCGGTTGGGAAGTTGCCCAATGAGACAGCGATGTAGACAGCTAAACGCATGATGCGGCAAAGAACGATAGTTAGCTAACTATCTTTTCGAACGAGAGCGGTGGCGGGGTTCACGCCTTGCTTACCAATTTCCGATACGGAAGAGGGCATGAGCGCCGCCGATCCCTGTCCTCCGTCCGCCGTCAGCCATGGCGTCGGCATAGCCGGGCTGGCAGGTCTTGCCGTCTGGACGCTGGTGGCGCGGCATTATGGCATGGACGGGCCGCATGCGGGCTTTGCCGCGGTGGTCGCCTGTGGGCTGCCGATGGTGCTGTGGTCGCTCCTGATCGACAGGGTGCATCGGCGCGGGTCGACCGGGATCGACTGGGACGCTTCGGCAAGGCCGTGGCGGGAGGCTGCGGACACGGCGCTGGTCAAGATCGCGGGATTGTGGGCGACATGGCTCGCCATAGCGATCTTCTACTGCATCGCGCGCTGGTACTGGAACGGCAATTACCGCTTCGCGATGGATCTGTTCACCAGCGCCGCGCCATGGCTGCTGGTGGCGTCCATCCCCTATATTCTCTGGATCGACCGGCGGCTGGCGGACCCGAAGGACGCTTCCTATCATTTCGGCCAATGGGTGATCGGCGGAGCGGCGGGGCAGCCGGACATGGCGCAGGTGGCGCATCATGTGCGGGCGTGGGCGGTCAAGGGCTTCTTCCTCGCCTTCATGGTTTCCATCGTGCCCGGCAATTTCGCAAGCGTGGTCGACTGGCGGATCGAGGAGGCGCTGGCGAACCCGGTCGCGCTGGCGGGATTCCTGATCGCTGTCATGTTCATGATCGACGTGTGCATGGCGACGGTCGGTTACATCCTGACCTTCCGGCCGCTCGATTCGCATATCCGCACCGCCAACCCTTATCTGGAAGGCTGGATCGCGGCGCTGATCTGCTATCCGCCCTTCGTGTTGATGGGGGGCGGCGGGCCGCTCGACTATCATGCGGGCGGGCAGGAATGGGACGCATGGGTGCAGGGGATGCCCGCGCTGCAATGGCTGCTGGGCGGATGGCTGGTGCTGCTGACGGCGATCTACGCCTGGGCGACGGTGGCGTTCGGCCTGCGCTTTTCCAACCTCACCCATCGCGGCATTTTGACGCATGGGCCGTATCGGTGGAGCCGCCACCCGGCTTATCTGTCAAAGAACCTGTTCTGGTGGTTTTCCTCGCTGCCGTTCCTGAGCGCGAGCGGATCGCTGGCGGATATCGTGCGCAACTGCGCGCTGCTGGCGATCACCAACGCCATCTATTACTGGCGCGCGCGGACGGAGGAGAAGCATCTGTCCGCCGATCCGGACTATCGCGCCTATTGGGACTGGATGGCACGTAACGGGGCGGTGCCGCGTCTGTTCGCGCGGATCAGCAGCACGCGACCGCCCACGGCGGTCACGCAACCGGCGGAATAGTCAGAAGCTCTCTTCCGCATAGACGCGGCCGACATCCCCCTGCCATTCGCCATGATAGCGTTCGAGCAGGCGTTCGGCGTTGGTTTTGCCCGATGCCACGACTTCGTCGAGGAAGCCGAGATAGCCCGTCTCATTATCGCCCGAGCCGTTGAGGCGGGCGCGGGCGGCAAGCCCTGAACGGGCGATGTCGAGCACCTGTCCGGCAATGTCGCGCAGCTTTCGACCGCCGCCAATGGGCGCGTCGAGGCCGAGCTTCGGCACGGAATCGCGCAAGACCTGCCGCTCTTCCATGCTCCAGTCCTTGACCACGTCCCAAGCCGCATCGAGCGCGCCCTGGTCGTAGAGCAGCCCGACCCAGAGCGCCGGGAGCGCGCAGATGCGGTTCCACGGGCCGCCGTCCGCGCCGCGCATTTCGAGGAAACTCTTCATCCGCACTTCGGGGAAGGCGGTGGAGAGGTGGTCCTCCCAGTCCTTTTCCGTGGGCTTCTCGCCCGGAAGGACGGAGAGTCTGCCGTCGAGGAAGTCGCGGAAGGAAAGGCCCGCCGCGTCGATATATCTGCCGTCGCGGTAGACGAAATACATCGGCACATCGAGCGCATAGTCGGCATAGCGTTCATAGCCGAAGCCGTCCTCGAACACGAAGGGCAGCATGCCCGTGCGGTGCGGGTCGGTGTCCGACCAGATGTGGCTGCGATAGGAAAGGAAGCCGTTGGGCTTGCCTTCGGTGAAGGGGGAATTGGCGAAAAGCGCGGTCGCCAGCGGCTGAAGCGCGAGGGAGACGCGGAACTTCTGCGCCATGTCGGCTTCGCTGCCATAGTCGAGATTGGTCTGGATGGTGCAGGTCCGCAGCATCATGTCGAGGCCGAGCGACCCGACGCGCGGCATGTGGCGCAGCATGATGTCGTAGCGGCCCTTGGGCATGATGGGGAGGTCGGCGCGCGTCTTGTCGGGCCACATGCCAAGGCCGAGGAAGCCAAGGCCCAGCATGTCGCCGACATATTTGACCTGTTCCAGATGGCGGCCGGTTTCGGCGCAGGTCTGGTGCAGATTGTCGAGCGGCGCGCCCGACAGTTCGAGCTGGCCTGCCGGTTCGAGGCTGATCGTGCCGTCGCTGCCAGACAGGGCGATGATATTCTCGCCCTCGAACACCGGATTCCAGCCATAGCGGGTGAGGCCGATCAGCAGCGTGTGGATGCCGCCCTTTTCCTCATAGGCGGGGGCGTGGTGATCCTTGCGGCTGTAGACGAATTTCTCATGCTCGGTGCCGATGCGCCAGCGGTCCCTGGGCTTTTCGCCTTTGGCGAAGGCGGCGATCAACTGGTCGCGGCTTTCGATGACGGGATCGTCCCCACCCGAGTCGGTTCTGGTGCTCATTCCCCGCCCTTAATCCTTCCCCTCGGCGCGTCAAACAGGATGCGCGGCGCACAGATAGGTTGCTCCGCTCCTCTGCGCAATAACATAGCGAAATGAAACTAATTCCAGTCGCCGTTGATCGCCATCCATGCGGCGGTCGCGGCGATGGCGGCGGTTTCGGCGCGCAGGATGCGGGGGCCGAGCGAGACCGGCACCGCGCCGGATGTCGCGCGGATCGCGTCGCGCTCCGCCGGGTCGAAGCCGCCCTCCGGCCCCACGAGGAAAGCGGCGGGGCCGGGATGGGCGCGCAGCGTCGCTTCCAGCGGCGCGCCGCCCGTTTCGTCGGCGAAGAAGAGATGGCGGCCGGGCTGCCAGTCGCGCAGCAGCGTGTCGAGCTTCGTCATTTCGGCCAGTTCTGGCAGGGCAGTGCGGCCGCATTGTTCCGCCGCCTCGACCAGATGGGCATGGAGCCGGTCGAAATTGAGCCTGTCCACCACTGCGCGGCGAGTGAGTACCGGCTGGAGCCGCGCGACGCCCAGTTCGCACGCCTTTTCGGCGATCAGGTCGATGCGGCCCTTCCTGATCGGGGCGCAGCAGAGCCAGAAGTCGGGGACATGTTCGGGCGGTTTCGTCTGCGCCACGCATTCGAGCACGAGATCGCGCTTGCGGATGTCGCGCGCCCGCGCCGCCCATTCGCCCGAGCGTCCGTCGAACAGGAGGACGATGTCGTCGGGCTTCACGCGCATGACGCTGATGAGATAATGGGCCGGGTTGCCGTCCACGGGCACGACGACGCCGTCGCCAAGCAGCGTTTCGACATGCAGGCGCGGCGCGCTCTGTGGCGGCCAGGCGGGGGTGGCGGTCATTTCCTTGTCTTTCGTCCGACGATGCTTGCCCGGAGGCGGGACAAGTCTTTAGAGAAACGGGGGGCTTCGACAAGCTCAGCCCGAACGGAGTGCAGCGTTGAGCGGAACCATCGTCCCTGACAGCGAAGCGCGCGGCCTGCTGGCGCGGCTGCCGGAGACGCCGCGCATCCTGGCGCAGCTCGCGCGGTTCGACCGGCCGATCGGCTGGTGGCTGCTGTTCTGGCCGGGGGCGTGGGCTGTGGCCCTTTCGGGCGGCGGTTTCGCGCGCTGGCCGCTGATCGGCTGGCTGCTGCTGGGCAGCATCGCGATGCGGGGCGCGGGATGCGTGTTCAACGACATCGTCGACCGCGACATCGACCGGAAGGTGGCGCGCACCGCCGTGCGTCCGCTGGCGAGCGGGGCGATGGGGGTCGGGACAGCGTGGGTGTGGCTGGTGGCGCTGTGTCTGGTCGGGCTGGTCGTGCTGCTGCAACTGCGGCTGTATGCGCAGGTCGTGGCGCTGGGCAGTCTGGCGCTGGTGGCAGCCTACCCGTTCATGAAGCGGATCACGGGATGGCCGCAGGTCTGGCTCGGCCTCGTTTTCTCCTGGGCGGCGCTGGTGGGGTGGAGCGAAGTCGCGGGCGGGCTGAGCCTGCCGGGATTGCTGCTCTATGCCGGAACGATTTTCTGGGTTGTGGGCTATGACACCATCTACGCGCTTCAGGATCGGGAGGACGATGCGCTGATCGGGATCGGTTCGAGTGCGCTGTCGATGGGGCGGCATGTGCGCGGCGGCGTGGCCATGTGCTACGCGCTGGCGCTCATGCTGTGGGCGGCGGCGGTGTGGCAGGTGCGGGGGCAGGCGCTGGCGCTTGTCGCGCTGCTGCCGATGGCGGCGCATCTGCTGTGGCAGGTCGCAACGCTGAAGGAGGATGGCGTCGATCCGCTGACCAAGTTCCGGTCCAACCGATTCGCCGGATTGCTGATGTTCCTCGCCTGCCTGACCGTGGGAAGCGCGGCATGAGCCTGACGCCCGGCGTCGACTGCTGGCGGATCGAGCGCGCGGGCAAGGCCAGCGTCATTATCGACGCGGACAATTATTTCCGCCACGCCCGCGCCGCGATGATGAAGGCGAAGCGCCGGATCATGCTGATCGGATGGGATTTCGACGCGGCGATCGGCCTCATCCGCGAGGATGAGGCGGAGGATGGCGCGCCGGTGGTGATCGGCGACTTCATCACCTGGCTGGTCGACCGCACGCCCGATCTGGAGATATTCCTGCTGCGCTGGGACGTGGGCGCGATGAAGTCGATGGTGCGGCCGACGAACCTCTTCACCACGCTCAAATGGATGGCGCATCCGCGCGTCACGGTGAAGCTGGACAGCCATCATCCGCCCGCAGCGTCCCATCACCAGAAAATCGTCGTGATCGACGACTGCTTCGCCTTTTGCGGCGGGATCGACATGACCGGCGACCGGTGGGACACGCGCCATCATCGCGACGAAGATCCCGGCCGCCACCATCCCGATGGGACGCCCTACGGCCCCTGGCATGACGCGACCACGGCGCTGGCGGGACCGGTCGCGGCGGCTCTGGGCGAACATGCGCGGATGCGGTGGCAGGGGGCGGGCGGCGATGTGCTGGAGCCGGTCGAGGGCGTCGCCGACTGCTGGCCCGAAAGCCTGCCGGTGATGTTCGAGCATGTCGACGTCGCCATTGCCCGCACCGCGCCGCCGATGGAGGATCAGGAGGAACTGACCGAGATCGAGCGGCTCTACCTCAACCAGATCGCGGCGGCGAAGCGGCACATTTACGCCGAAAGCCAGTATTTCGCGTCCCGCCGCATCGCCGAGGCGATCGCGAAGCGGCTGGACGAGCCGGACGGGCCGGAAATCGTCATCGTCAATCCGCTTGCCGCCGACGGCTGGCTGGAGCAGCAGGCGATGGACACCGCGCGCGCGCGCCTGTTCGAAGCGCTGAAGGCGCGCGATCCGCGGGGGCGGCTGCGCATCTATCACCCCTATACGCAGCGCGGGACGGCGATCTATGTCCACGCGAAGATTCTGATCGTCGACGATCGGCTGATCCGGGTCGGCTCCTCCAACATGAACAACCGGTCGATGCGGCTCGACACCGAATGCGATGTCTGCATCGACACGGCACTGCCCGCCAATGACGGGCGGCAGGGGAAGATATTGCGCATTCGCAACGACCTGATCGCCGAGCATCTGGACCTGCCGGTCGAGCGGGTGGCGGCAGTGCTGGCGGAACGCGGCCTTGTCGCGGGGATCGAGGAGTTGCGGCAGAAGCCGGGCCGCACGCTGCGCCCCTACCAGACGCCGGACCTGAACGCCGTGCAGGAGTGGCTCGCCGACCATGAGGTGCTGGACCCCGAAGGGCCGGACGAGATGTTCGAGCCGGTGAGCGAGCGTGGACTGTTTCGCCGGATGAAGGGCTGGTTCGGGCGGACCTAAAGCCGGGCGAGCGCGTCGGCGATCCGCTCCACCGCCACGGCAAATCCGTCCGCCTGCTGCGCGAAGCCAAGCCGCATGTGCGCGGGGTGTCCGAAGCAGTCGCCGGGCGCTAGGAGCACGCCTGCCGCCGCCAGCGTCTCGCAGAAGGGGCGGGCGTCGGCGGCCTGCGTCAGCCAGGGGAAGGCGGTGGTGCCGCCTTCGGGCCGGACCCAGGCGAGGCGATCCTGCGACCCGGCGATGAGCGTGTCGAGCAGCGCGATATTGGCGTGCGCCACCGCCTCCAGCCGTGCGAGGATCGCTGCGCCGTGGCGCAGTGCGTGGGCCGCCAGCCGCTCCAGCACGGGGGATGCGCTGATCGTGAAATAGCTGCGCGCGTCGACGATCCGCGCCCGGCGTTCTGCATCGGCGTCGATAAGCCAGCCGGTGCGCAGGCCCGGCAGCGAGAGCGCCTTCGACATATCGCTGGTAACGATGACGTTGGGTATGCCGGCGGCGGAGGCCTGCGGCTGGTTGAAATAGAGCGGGTGGTAGACCTCGTCCACCAGCAGCGGGATGTTGCGGTCCGCAAGCGTGGCGGCGAGCATTTCGATGTCCGCGCGCGGCATCACGGCGCCGGTCGGGTTGTGCGGCGTGTTGAGGATGACGAGCCGGGTGGCGGCGTTCACCTGCGCCAGAATGGCGTCGGCGCGCTGGGCGAAACCTTCGGCGCGGTCGAGCCGGTAGCGGCGGCCGGCAAGCCCCCAGCCCTGCGCCACGGCCTCATAGGCGGGATAGCCGGGATCGGGCAGCACGATGTTCGCGCCCGGTTCCGCCAGCAGGCAGAAGAGGATGGAGAGCGCCTCCGAAGCGCCGGTGGTGGCGACGACGCTGCCGGGATCGGCGCGGTGAAAAGCGGCGATGGCTTCGCGCAGCAGTGCGCTGCCCTGCGGCGGGGCGTAGCTGAGGACGGTGTCAGCAAGGTCGAGCGGATCGTCGCCGAGCGCCGCGACCTGCGCCAGCGTCCAGCGCGGCCCGGTGCTCGACGCAAGATTATAGGCGATGGGGGGCGTCGCGAAATCATGCGCCGAGAGCCAGTGGTCGAGAGCGAAGGGAGGAAGCTGCGTCATGGGCGCATCCTCCCCGGCGTGCAGGCAGGCGGCAAGGGCCAGTGCGGCGGGGCTGGCGTGGCGGCGCTAAAGCCCCAGCGCCTTGCGCAGTTCGGCGTTGATGCGGCTCTGCCAGCCCGGCCCGGTCGCGCGGAAGGCATCCAGAACCGCGCGATCGAGACGCAGCGTCACCTGCTGCTTGGGATCGGCGGAGGGGGGGCGGCCGGGGCGGGTGAGCGTGCCGGAGGCGGGGCGGATGACGTGGTCGCCGACCCGGACTTCCGCATGGCGAAAGAAGGACGCGTCCAGCTCGGGCGCATCATC
The DNA here is from genome assembly GCF_003967075.1 of Sphingobium amiense. Lineage (NCBI taxonomy): Bacteria > Pseudomonadati > Pseudomonadota > Alphaproteobacteria > Sphingomonadales > Sphingobiaceae > Sphingobium > Sphingobium amiense. Next base: position 3,728,361 of record NZ_AP018664.1, read on the forward strand.
CGGATCAATCCAGGGCTGCTTCGTAAAACTGTCTTTCGCGGTCATTGGCATATCTCATCGAAATGATGCGGCGAGATCTGTGTCGGGGCGCCCACACCAATATCACCGCACGGTCATCCAGATAACCATAGGTGATGTAGCGGTCCTCACCATAGTCGATACGATCGTCGAGCGCCGTGAGAATGCGCCCGGCGAAAATTCGGGCTGCATCCGCAAAATCAAGCCCTCTTTCCGCCAGCGTCTTTTCCCGTTTGGCGGGATCGAAACTGATCTTCATCATAGCCTCCTGGCGCCATCGCGTCGGAGGCACGTGATGCGCCTCAGCCTTTCCTGCCAGTTACATTAGTGTAAGGGCGCTGCCCGCGCAACAATATTCGTAACTACAGAAATTACTCCGCCGCCAGCAGGGCTTCGGCGCTCTGCAGGTTGACGGAGACGAGGCGGCTGACGCCCTGTTCGACCATGGTGACGCCGAACAGGCGGTGCATGCGCGCCATGCTGACGGCATTGTGGGTGACGATGAGGTAGCGGGTGCTGGTCTGCGCCACCATGGCGTCGAGCAGGTCGCAGAAGCGCTCGACATTGGCGTCGTCCAGCGGCGCGTCCACTTCGTCCAGCACACAGATCGGCGCTGGGTTGGTGAGGAACAGGCCGAAGATGAGCGCGACGGCGGTCAGCGCCTGCTCGCCGCCGGACAGGAGCGTCAGCGCGGCGAGTTTCTTGCCCGGCGGCTGGGCCATGATTTCGAGGCCTGCTTCGAGCGGATCGTCGCTGTCGATGAGTTCGAGATGCGCCTGCCCGCCGTTGAAGAGCGTGGTGAAGAGGCGGCGGAAATGGCCGTCCACCGCTTCGAATGCCGCGAGCAGGCGCTGGCGGCCTTCGCGGTTCAGGCTGCCGATGGAGCCGCGAAGCTGGTGGACGGCGGTCGTGAGTTCGGCGCTTTCGGCGCGGCTGGTGGCCTGTGCGCTCTCCAGCTCCTCCAGTTCCTGCGCCGCGACGAGGTTGACCGGGCCGATCCTTTCGCGGTCGGCGGCGAAGCGGTCATGGTCGGCCTGTTCGGTCTGGGCGATGCGGATGTCGGCGCTCGCGAAGCCGAGCTTTTCGGGCAGGACAGGGGGCGGGCACTCGAAGCGTTCGCCCGAGAGGCGGTTGGTTTCGATGCGGCGTTCGTCGGCGGCTTCGGCGCGGGCGGTGGCGGTGGCGCGGGCCTCGCGCGCGGCGGCGAGGGTTTCGCCCGCCTGCGCGGCGAGCGCTTCGGCGGCGCGAAGGGCGGCTTCGGCCTCCTGCTCGGCGCGGCGGGCGGCGTCGGCGTCCTGCGTCAGGGTGGCGCCGCTGGATTCGAGGGCGGCAATGGTGCCCGTCAGCGCGTCCGGTTGATCGGCGAGCTTCGCCTGCTCGGCGGCGATTTCTTCGGCGCGGCCGACCATGGCGGCGATGCGTTTCGCCGCTTCGCCCGCGCGGGCGCGCCAGCCTCTGATTTCCGCGTCGGCGGCGGCCTGACGCTCGCGGTCGGCGGCCAGCGCGCGGTCGGCGAGCGCCTGTTCGGCCTGCAACTGGCTGACGGCGGCGCGGGCCTTCTCGCTGGCGTGGGAAAGGGCGGCGACGAGATCGCGGGTTTCCGCGCCATCGGGAATGGCAGCGCGGGCGGCCTGCGCCTTGTCCCGCTCAGCGCGGGCGGCCTCCTCGTCGCGGCGGGCGGTGGCGAGCCGCTCCTCGACGCCCTCGCGCCGCCCGGCGAGGCGTTCGAGCGCGGTGGTGGCCTCGTCCGCCGCGCGGATGGCGGCGCGCAGCGTCTGTTCGGCCTGTGCGAAGGCAGCGCGGGCCTGTGCCAGAGCCTGCGCCGCGGCCTGTTCGCGAGCGCGCGCGTCGGCCTGTGCTGCGGTGGCGGCGTCGACTTCGGCCTGCGCGGCGGGGCGGACGGCAGCGAGCGCTTCGAGGCGATTGAGGCGGATGAGCCGCTCCGCCGCTGCCGCGCCGCCCTCCAGCGCGACATAGCCGTCCCATCGGCGCATCTGGCCATCGCGCGTCACGAGCCGCTGGCCGACGGTGAGTGGCTGGCCCGTGTCGGTTTCGGCCACCGCCACCTGCGCCAGACGGCGGGCGAGTTGCGCCGGGGCTTCGACATGCGCCGCGAGGGGTGCCGTGCCTTCGGGCAGGGCGGGGTCGCCGGGCAGCGGGGCGGCCCCCGACCAGCGCCTCTTGCCCTCGGCGGCGACGGGCGCTTCGAGATCGTCGCCCAGCGCGGCGGCGAGCGCGCGTTCATAGCCCGGCGCGGCCTTCAGACGGTCGAGCGCGCGTCCGGTGCCGCTGCCGCTCTCAGTCGCGCGGCGGAGCGCTGCGGCTTCGCTGTCGAGCGCGGCGAGCGCCGCCTGCGCCGACGCAAGCCTAGTCTGAGCAGTGGAGCGGTCTTCCGCAGCGGCGCGTTGCTGCGCCTCGGCGGTCGCGATCGCCGTTTCGGCCGTCGCGCGCTCCGCCTGTGCGGCGGCCTGTTGCGCGATCGCCGTTTCACGCTGCGCCTCCAGTGGCGCGGGGTCGGGGAGAGCGCCCGCTTCGGCGGCGAGGCGCGCCACTTCGCGTTCGGCACGGTCGAGCCGGGTGCGCGCGGCGGCTACGGCAGCCTCCGCGACACGCAGTTCGGCCTGTTCGGCGGCCTGTGTCGCCATGGCCTTCGCCAGAGCCACTTCGGCGTCGCGCGCGGCGGCTTCCGCTTGCGCCATATGGGTGGCGAAAGCAGGCCGGTGCTTTTCGGTGTCCGCGATACGGCTCTTGAGCGCCGCGGTCTCGGCGGTGAGGCGGGCGATGGCGTCGGCGGCGTCGTTGGCGAGCGTGCCTTCGCGCGCGCGGTCCTCCTCCAGCCTGCCAGCCTGCTGCGAGAGGTCGGCGAGGCGGCGGACCGCCGAATCGCGTTCGGTGCGAAGCGCGGCGAGGCGGTGGCCCGCTTCGCTGGCGGCGTCCCGTGCGGTCTGCGCGGCGGCGCGACGGTCGGCGAGGGTGGCCAGAGCGGCTTGTGCGGCGGCGGTGGCATCCGCTTGGCCCGCCTGCGCGGCGGTGACGGCGGCGTCGGCCTGACGGGCTTCGGCGCGGGCGGCTTCGGCGCTGGCATTGGCCTCGCGCCAGCGGGCGAAGAGAGTGCGCGCTTCGGCGATACGAATTTGTTCGGACAGCGCGATATAGCGCTCGGCCGCCCGTGCCTGCCGCCGCAGGCTGGCGGCGCGCGTATCCATGTCGATCAGGATTTCGTCGAGCCGGGCGAGATTGGCTTCGGCGGCGCGCAATTTCTGTTCGGCGTCCTTGCGCCGGACATGAAGGCCCGCAATTCCCGCCGCTTCCTCCAGCATGGCGCGGCGTTCCTGCGGGCGGGCGGCGATGACGGCGGCGATCCGGCCCTGACTGACGAGAGCGGGGCTGTGCGGGCCGGTCGCGGCGTCGGCGAAGATCAGCGCCACGTCCTTGGCGCGCACGTCGCGGCCATTGGCGCGATAGGCGCTGCCCGCGCCACGCTCGATCCGGCGGGTGACTTCGAGTTCGCCGTCAGCGCCGACCTCGACTGCGGAGAAAAGCTCGCCCTGTTCCTGAATCGTCAGCAGGGATACTTCGGCGAAATCTCGGCTGGGGCGAGAGGCGGTTCCGGCGAAGATGACATCCTCCATCCCGCCGCCGCGCATGGAACGGGCGCTCGATTCGCCCATGACCCAGCGGATCGCTTCGAGGAGGTTGGACTTGCCGCACCCGTTGGGGCCGACGATGCCGGTCAGACCCGGCTCGATGCGCAGTTCGGTCGCATCGACGAAGCTCTTGAAGCCGGAGAGCTTGAGCCGCTTTATCTGCACGGGAAAGCGCCGGAGCGGATCGCAGCCGCCCCGGCCCCCTTATCAAGACTGGTTCGCCCCCCGGCGCCCAATCAGAGACCCGCTTCCTTGAGCTTGGGCTGAAGCGAGGCCCAGTTGGCGACATTGTCGAGCAGGACGCCGTTGATGAGGAAGCTGGGCGTGCCCGAGATATTATACTGGCTGTTGGTCGTCTCCACAGCCTTGGCCAGCCGCTCGGCAGCGGCGGTGTCCGCGAGGCACTGTTTGGCCTGATCGGCGGAAATGCCGCGCTGCTGGGCAAATTCGACGAGGCCCGCGACCCGCGCGAGCGTGGCGAAGCGCTCGGCGGGCGCCATGGTGTCGACCGCCTTGAGTTCGGCATCCTTGCCCTGCACCCGGTCGAACATCGCACTCTGGTTGGCGAAGAACTGTTCGGACAGCGGGTAGAAAATATCCTTGCCGCCGCAGCGGGCGAGCAGCGCGGTGGTGAGGTCGATGGGATCGCGCACATAGGTGCGGAATTCGAAATTCATCTTGCCGGTGTCGACCAGCTTGCGGATTTCCTCCGACGCTTCGGCGGAAAAGTCGCGGCAGTGGCTGCATGTGTAGGAGCCATCTTCGACCAGCTTCACCTTGGCCGACGGATTGCCCATGAGGAAGGTGCCCTCGGGCGTCTGCGCCACGGTCTGCGACCAGCTCGTGCCCGCAGGGGCGGCGACGGCGGCGACGGGTTCGCCGGAAGGCTTTGCGCTGTCCTCGCCCTTGCCGCAGGCGGCGAGCGAGAGGCTGAGCGACAGGGCGGCGATAACGGGAAGGGCTTTCACGGCGGACATGGCTCCGAAAACAGATCTTGTGATGCGCGGTTTAGATCAGCGCGCGGGCGCGGGCAATGCGGCCTTGAGCTGGTCCCAGGTGGACCCCTTCACCAGAGTGCCATCCACGACGAAGCCGGGCGTGCCGGTGATCTTCACCCTGTTCCATGCTTCGTCGGTCATGGCGAGCACCTGCTTCATCGACTGGGCGCTGGCGACGCAGGCATTGAGCTGCGCGCTGGTGAAGCCGCGCTTGTTCATGAGCGCGTAGAGGCCGGTCTTCTGCCCGATGTCCTGAAGCGCGGCGACCTGATCGACGGGCCGGGCGTCGGCGGAACCGTCATAGGCGACGATCTGCGGCATCCACGCATCCTGATTGGCGAACAGCGCTTCATGGTTGCCCATGAACCTGGCGGGGCCGCCGCAGCGGGCGAGGAGCGCGGCGGCGAGGTCATATTTGTCGCGCACGGCGTTGCGCACTTCGACGCCGACCTTGCCGCTTTTTACATAATCGGCCTTGAGCGGGGCCGTCCCGTCGCGAACGAAATGGGCGCAGTGCGAGCAGGTGTAGCTTACATATTCGACGAGTTTTGTCTGCGCGGCGGGATTGCCCATATAGTGACCGCCGATGGGCGTCATGGTGACGCGGCTCACCCAGTTGACGGCGGGCGCAGCGGCGAGCGCCGCGGGGATGGCGAGCAGGACGAGCGACAGGATCTTCTTCATGGGGATGCTTCCGTGGGGCAGAACGACCGTTCAGCCGATCTTGGGCAAACCGCTGGAGTTGGCAAGACCCTGCGCCAGCGATTCGAGCACCGCGCGCAATTCGGGATCGCCGATGTCGCGCAGCGAATCGCCCAGCTCGACCGGCACGGGCTTGAGGTTGCGGGGCGGCGGGCGGCGTTCGGCCTGCGCCGGGCCGATCTCCCCCTGCCGCAGTGCCACTTTCGAGACGGCGGCATAGCCGAAGAAGCGGTTCACCCGCTCCACGATCTCGGGCAGCATATGCTGGATCATGGGCGCATGGCCGCTCATGACGGTCAGTTGCAGCGTGCCGCCCGCCTTCTTGCCGACCGGAAAGCGGATCGATTCGGGCGCGGATATGGCGGCATAATGCGATCCCGCAATCTCCGCCCAGCGCGTGACGATGCTCGATTGCACGAAGCCGAACTTGCGGAAAGCGGCGCGGCCGATGTCGGGCATCAGGTCCGCAATGGCGCGCGGACCGCCCGTGCGCGGCCGTTCCGTCGCGGGCGCGGCCTTGGTCTTCAATTTGGGCGTGGCCGGGCGTTCCGTCATGACCCGCTTCATGGCATAGGGCCGCCATGCGCGTCGAGGGCAGAGACAGAAAAATCGCGGGCGACCTGCTCGCTCACTATGACGTTCATGCGCGCAGGCTGCCGTGGCGCGTGCCGCCGGGGAGCAATGGCGCCGATCCCTATCGGGTGTGGCTGTCCGAAGTGATGCTCCAGCAGACGACGGTGGCGGCGGTTGGTCCCTATTATACGAAATTCACCGAGCGCTGGCCGACGGTCGAGGCGCTGGCGGATGCCGCGGACGCCGACCTGATGGCGGCATGGGCGGGCCTTGGCTATTATGCGCGCGCCCGCAACCTGCTCGCCTGCGCGCGGGCGGTGGCGCGGGAGCATGGCGGGCGCTTCCCCGATACGGAAGAAGGGCTGCGCGCCCTGCCCGGTGTGGGCGCCTATACCGCCGCCGCAGTCGCCGCCATCGCCTTCGGGCGGCGGGCGGTCGTGGTGGACGCCAATGTCGAGCGGGTGGTGGCGCGGCTCTTCGCCATCGCGACGCCGCTGCCCGCCGCGCGTGCGGAGATACGCGCGGCGGCGGAGCGGATCACGCCAGATACGCGCGCGGGCGATTTCGCGCAGGCGATGATGGATCTGGGCGCGACGGTCTGCACCCCGCGCAAGCCCGCCTGCGGTGTCTGCCCGCTGCGGGAGGATTGCGCGGCCTTCGCCACCGCCGATCCCGCCGCTTTCCCGGTGAAGGCGCCGAACAAAGCGAAACCGCATCGCTCCGGCCATGGCTGGTGGATGGAGCGGGACGGCCATGTCTGGCTGGTGCGCCGTCCCGACAGGGGCATGCTGGGCGGGATGCGGGCGCTGCCGAGTTCCGACTGGAGCGACGCGCCCGACCCGGCTCCGCCCATGGCGGGGGACTGGCGGACCGTAGGGGAGCCGGTGCTGCACATCTTCACGCATTTCTCTCTGGCGCTGCGCGTCCACCATGCCCATGTGGAAGCCGCGCCTGCGGGCGAGGGCGAGTGGTGGCCCGTCGACCGGATCGGCGAGGCGGGGCTGCCGACGCTGTTCGCGCGCGCGGCGGAAGCGGTGAGAAAGGATCGGGATGCACGGAACTGAGGCGCGAGGCCGGATGCCGGGCTTTGTCGGCGGGACGCTGGACCGGGTCGATCATATCCGCACCAATGCTGTCCTGCTGGCCGACGCTTTTGCCGATCCGAAGGCGCGACTGCTGGTGATGGACGGGCTGGAGCCGGTCGAGGCGGACGGGCATCTGCTGTTCGAGCCGCTGGGGCCGGGCGCGTGGGTGGAGGATCATGTCCTGTTGGGCGTCGATCCGCTCGGGCGGCCGATCTTCGCAAGGCTGGTCGCCGACCTGGGCGCCAATCTGGTGCCGACATCGCGCAGCCGCGCCATCGCGGAACTGGTCCCGGCGGAAGAGGTCGCGCTTTACGGCACGGCGCGCAGTCTGGTGCACTGGCATGCGCGGCATCGCTTCTGTTCGGTGTGCGGCGGGGCGAGCGTGCCGGTCAAGGCAGGCTGGTCGCGGCGCTGCACGGCCTGCGCGGCAGAACATTTCCCGCGCACCGATCCGGTCGTCATCATGCTCGCCGAACATCGCGGGCGGGTGCTGGTGGGACGGCAGCATAGCTGGCCCGAGGGGCGCTATTCGGCGCTGGCGGGCTTTGTCGAGCCGGGCGAGACGATCGAGGAAGCGGTCGCGCGCGAACTCTATGAGGAAGCGGGCATCAGGGTGCGCGACGTGCGCTATGTCATGAGCCAGCCCTGGCCGTTCCCGTCCTCGCTGATGATCGCGTGCATCGGCCAGGCGGACGACGATGCACTGACCATCGACGCGACCGAGATCGAGCATGCTTTCTGGTGCGACGCGGCGGGCGTGCGCGCGGCGATGGAGGAGGCGGAAGGCGCGCCGTTCATCGCGCCGCCGCGCATGGCGGTCGCCTGGCATCTGCTCGACCGCTGGCTGGCGGGCGTTGCCCCGTCCGGGCCAAGCGCGTAAGGCCGCCCCTTCCCATCCGGTCAAGAAGGACTATCTCCTCCCGATGCTCAGTCTCGAAGAAGCCCAGTCGCGCGCGCAGGATCTCGTAGGTGCCGCGCGCAAGGCGGGCGCGGATGCGGCCGACGCCATCTATGCCTGCAATGCGTCGACCAATGTCTCGGTGCGGCTGGGGGCGCTGGAGGATGTCGAGCGATCGGAGGGCGAGGAGATCGGCCTGCGCGTTTTCATCGGCCAGCGATCCGCCAGTATTTCCGCGTCGGACATGAACCCGGCGACTTTAGGCACGCTGGTCGACCGCTGCATCGCGATGGCGCGGGAAGCGCCCGAAGATCCCTATGCGGGCCTTGCGCCCGAGGACCGGCTGATGCGCCGGCGCGCGCCCGCGCTGGACCTCACCGACACGGAAGAGCCGGAACCCGCAGCCATGCGCGAGCGGGCGCTGGAGGCGGAGGATGCGGCGCGGTCCGTGCCCGGCGTCACCAACAGCGAGGGCGGCGGCGCGTCCACCGGGCGCAGTCAGGTGGCGCTGGCGACCAGCCACGGCTTTGTGGGCGCCTATGCAGGCACGAGCCATTCGACCTGGGCCAGCGTGCTGGCGGGCGAAGGCGCAGGGATGCAGCGCGATCATGCCAGCCACAATGTCCGCCATCTCGAAGACCTCGACGATGCCGAGGCCATCGGCATCCGCGCCGGGCAGCGGGCGGTGGCGCGGCTCAATCCGGTCAAGGTCGAAAGCGGCGTCATGCCGGTGATCTTCGACCCGCGCATCGGCTCCAGCCTGATCGGCCATCTGGTGAGCGGCATGGTCGGTCCGGCTATCGCGCGGCGGTCGAGCTTCCTGCTCGACATGCTGGGCGAGGCGATCTTCGACAGCGGCGTCACCATTATCGACGATCCGCTGCTGCCGCGCGGCCTCAGGTCGCGGCCTTTCGATGGCGAGGGGCTGCCGGTGGAGCAGCGGGCGCTGATCGACCGGGGCGTGCTGACCGGATGGCTGATGGACAGCGCGTCGGCGCGGCAACTCGGGCTGGAGCCGACCGGCCATGCGAGCCGGGGCGGCAGCGGCGCGCCGGGCGCAAGCGTCACCAACGTCCATATGGAGCCGGGCGATGCGTCCCCGGGCGACCTGATGGCCGACGTGAAACGCGGCCTTTACGTCACCGAACTCATCGGCATGGGCGTCAACGGCGTGACCGGCGACTATAGCCGGGGCGCGGCGGGCTTCCTGATCGAAAATGGCGCGGTCGCCCACGCGGTGTCGGAAATCACGATTGCCGGGAACCTCAGGGACATGTTCCGCACGTTGGTGCCGGCGAACGACCTGCATTTCCGCTACGCCATCAACGTGCCGACGATCCGCGTCGACGGGATGACCGTTGCCGGGGGATGATGTCTTTCTGCGCGCGACGGTTTCCGCCGTCGCCGATGCCGCCGACCATGCTCTGACGCTGTGGGCGGGCGGCGAGACGCGCGTGCGCCAGTGGGAGAAAGTGCCGGGTCATCCGGTCTGCGAGGCGGACCTGTCGGTGGACGCCATGCTGCGCGAGCGGCTGGCGGCGATCGACCCGGAGGCGGGCTGGCTTTCCGAGGAAACGGCGGATACCGCGCACCGGCTGGGCGTGTCGCGGGTGTGGGTGGTCGATCCCATCGACGGCACGCGCGATTATCTGCGCGGGCGTCCGGGCTGGGCCGTGTCGGTCGCGCTGGTCGAGGATGGCGCGCTGCGGCTCGGCATTCTCGCCGCACCTGCGCGCAACGAACTGTGGATCGCGCAGGCGGGCCGGGGCGCAAGCCGCAACGGGCGGACGCTGCGGGCGGGCGACCGGACCGCGCTGCCGGGCGCGCGGGTGCCCGCCGAACAGCTTCCCCGGCAGGACCGGGATCTGACCGCCGTCCCCCGGCCAAACAGCATCGCGCTGCGCATGGCTATGGTCGCGGCGGACGAGGCCGATCTGGTGGCGACGCTGCGGTGGGGCAATGAATGGGATGTCGCGGCGGCCGCGCTGATCTGCGCCGAGGCTGGCGCGGTCGTGACCGACGCGCTGGGCGATCCGATGCGGTTCAACAGCCCCGATCCGACGGCGTTCGGCCTGCTCTGTTCTGCGCCCGGTATCCATGCGGCGGCGGTCGACAGGCTGCGGCCCCGGGTATCCGAAATGGTGGACATGCCGCGCTGACCGCCGCTGCGGTTAAGCACAAGAAACGGTCGGTCGCGTGTTTGGAGCCGTCTGCCGCGCTCCTGAAATCCTCCGCAACCAACCTCAAAGCTGTGGGTTGAGCGCAATTTTTTCCATCTTTTTTGAATCGGATGCCCTGACGCAGCATGAAATGTCTTTTAATGGCACAGATATTGTGATGAACTGACACAGCTAACAAAAGCGCAAACGCTATAAAATGGAGAGGGTTGCGATGGATGACAGGGCGATTCCGTCCTTTGATATACTGCCGGAGCCGGGCTGGCATGCGGCGGCCAATGCCGACACGGTGATGCATTATGCCTCGAAAATCGTGGGTTATCTGGCGTTGGGCGGCGCAATCGTCGCCGGGGTAATGCTCATGTTGCTGTGAACGAGCGCCCTGCCGGGCAATTCACGCTGTTCATCGCTAACTGTGCGTTATGCGGCCTGTGGCCATTAGACGGCCAGTTGGCGTCGTGCTAAAACCTCCCCGACAGACGACTGGACGGTGACGCAAGCCGTTCACGCTGCTAAAAGGTCGTGTCATATAGGACGCGACGCCGTAACGTCATTCAGAGGGGAAGGTCGATTGTCGGTGGATACGGGGCTTTCGGTCCGATCGCCGGAGCGGAGCTACAGGCAGCCTTTGTCGACAGAGGCGCTGCGCGTCGTCATTTACCTGACGCAGATGGCTTTCGATCTGGTGGCGGTGCTGATCGGTTTCGGCCTGTCGGGCCTCATAAGACTGGGCGATGTCGTCTTTGACAGCACGGCGCTCATCAGCCTGCTGCCGATTTTCCTCATCATAAGCTTCTATTCGGGCGCCTATTCCTATGAAGGCATCACGACGCGATCGGGGATCAGCCGCGTTCTGACTTCACTGGCGATCGCGCTCGGTTTCTATGCGCTGGTGCGATTCGCGATCAAGGAAGCGCCCGAGCTTTCGCGCATATATATCTTCCTCGGCATCGCCATCGCCAGCCTCATGCTGATCCTCCAGCGGCTTATCCTGATGCGTCTGGTGCGGGATAAGCTCAATTCGCGCTTCATGCGGCGGCTGCTGGTGATCGACGGTCAGCCTGTCAGCGTGCCCGCAGGGTTCGAGGTCGTCGATGTCGCCGAACATGGCGTCACCGCCGATCCCAACGATCCCCATGCGCTGCACCATATTTCCAGCCTACTGGTCGGCGCGGACCGGGTCGTGGTGTCGGCTTCGGTCGAACGGCGCGAAAGCTGGTCGCTTTACCTCAAGGGCATCGGGTGCAACGGGGAACTGCTGCTGCCCGAACTGCGCACCATCGGCCAGCTTCACGCGACGGACGGATCGACGCTGGTGGGCATTCCGGTATCGAAGGGGCCGCTCGACATCCGCAGCCGGGTGCTCAAGCGCACCTTCGACCTCAGCATCACCGTGCCCGCGATCCTCGCGCTCGCGCCGCTGCTGGCGATCATCGCGGTGGCGGTCAAGCTGTCCAGCCCCGGTCCGATCCTGTTCCGGCAACCGCGCATGGGCCGGGGCAACCGGCTCTTCTACGTCTACAAATTCCGGTCGATGCGCGTCGAGACCAGCGACACGGCGGGCAACCGCTCCGCGTCGCGCGACGACGACCGGATCACGGCGGTTGGCCGCATCCTGCGCCGCACCAGCCTCGATGAACTGCCGCAGCTCTTCAACGTGCTGGAAGGGGACATGAGCCTCGTCGGGCCGCGCCCCCATGCGCTCGGTTCGCTCGCGGGCGATCAGCTCTTCTGGCATATCGACCCGCGCTACTGGCTGCGCCACGCGATCAAGCCGGGCATCACCGGGCTTGCGCAGGTGCGCGGATTCCGCGGCGCGACCGATCATCGCGACGATCTGATGCACCGGTTGCAGGCGGATCTTGAATATCTGTCCGACTGGACGATGACGGGAGACCTGACGATCCTGTTGCGCACCTTCCTGGTCGTGGTGCACAAGAACGCCTATTGACCGGCCTAAAGAAAATCGTTTCCTGTCCGTTATGACGTCAGGTCGGGAGGCACGGCGTCAATAGATGCCTAAAATGGCGTTCACCAGTTCCGCCAAGATTGCAGAAGGTCCGGTCCGATAATTGCCTGATCGGGGCAATCGGGACTTTCGCAAAATGTACATCAATTCGCAGAATATCGTCATGGCGCTGTCTGGCGCCACAAACAACTGGATCAGCGCGGGCAAGACCGCCGCCACACGCACCGGCACCGCAAAGAACGACCAGTTCCACGGCATCAAGGGCGACGTCCTGATCGGCGGCGCCGGGGATGACATCTACACGCTGTGGAACCCCAACGTCACGGTCATCGAAAAGGGCGGCGAGGGCGTCGACACGATCGAGGTGCAATATTATGGCACCATCAAGCTGCCGGACAATATCGAGAATGTCATCCTGAGCCATGAAAGGGCGACCGGAGCGACCGGCAATGCGCTCGCTAACCTGATGATCGCGGGCAAGACCGGCGCGACGCTGGACGGCGGCGCGGGCAACGACGTGCTGGTCGGCGGCGCGGGCGCGGACGTGTTCCGCGTGCAGGCAGGCAACGGATCGGACGTGATCTACAATTTCCAGTCGGGCTGGGACGCGGTCAACCTGTCGGGCTATGGCTTCACCAGCTTCGCCCAGATCCTCGCCAAGTCGGTGCAGGCCGGCACGGATGTCGTCGTCAAGCTGAACAGCAGCGAGACGCTGACCCTGCGCAACATGTCGCTGAAATCGCTGACGGCGGCGGATTTCAACATGCCGCTGAACACGCCCGCGCCCGTGGCGACCGACAAGCTGCTGACGCAGGCCGGACAGGGCTGGAACTCCAACGGCTGGTTCGTGGTCAACAATGCTTGGGGCAGCTCGGCCCTGACAGCAGGCGTGGACTACACGCTCAACAGCGCATTCAGCACCAGCGACATGACGCGCGGCACGACCTTCAACTGGTCCTATCCGCTGACGACCACCGACCAGCGCATTCTGGCCTATCCGGAGCTGATCTTCGGCACCAGCCCGCACAATGCAGCGGGCAATCCGACCGACACGTCCAAGGTGTTTCCGGTGCAGGTGTCCAACCTGTCGAAGCTGACGGTCGATTACGACCTGAGCTACACCGGCAACAAGGGGGGCTTCAACGTCGCCTACGACATCTGGTTCGCCAATTCGCCGACCGCCACGGGCACGAGCGCGGTGACGACCGAACTGATGATCTGGCTGCACAAGGGCGGATTCGAGCCGGGCGGCACCGCCGTGGGCACCTACACCAACGGCGATTTCAGCGCGACCATCTATCACACCGGAACCTACACGGCGCTGGTCGCGGACAAGGAATGGACCAAGGGGTCGATAGACATCGCGGACATCGTGTCCAAGCTCAAGACCATGGGCATCATGTCGGACAGCGAATATCTGCGCTCGATCGAACTGGGTGCGGAAGTGGCGTCGGGCACGGGGTCGATGACGATCAACGGCCTTCAGATCAACGTCGAGACCAAGGATGCGAACGGCGTGTCCAAGGCGATGTCGATCGACGGAACCGGCGCGACGCTCACCCAGCCGTCGGACGCGGTCAAGCCCGTGCCCCCCATCGACCTGCTCGATACGAGTGGCCGGGTGATCGGCACGCAGAAAATCGAACTGTCCACCACCGACAAGACGATCGTCAGCAAATATGACATCGGCGGCAACTTCACCGGTTCCGATGTGACGACGAAGGAAAAGGGCTACGGCCTCGTCCAGCATTTCGACCGCACCTACAAGCTGGCGTCGGCCGAAAAGATCATGCTGAACGCCGACGGATCGACCCAGACGATCTTCTATGACGGCAACTGGGTGATGAAAAACGCCACCAAGGTGACGACCGACGCCAAGGGGCAGGTCACCACCCAATATTATGACGCCAAGTGGATGCCGTCAGGCATGGACATCAAGGTGGACGAAGGCAACGGCTCCACGATGATCAAGCATTACGACGCCAAGTGGGCGCTCACCGGGGCCGAGCGCGTCGTTGTGTCGGGCAACATCACCACGACCTATCATTTCGACACGAGCTGGAAATATACCGGGATCGACAAGCTGATCGTGAACAGCGACGGCAGCCGGACCTATCAGCATCTGGACGCGGCGTCGAAGCTCCAGTCCTATGATGTGGTGAAGCTGGCGGACGGGGTGGAGACGACCACCCATTACAACAGCAAGAACGCCATCACCGGCATCGACAAGATGAGCGCGCGCGCGGACGGTGTTCTGGTGACGCAAAGCTATGACGCGAGCAACAAGCTGATCCAGAACATATTTGTCGGCACCGACCTTGGTGACAAGGTGGTGGGATCGGCGACGAACGCGCATATCTATCTTGGTCTCGGGTCGGACACATTTTCCGGCAGTTCGGGGGTGGAAAATATCCACTTCAACACCGCGATCGGGAATGGCGACGTGGACACGCTGCTGCTGTTCAACTCGACGAAGGACAAGATCGTGCTGCACCACGACATCTTCGACCAGATCGGCGTCGGCAACCTCGCGTCCAGCGCTTTCGTCAAGGGCACGATGGCGATGGATGCGGATGACCGCATCATCTACGACAGCGCGACCGGATCGCTCTATTATGATCCGGACGGATCGGGTTCTGCGCAGCAGATCCTGTTCGCGCACATCACCCCCACCAGCGGGTTCGGCGCGGGCAATTTCGTCATCATGTAAGGGAGCGATCCCGGAAGAACAGGCGCGCGGCGCGGGGAGACCCGTTCCGCGCGCCTTTTCATTTGCGCAGTGTGCGGCGCTTGATTGCCCTAGCGCGCGGGCGTCCGGCTGTGCGGCGCGCTTTTGCCGGAGGGCACGACGCCCGCTCCGCCGCCCTGAGGCTGGGGCGTGACGGGCGCGGCGCGACAGGGATAGCTTTCCTTCAGCGCAACCACGATCACCGACGCCGCCTGACCCGACCGGTTGGACGGATAGGCGCTGAGATAGGTGAGAAACGCCCGGCGCAGGTCGCTCTGCGGCACGGCGGGAGGCGCGCAGAATTCGCGCAGGCCCAGCCACACCTCATAGGCGCGCATCGCGTCATGGACGGCGGCGATATAGGCGAAACAATAGGATATATCGGCCGTGGCGCCGCCCGCGCCGCACCGCCGCTCCAGCTCCGCGGCGGTAAGATAACCCAGTTCGCTTTCCGCGGCGGCGGGAGGCGGCGTCTGCGGGACGGCAGGGACCGGCGGTGTGGCCGCAGCCACCGCCAGCGCGACGAGGGACGCTATCATGCGGCTTCGTTGGCCTCCGGCAACGGTCCCGACGCGATGATGTCGCGCCTGTCGCCTTCCAGATAGAGGGCGGTGAGCACGCCCGAGCGATAGGCTCCGGTGTCGATGCCGATCCGGTTGGCGCAGATTTCCACTTCGGTGGAGATGCTGTGGCCGTGCACCACCATCGCTTCGTGGCGGGTGCGGCGGTCCTCGAGAAATTCGTCGCGAATCCACAGGAGGTCGGCGCGCTTCTGGTTCCTGATCGCGATGCCGGGCCGGATGCCCGCATGGCAGAACAGATAATCGCCCGACCGCGCGGTGAGCGGCAGCGCGCGCAGCCATTCGATCCAGTCGCGCGGAATGGCGCGGCGGAGTTCGGCCAGCACCTCATGCGGGTTGGCGTCGCGCGGGGGCGGTTGCAGGCCGAAGCTGCGCAGCGTGGCGTCGCCGCCGATCCGCATCCATGCGCGCACCATGCCGGCTTCCCCGTCGAGCGCGCGGAGCATCAGTTCCTCATGATTGCCCTGCAACACGATGAGGCGGTCGGTTTTCTGCTGTGCATTGTAGAGAAAGCGCATCACATCGGCCGAAGCAGGCCCTCGATCGACGATGTCGCCCAGCACGATGATGTGGGTCGAGCGAACCGGAGGAAGCGCCTGCGCATGGGTCTCGATGCGCTGCAGCAAATCGCGAAGCTGCTGATAGCAGCCATGGACGTCGCCGATGGCATAGATTCGTTCGCCGCGGTCCGTAGACGGCGGCGCTTGGCTTTTCCTGCCCAGACCGAACACCATGTCACGCTCCCGAAAAATGGTGCAGCTAACGTCACCGTTGTGACCGTCATATGAACAAGATTTGCGTTTCGCGCCAGTGCTGCCGTGCGTCAACATGCCGAAAGAACAGCCGCAGAGCGGGTAACGTCCCATTTTGCGCCGCAGCATAATCGGGGCGGTTCAGTTGAGGGCGAATCGCGCGGGGTGGTTAACGGCGGCGATCGGTCGAAAATGAACATTCCGCCGCCGACCGCAAGAATCGGTCCAGCCGCAACAGCGCCCGACCCTGCCATGTCCTCTGGCCGAACGATTCGTGACGACCGGAAATTCTTTGCACGCGGCGGCGGCGCTGCCCTTTTTGCTTACCGATTAGTGTTAACCCTTTTACGTCCATTTTGAGACAGATGATGCGCGCTCTGCGTTCTTGTGCTCTTGCGAAAAGAGTCCTAAGCTCATCGTTCAGGATGCGTAACATTGGGACCACCATGCGCTTGAAACAGATATTCGTGACGTTGCTGCTGAGCCTTTGCGTAACCGCCTGTTCTACGGCGGGTTCGCGTGAAATCCTGTCCTCGGGCGAACGCTATGAGGTTCAGTCCACCGAGGTCGCCGATTACCGGCTGGGAACGGGCGACCAGATCAAGCTGACGGTGTTCAACGAACCGACGCTTTCGGGCGAATTTGCGGTTGCGGCGAACGGCGCGCTGTCGATCCCGCTGGTCGGCGATATCCCCGCGCTCAACAAGACGCCGGTGGAAATCGGCAAGGCGGTGCAGTCGAAGCTGGCCGAAGGCTATCTGAGGGAACCACGCGTCAGTGTGGAAGTTATCAAGTTTCGACCTTTCTTCATTCTGGGTGAAGTGAAGGCGCCGGGGCAATATCCTTATTCGAGCGGACTGACGGCTCTCAACGCCGTCGCTACCGCCGAAGGCTTCACGCCCCGGGCCGAACGCAAGGTCGCCTATATTCGCCGCGCGGGTTCGACAACCGAGCAGGCATTTCGACTGACACCCGACCTTCAGGTCTGGCCGGGTGATACAATTCGCGTGGGCGAGCGATATTTTTAAATCGCCCGGTCTTGGTTCAGGGGTCAAGCGATGAACGGAAAGATGGCTCAAAACGGGGCGATGCACCACCCGAAGTGGCAGGGTGCGATCACCCTGCTCGTCGCGCTGGGCGTGGCCCAGGCATCGGCACAGCAGTCGGCTGCCCCTCCGGGCGCGGGTGCTCCCACCGGCGCGGCCATCACCGATCCGGCCGAGATTCAGGCCATCGCCGCGCGTCTCGCCGCCGCCATCAGCACGGAAATCGCGCGCATGCCGACCACCAGCACGGTGGAGGATTATGAAGCGGCGATGATCTTCATCCTGGGTCAGGGCGACTACCCGCTCGACGCCATGCTGGGTGCGCTAGACATCTACGAAGCGCAGGGCAACCATTCGCCGGTCATCATGCAGGCGATTGTCAACGCGCGCGAGACGATCAAGCGCCGGTTCCGTCGTGGTACTGCGGCCTTGCAGCAGGGCGGCGGCCTTGGCAATGTGGGCTTCGGCGCCTTTGGCGGCGCGATTGTGGGCGTGGGCGGCGGCGGCGGATCGAACTACACATCCTGATCCTGCGCCATTTCATCAGTTTCGGCCACATGTTCGATTGATACCAACAAAAAAGAACGGCAGGGAGCGATTATGACTAAGGGGGTTTTCGCAGCCAGCCTGCTTGCCTTGAGCACGGCGATGATACCGACGCTGGCAACGGCGCAGTCGGAAACATTGCTGTTGCAGCCAAGTATTCCGCCCGATTTCGACCGTGACCGGAATGTCAGCGTCGTCGAGCGGCCCCGCCCGGACTATGATCCGCTGGGCTGGCGCGCCGGCTCTTTCATCATTTTGCCGCAGGTCCAGTTGGGTCTGGGATACAGCGACAATATCTATCTGGGCCGCGGCGACAAGGTCGATGCGCCCTATCTCTTTGCCACGCCTTCTGTCCGCGCGACGAGCGACTGGGACCGGCATCTCGTGCAGTTGCGCGGTTCCGGCACCATCCGCCGCTTCATCGGCGAATCCGCCCGCAATGAGGATGTGTTTTCGCTGGGCGGAACGGGACGATATGACCTCAGCACCGACATGGCGGTGACGCTGGAAGGGCAGTTCGCCCGCCAGTTCGAATCGCCACTGTCAGGCGAAATCGAAACCGACAACAGCGCGCTGTCGCATTATGACACCGCAACCGTCGCACTGCGCGGAGAATATCGCGCTGGACAGGTCCGGGCGGTTCTGGCGGTCGATCATTCGGTGTTCGACTTCGCGAAGATCAAGTTTCCGGACGGCACCGAGCGCAACCAGCGCTTCCGGGACCGGGATATCAACCGGGTGACGGGCCAGTTGCAATATGCCTTCACGCCCAGCACGGGCCTGTACGGGCAATTATCCTACGGCCGTACCAATTACGACACGGCTTTCATCGGCGGCGTCGAAAATCGCGATTCCAACGGCGTGCGTGCGCTGGCGGGTCTCAATGTCGACATAGCAGGCTTCCTGCGCGGCATCGTCGGCGTCGGCTATCTGTGGCGCAACTATGATTCGCCGCTCTATCGCGACGCGAAGGGTTTTTCGGCCGAGGCGAAGCTGGAATATTTCTTCAGCCCGCTGACCACCTTCACCCTGACCGGGCGACGCGTGATCGAAGACAGCTCGCTGGGAACGGTGGACGCCTATTTCGACAACCGCATCGGCTTGCGGGTGGACCACGAACTGCTGCAGAACCTTATTTTATACGGTCAGGCAGAAGCCGCATTTCAGGACTATATCGGCACAAAACGAAAAAACGATATCTATCGATTCACCGGAGGGGGGCGGTACCTCGCCTCGCGTACTTTCGGGATAGAGGCGGGGCTGTCCTACGGCAAACGAAAGACGAACACGGTCGAGTTCGGTCGCAACTATGGTGAATTCCGGATGCAGGTCGCGCTGATTATCCAGCGTTGATCCGTCCCGGACACAGGCGGCCGACCCAGACGAATTGAGGTGGATTAAGGATGGAAATCGTTCACACTGCCGACGCCCAGGAAGGAAAATTTTCCGACCTGGTGCTGGTGATTACGGATACGATTCGACGTCGATGGATCACCATGGCGATTGTGTCGGGGATCATCCTGGCGCTGGGCGTGACGGGCATCTTCATGCTCACGCCGAAATATACGGCGACCGCGCGCGTGCGCATCGACCCCTACCGCAATCCGCTGGCTCAGACGCAGGCGGACGCCCAGCAGAGCCTGAGTTCCGAAGCGATCGAGACCGAAGTGACCGTCATCAGCTCGCTCGATCAGGCGCGGCTGGTGGTGCGCAAGCTCAAGCTCGACCGCGACCCGGAATTTGCGGAGAAGGTCGACACATCGGCCGAAGCCGCAACGCTGAGCGCGGCCGACCGGGAAACCGCCATCGCGCGCCAGTTGCTCCAGAATCTGTCGGTAGGCCGTGAGAAGCTGACCTATATTCTGGGTGTGAGCTATCAGTCGACGGACCCGAACAAGGCGGCGCTGATTGCGAACGCCTTTGCCGAAATCTATCTTCAGACCAAGACGGGATCGCGCGTCGGGAACGCCGAGCGGCAGACCGAATGGTTCAACCAGCGGCTTGCGGCGCTGGGCCGCGAAGTCAATGCCGCCGACGCGGCTCTGGCGCAATATCGGGCGCGCGCCGGTCTGACGGAAGGGTCGACGCCCGGCAGCGCAGGCGGCACCATGGTGGATCAGCAGGTCGGGCCGCTTTCCTCGCAGCTCGCCACCGCCGAATCGGAAGCCGCGGCAGCGCGCGCGTCGCTGAGCGCCGCACTGACGCAAATCTCGCGGGGCGGCCTCGATTCGGTGTCCGAAGTGCGTATGTCCAACGTGATCGGCGATCTGCGCCGCCAGCGCGCCGACATCCTGCGGAACATGGGCGAGGTGCAGGCGCGCTATGGCGAGAAGCATCCCGAAAGCGTCCGTGTCCGCGACCAGTTGGCCAGCGTCGATCAGCAGATCACCGACGAAGCGCAGCGCGTGATCGGATCGCTGCGCGCCAACGTCACCTCGGCCGAGGCGCGTGCCGCCAGCCTGCGCGCTTCGATGAACCGCCTGGAGGGTGAGCGGGCGGACAATACCCGCAACGCCGTGATCGCCGAAGGGCTTCAGCGCGAGGCAATGGCCAAGCGCACCGCCTATGACCGCATGTCGCAGATGGCGCTCGAAAGCTCGCAATCGGCACAGAACCAGATCGCACAGGTGGTGATCGTCGATCGCGCCGAACCGCCGCTGAACGCCAGCTTCCCCAACAAGCCCGTCTTCGCGGCACTGGCGCTCATCGTCGCGCTGGCCGCTGGCGCCGGCACCATCGCGGTGCAGGAAATGCTGGTGAAGGGGCTTCGGTCGGTCGAGGACGTCGAAAATCTGCTCGGCATTCCGGTGATCGCTGCGGTGCCCAAGGTGCCCAAGTCGCTGAACCCGGCCGATCTGCTGCTGGAAAAGCCGACGTCGATGTTCGCCGAATCGCTGCGCATCGCCCGTGCGTCGATCCTGGGCGTGAACGCCGCGCGCCAGCCAAAGGTGATCGCACTCACCTCCGCGCTGCCCAGCGAAGGCAAGACCACCACGGCGCTCGCCTTCGCCCGCACGCTGGCGATGAACAATGCGCGCACGCTGCTGCTCGAATGCGACGTGCGCCGTGCGGCGCTGCGCCCGCTGGTGTCCAATCCGCAGGACAGGCCCGGCATCGTCGAGGTTCTGCATGGCGAAGCGACGGTCGCGCAGGCCATCCAGCCGGGCGATGTGCCCAATCTCGATCATATGCTGGTGCGCGAACCCTATTTCAGTTCGGAAGATCTGTTCGGTAATGGCGGCATGGAGCGCGTTCTTGAGGAAGTGCGCGGCAAATATGACCTGATCGTGCTCGATCTGCCGCCGCTGGTGGGGCTGGCCGATGGCCGCTTCCTGGCGGTGCAGGCCGATGTGACCGCGCTCATCATCCGCTGGGATTCGACGCCGGGCCGCGCGGCGGCGTCGGCGCTGAGCTGGCTGAAGTCGGACGGCGCCAACCCGGTCGGTGCGATCTACACCATGGTCGATTCGTCGGCTGAAGCGATCGGCGGCCTCTATTACAGCAAGAAATATTCGGCCTATTATTCGCAGAGCTGATCGCGTCGCACCGCGCCGGTCCCGGCGCGGTGCCTCCTTTCGCAGGAGGGGCGGAGCGGTTCGCCTGCCTCTCCTGACGATAGTCGCTCTGGCAGCGGCGATGGCGCTGCTGATTGCGGGCTGGCTGGGTCTGCGGAGCGAGATGGTGATCGCGCAGTCGGTCGCACGCCTGCAGAGGCAGGCAGTGAGCCTGCGCAGCGAGCGGCCTTCGCCCGAGCCTGACCCCGATCTTCCCGCCGACAAGCCGCCCCGCGCCCTGCTGGCCGACGCCCTGTTCATCGCGCAGCAGCACGCCACGGCTCCCGCGCCGACGCGGCGCCCGGCGCTGATCGCGGCGGACGAGACGGTGGCGGATGTGACGGCGCGCAGGCCGCATTCCGCCGATGCCTGGGTGATTCGCGCGCTGCTGCGTTCCCAACTGGCCGGCGAAGGCGATGCTTCGGCCATCGACGCGCTGGCGCGGAGCTATCGGGAAGCGCCATTTCTCTATCGGGCGGCGGAATGGCGGGTCGGCTATGGCGCGCGTCAATGGGGGCGGCTCGACGCGGGCAGTCAGGCACGGCTCATCAACGAAGCGCTGATCTACGGTCAGATCAACGGATCCGCCCGGCTGCAGATGTTCGCGCAGATCCGCGACACCGACGCCTATGCCCCCGTGCTGTCCGCGTGGCACCGCCTGCAACTGCGGCGCGCGCTACGCTGACGCCACTCCATGCTCCCTGAGTTTGAGCGCGCGGCCCCACAGCAGACCGGCAAGGAATAAAGTGAGAAGCACGACCGCCGGAACGTCCAGCGCGATGTCGACGGTGGCGCAAAGAAGGATAGCGACCACCAGCGCGAAGGTGCCCAGCGTGTCCATCGGCAACGATCCCCGCCACGCGAGCCGTGCGACGGGGTACAGGATCGCCCAGCCCGCCCAGACCATCAGGAAAAGATAGGGAAAGCCGCCCGCCAGCGCGATCTGGAGGAACAGGCTGTGCGCGGAATTGACGAACCACAGCGACCCGGCAGTCAACGGGTCGTCGAGCGTCGCCGCATTGAGCGTCGGGAAGGAGCCGGGGCCGTAACCCTGAAGCGGCGAGGCAGCGGCAAGGTCGAAATAATGGTCCCACATCATCGAGCGCACCAGCGCTTCCGATCCCAGCGTGTCGAACCGGGCCAGCAATGGTCCCGACAGCCACCACAGCAGCGCTGCGACCAGCAGGCCGAGCAGCGGCCAGACCCATGACGGCGCGATCGCGCGGCTGCGCCGGCGCCTGCGCCGCCGGAGCAGCGCCGCCAGCGAGATCAGGAGCGCGACGGTGACAACGATGGGGAAGCGCGCGGCGGTCAGGAGCAGTGCGATGGAGGCGATGGCCATGACGCTGACGGCGAGGGCGAGCGAGAGATTATGCAGGCCGTCCTTCCGTTCGCGCGCGCGCCGGCGGGCAAGGATCGCCAGCGCCGTGGCCTGAAGGATCGCGCCGCCCGCCAGCGCCGCCGTCACGTTGACATTGCTGACCATCCCGGCGAAGCGGCCTCGCCGGCTGACCGACCAGTAATCGAGCGCCGATGTCCCCGGTCCCGCCACCCACATCAGCATTCCGATGAACAGCGTCGCGCCGATGCACAGCAGAACCAGCCGGATCGTGCGTTCCATGCGGACCCGGTCGGCGCCGATGATGCTCCCGCCGATCAGCGCGGCGAGGCCGCCAAACCATGCCATCAGCGCGGGGCCGGCGAAATCGGGCGCATAGGGCATGGGGATGGCGGGCGAAAGGCCGATGCCTCCCGCGCCGAGGCTGAGCCACAGGCCGGCGAGCAGGGCGGGAATGAGGACGGGTTTTCTCTGCCGCCAGAAATAGGCATCGGGTCGCGCGTCGATCAGAAGGGCGGCGAGCAGCCCCGCCCCGAGCATCGCAGCCACCGTTTCCCCGGCGGCGTCGTTGAGACCGTTGAACGCCAGCCCGATGGTCATCGCCAGCGCGCTGAGCAGCGGCGCGGCCTGCCGCACGGCCGGCGGAATGCGGCGGCGCGAGACCAGAACCGGAAGCTGGGCGCGATACTCCGCCTCCGCCATCAGCGCCGGACTTTCGCGCAGTCATTTTCGTCCCGATCGTCAGGCGGCGTGCAGGCAGCAGGCTCGCCATAGACCCAGCCCGATCCCACGAAGCCCAGATACACGCGGCCGAACACGTCCTTGTCCCCCTCCATCACCTTGATGCGGTCCAGCCGGCCCAACGGGAAAGCGGCGATGCGCTGCCAGCTTGCGGCATTGTCCGTCGATCTCCAGATGCCATAGCGCCCGTCCTTGAGAGCGGACAGGAAAATGGTGGGATAGCTCGATCCGCTCGCCGCCTTGCCGAAAGCGATGTCGTCAGCCCGGTCGATGCCGGGCACGACCTGCCAGCTTGAGCCGCCGTCGGTCGAGCGGCGCAGGCGGGCGTCGCCCTGATGCACGGCGGAGGTGAAGAAGAGGTGCCCCGCCTGCCCAGGCACCGCGCGCAGCTTGGCGGCGTAAGCGCTGCCGGGCGCGACTTCGCCGTAGAAGCGGCGGTCCCATGTCTGGCCGCCATCGGTGGAGCGCCACAGCCCGGCGAGCGCTTCGTTGGGAGCATCGCCGGAATGCAGCAGGTAGAAAGTGTCGGGCAATACGCGATCCGCCGCCAGCGACCTGCGGGCGAGATGGAATGCGCTGAAGGAGCCGGTGTTGGGGCCGCGCTCGCCGGGCAGGACCACGCGCTGCCAGCTCTTGCCCCGGTCGCGGGTGTAGAAGGGAGACCGGTTGAAGGCCGGAACCCAGACGATGGATCGGGTGTCGTTCGCCGCGACGGCGATCGTCCCGAACGCCATGCGCCATGGATCGTCGGCGCGTGTACCGGGTGGCTGAGGAAGGGCGGGGAAGCGGGACCAGTTGATCCCCCCGTCGAGGCTGTATCCGGCCAGCACCGAATCGCCATCCTCCGCGCAGCAGCCGGTGCGGGTGTCCGACGCGTTGGTGACGATGAACCGGGGGTCGGCGGGACTCCAGTCCAATGCCTGCGCAGCGATGATCATCCGCTCTTTCGGGCCGTAGGTCGAGGAGAAGCGGTCGAGACGGCTTTTGACGTGGATGCCGAAATCCCACATGGCGAACAGCGGCGGACCGCCGGGCGGCTGGATCGCGTCGTTGGCAACCGTTTCCTCGATACCGCGCACCTGACTGATGAGCGTGAGGGGGCCGCATCCGTCCTTGAGGTCGGCGAAATAGGGGCCAGTCCCTGCATTGACCCAGAGTCGCCCCTTGCGCGCCGGATCGAAGGCGATGGACCCTACGGCGAAGTAGGAGGAGTTGGCGATGCGCAGCCAGGCTGGTTCCCGCTCACCCGGCGCCGAGGTGCGGTTGACGCCCATCCATGCCCGCCCGCCGTCGGTCGAGCACCATGCCCGCCCGCCTTCATCCATCAGGTAGAGGCGATTGGCGAAGGGATCGGCGGCGATTCCGGCGAAGGGCGCGTTCGGCGCGGAGGGACCGGGTGAGGCCCAACGGCCATCGCGCCAGATGGACAGCGCCTGCGCCTGCGAATCGATGATGTAGAGGCTGCCGTCGCGTCCCTGCGCGAACTGGCGGCCCTGACGCGGGCCGCCCACAGCGCTGAAACGCATGGTGCGCGGGTCGGCGATGAAGACGCCGCTGCCGGGCACCGCGGCCCAGAGGCGGCCCCTGTCCGCCCTGCCCCGTCCAAACCAGAGGATGAGGGCAGGCGGCGTGTCGTTCGCTTTGCCGGATGTTCTTGCCGGGGGCAGGCCGGTGGCGGGTTGCCATCGGGCGCCGCCGTCGCGCGAGAAAGAGAGGCCGCGCTGCGGTGAGCCGAAGGCGACGAAATCGGGGTCATCCGGCGCGACGGCGAGCGAACTGGCGTGATTGCGATAAGGTCCGTTGGCGTCGAGCGGGCCGGGGAAATCATTGTTTCCTGTAGCCGTCCAGTGCTGGCCAGCGTCATCGGAACGGAAGATGCGGGTGTCGGCCGCCATATAGAGCCGGTGCGGATCGGAAGGCGCGACCGCGATCTCGAAGACGCCGAAGGTTGCGCCTGCCTGCTGGCGGTAGGCGGGCGGCATCGACTGTGCGGTGGTCAGCAATTCCCAGCGATCGTGCTGCGCGTTCCAGCGATAGGCGCCGTGCACATCCGACCGGGCGACCTGCGTCACCCCCTTTGCGTCCCAGGCCGATCCGTTGATGAAGCCGCCGCCGCCGATCGCGACGGGCGCCCAGAGGTAGGTCTCGCCCTCCACGGGGCCGCTGGACTGCGCCGCGGCCGGTGGCACCTGAAGCGCGATCGAGCCTGCCAGCGCGCAGCGGGCATTGCGGACGATGCGCATGAGCGGTTGCAGCATGACACGCTGGGACAGGGGGCCAAGATCCGGCGTCGCACATTCGCCCGCCGTCAGCGCGGATGGCGTGCGCGACGCGATCCGCTGAATGCCGATGACGGTCAGGATCAGGAGCGCCGCCAGCGCGGCGAGCATCGCGCCACGTCTGGAAAAGCCCAAAGGCCAGATCGTCCATCGCGATCGGGCCGGAGGCAGGGGGACGAGCATGGACGGCCGGGATGGGGCCGTCAGGTCCGGCAACAGGCCGACAGGTTGGCTGCGTGCCGCTACCACAAGGCTCCGCCGGGCATCGGCGATCCTTCGTCGGGCCTCGACAGGGGCTGGGGCGAGGCTGCGGATCGCCGGTTATTCCCGCGTGACAGGTTCGGGCGTTCACGCCGGGTCGCCATGATCTGCTCGATCATCGCGACCGCTGCCAGCATGAAGATGTTCATCAGCGTATCGCGGTCGAACATGCTGGTTTCGGTGGCGTTATGACCGGCGCAGAAGAAGATGACGCCGAGCGGCAGCGCGGCCTCCCGCGACAGGCCCACGGGCAATCGCAGCAGTTGCTGTGCGGGCCAGATGATCAGGGCGAATGCGATGAGGACGACGCCAATCGGGCTGACCGTGATCAGCAGGTCGAGATAGCCCGAATGCCCCTGCGTCACCGTGGCGACCCAGTCATGCGCGTAATTGAAGATCGGGCTGTTGGACGTGAACCAGAAGGAGCCGAAGCCCGCCCCGACATAGTGGCTGTCGGCGGCATAGCGCAGCATTGCGTCCCAGATCTGCGCGCGGCCGGTGAAGGCGTGGGGATCGTCCAGCGCATCGCGCAACGGGTGATGATAGGCCGACAGGAAGGCCGCCAGCCCCGCGAACGCCAGGAAAAGCAGCGCGATCACCCAGGAGCGGTAGCGCCAGCGGAAGACATTGTAGAGCAGGGCGATGAGCGCCGAGCCGGCCATCATGATGCCCGATGTCTTCGACTGGGAGAAGAAGAGGAAAACGAGCGACGCGGCGATCACCGGAACGCGCAGCCAGATCGGCACCTTGCCCCCGCCGAACAGGAAGAAAAGCACGGTCACGGAACAGAGCGCGCCTGCGATATTCTTGCTCATCATGACGCCGCGCCAGTCGCCGACAAGCTGCTTGTCGTCCTCCATGTTGAACTGGTGCGTGCCGAATTCGGGGAAGCGCAGCACGGCGATGAAGTTTACGACCAGCATCAGGAGCAGCACGCCGCGAATCAGCATGATCGTATCGTCGAAAGGCTGGTTGCGGACCGCGATGAAGACCGACCAGATGACGATTCCCGTCAGGATGAGGCGACGCCCCCCGACGCCGGGGTCGAGCGACCAGAGCAGCGTGATCGTGCACCATGCGAAGGCCAGAACGATGGGCCATGGCACGACGAGCAGCCGTTCGGGATGGCCGAGTGGACGCACCGAGAAGATGAGCAGGCCGAATACCGCGAAATAGAAGACCTGCCGCAGCGCCGATCCCTCGCCTGCCTCACCCGATGCGGAGATGGTGAGATAGGGGGTGAGCATCACCATGATGAGAAACGCAACGAAGCTGAACATCAGCACCTGATGCCGGACGAACAGATTCTGCCGTGACCGCTGTGTCTTGAAGAGTGCCATTGCGTCCTTCCCCGCTGCGCGCATAGTGGCCGCGATTGCAGGCGGCGGCAACCGTCGATGTGCATTGCAGCGCAGTTCACGACTTTCCTGTCCCAAAATGGAGGCGCTGTCGATGGCCGGGCGTGCTTTCGTGCCCGCTTTATCCTTGACCCGTCAGCGCGATTTGCGGACAGAGGATGTTCTCCCGGCAGAGGTCGAAACGATGCTGAAGTATTTTGCGGCTGCTCAGGCGCTTCGGCTCGCATCGTCCGGGTCGGCGACGAAGAAGCTCTATCGCCGGATCGGCAATGTGCTTGGCGGGCGCCGCAGAGGCCGTGGGCTGCCCGCGCATTACATCCAGCGCGCGCACGACAATCTCGCCCGGATCGAGGCGCGCGGCGGCATCGCCGACGGCATGACGATGATGGAACTGGGCACCGGCTGGGCGCATTGGGAGGCGCTGTTCACGCGGCTCTTCTACGACGTCGACGTGATCCTTTTCGACGTTTGGGACAATCGCCAGTTCGACGGATTCCAGGCCTATGCACGCGAACTGCGGCAGCGGCTGCGGCGTGACGTGGACCGCCCGGCGGCCGCGATCGACCGGGCCGAAGCGCTGCTGGACGCGGTGCTGACCGCGCCGGATTTCGATGCGGTCTATCGCCTGCTGAACTTCCGCTACATGGTGGAGGCGGACGGTTCGCTCGCCGCCATTCCCGACGGTTCGCTGGACCTCATCGTCAGCAGCGACGTGCTGGAGCATGTGTCGGCCGCGGCGGTGCCGGGCCTCATCGCCGAGATGCGGCGTATCCTCAAGCCCGGCGGCATCATTGCGCACCGGATCGTGCCGTTCGATCATCTGAAGATTTACGACAGATCCGCGCACGACAAACAATATCTCCAGTTTTCCGAAGAGAAATGGAACGCGTGGTTCGCCAACGATGTCCAGTATCAGAACCGCATCCAGCATTCCGAATGGCTGGCGCTGGTGGAGGCGGGCGGCTTTGCCATCGAGACGGCCGACATGCTGATGGGTCAACCGGTCGACGGGATGACGATTTCCCCGCGATTCGCGCACCTGCCCGCGACCGACTGGGCGGCGATCAACAGCTATATCGTCGCGCGGGCACCCTGAACGGGCGTTTCAGGCGAAGGTTGCCGTCATTGCGGGTTTGAGCAGGGCGACGCATTCGTCCCAGCGATGGTCCGCGCGCACCCGCTCCGCCGCTGCCAGCGCTTCCCCGCGCAGCGCCGCCGGATCGGCTGACGACAGGATGTCCGCGGCGCTTTCGGCGGGAGTTTGCGGCGACACCAGCCTGCCCGCATAGCTCTGCATCATGTCCCGCGCGCCTGCGAGTTCCATGCAGACGGGAAATACACCGCAGGCCAGGCTTTCCAGCACGATCAGCGGGTAGGAATCGATGCGCGACAGGTGGACGAGCACATCGGCGGCGCGCAATTGGGCAAGCTGTTCCTCGACATCGACCAGACCCATCACCGCGATCCGGTCGGTAAGGTCGTGGCCGGCGATGCGGGCATGGAGCCGCTCCATCGTCTGCGCGTCCGCTCCACCGGTGATGCAGGCGGAAAAGGGGACGCCGCGGTCGCGCAGGATCGCGCAGAGATCGACGAAGAGGAAGCTGCCCTTGCCTTCGGACAGCCGCGCGGAATGAATGAGGCGGAGCGGGCGCGATGCATCGCGCTCCGGCACCGGCTGCGCCCATAGATGCCGGGGCAGGAAGGTGCGCACCTGCCAGCGGCGGACATGGGCGGGCAGCGCGATCTCCCGCTCCTGCGTCGGCGACAGCAGCGCGATGCCCTTCGCCCGTCCCAGCAGAAAGCGGCTGATATTGCGCAGAAGCGGATTGGACTGCGAGCGCCAGTTGGTGCCCAGATGCGGTGTGACGAGGACCGGCACGCCCATCAGCCGCGCCATTGCGAGATAGGCGAGGTCGGGCAGGTTTACATAATGGAGCCAGATGCCGCCGATCCGGCCGCGATGCTGGCGGACGGTCCGCCATGCCCGAAGCGCGAGCGAGGGCCAGAGGCGGGGCGGGAGGAAGGCGGTGTCCGCAGGCGCGAAGTCGAGCCGGATGTCGCCATCGTCACCGAAGGCTTCGGCGGCGCGTGCGCAAAAGGCTTCGACCCCGCCCGGATGCGCCGCGGTTCCGCCGATCATAAGCACCCGCATCGGCGTCGCTGTCGGCTCAGACGACCGGGCCACGCGTCAGCGGCCGGCGCCCGGTCGAAAACGCTGGGCGAGAATGCGGAAGAAATAGGGGATTGCGCCGCCCACATAGCGGCGGAACAGGCGGCGCGGTTCCAGCGCCAGCCGGTAGACCCATTCGATCCGCATCATCCGGACGGCGCGCGGCGCGCGGGGCATGCGGCCGGACGCGAAATCCATGAAAGCGCCGACGCACAGCAAAGGCACCTTGACCTGATCGCGCACGCGGTGGCTCCAGATTTCCTGACGCGGCTGTCCCATGCCCACCAGCACCAGATCGGGCGAACGCCGGACAATGTCGGCGACGATGTCCGGCGTTTCGTCGAACGTGAAATAGCCGTTATGCGTGCCCACTACCCGGACATTGGGGTTATAGCCCTCGATCGTCTGCGCCGCGCTCTCCGCGACGCCGGGCAGCCCGCCCAGCAGATAGACGGAGATCGGACGGTCGGCCGCCTGAAATAGCAGCGGGATGAAGTCCGTGCCGTTGAGATTGGCGGGAAAGAAGGAGCCGTAGAGCAGCAGGCTCGCCAGATCGAGGCCGATGCCGTCGTTGAACAGCACCATATCCTTCAGCACCGACTTGAATTCCGCCGACCCGTGCGCGTGATTGACCGTCGCCGCGTTGCAGAAGGAAAAGAGCGCAGGCCTTCGGCTATAGACGGCATCGAGGATTTCGGCAGTCGCGCCATCCTTTCCGGTCGTGCGGACAGCGATACCCGTAAAATGACGATCGCTCGGCTTGTTAGGGCTCATGTGATCGGTAATGCCACTAACAATTGCCCCAGCCATCCCAGCCATCCACGACCATCGCAAGCTCAGCCTGACCCGAGCCGTGGGTTTGAGTAAACCCTGCCGATGATGGCGACAGGGGCAGCATTCTCAGGAATTTATCCGATGCCCCCAAAGATGTATCGCCTATTCCGCGCATAATCAAAAGGAAAGTTCAGTCATTTCGTCCTGTTTCAGGGCGAACAGGACAGTGATCTTTTTGCGCTCACAGAGCCTGCGAATATTGGTGTCGGGCGCGTTCATGGTAACTTTGTCCGTAACCATTGCACTTAAATCGGCCCTAAGCCGCGCCTGTCAAAAGAGCCGCCGACCCAGCGGAGGCTCACATGACCAAGCGAATCACAAGGGCGGCGGCCGTGGCGCTGACGCTGGCGGGCGCCGCCGGCGCATTCCCGGCGCAGGCCGGGACTGCGATCAGGACGGCGACCGTGCCGGCCGGAGAAATTGCCGACGCTCCGACCGGCTTTGTGGAGATGTGCGAGCGCGATCAGTCGCTGTGTCTGGCGGGACATGACGCGACGCACCCGCTGCTGGCGGCGGCACCGTCCGTTTCGCTAGATATCACGCCTGCCGCTCTGAAAGCGGTTCCGCGCTTCGAAGCGCCGGTCCTACCCGCGATCGTGCTGCCGGGATATGCGCCGCAGGCGACGCCCTGGGGTGTTTCGCTGGTGACCGTCAACGTGACGCTCGGCATCGCCGATCCCGTGTCGCCCTTCCCCGCGAGCGTCAGCCTGCCGCGTCCGGTCCCTGCAATGGAGATCGCCACCGGGGCGGTGGACCGGGTGCACGCGCCCAAGGCTGTGCCCGCCGCCGCGCCGGCCCTGAGCGCCGGTAATGTTCAGGCGGACATCGCGCTGCTGCGCAAGGTCAACGCGGTCGTGAACACCTATGTCCGGCAGATCGCCGACATCTATACCGCTGGCGTGGCGGAACGGTGGAACCGGCCGGGCATCGGCCGCAATGCGGCAGGCGATTGCGAGGATCTGGCGATCGAAAAGCGGATGGAACTGGTCGAGGCGGGCTTCGATCCCAGCCGTCTGGCCTTTGCCGTCGTCTACAAGCGCAATTACGGCATGCATATCGTGCTGATCGCCCGGACGGCGAAAGGCGACGTGGTGCTCGACAGCCTCAGCCCGCATGTGCTGCGCTGGGACGAGACCAAATATAGCTGGCTGCGCATTCAGTCGATGGACGATCCGAACCGCTGGCACCGCGTCGGCCCCGCGCCGCTGCCCGTGCCGCCGATGCAGATGGTGACGACGGAGCCGGGTCAGACGCTGTCCTGATCCCTGCTCAGGGAAAGACGGCGCAGCGCCCGGAGCGCGCCGGGCGCGGTCAGATGCTGGTCGTCGAAATAGTAGATCGCGCGCTCGTCGCGAAAGGCGCAGCGTCCGCCCGTGCAGAGACCCGCCTGCGGATCAATCAGGGTGACGCCGGGATAACGGCGGGCAATGGCCGCGATGGCTGACCTTGCAGGATCGCCCGCCGGAGCCGCATCGCCTGCCGGTTCCGCCGCCGCTCCGCCGTGCAGCCATCGCCGCATCGGCAGAAAATCGCCCATCACGCGCGCATAGGGATCGAAGGCGAAGCGCGGCGCGTCCTGCACGACGATGACCCGCTTGCCCGCCCGGCGCAGCGCAGCGACCGCGCGGTCGAGCGCAACTTCCACCGGCACCACCGATCCGTCCGGCCCTTCGAGCCGGGGCGTGGCGGACCAGAAGCCTGACAGCACCACCATCCGCGCCGCCGGGTCGCGCAGCACATGGGCGAAGGCCGCACGCTGATAGGCGCGGCATTCGCCTGCATGGGCGGGCCTATCCGCCTGGGCCGTGCCCGCGTCCTCGACGGGCAGGCAGGAGGACTTGGTCATTTCGCCGAAGCCCATATGCTCGCGCCGGGCCAGAGCCGCGAAGGCGGGCGAGAGAGACGCGGCATGGCTGTCCCCCAGCACGACCAGCCGCGCCCGCCCGGCGGGAAGATCCGGCAGGCAGCGCTCCGGCGATACCGGTGCGGTCACGCCATAGCGGGCAAGGCAGGGATTTTCGCGCGCCGCCATCGCCTGTGCCGCGAACAGCCGGGCCTGCGCGGGCAGGCGGGCGGGCAGTCCATGGGACGCGAAGAGCATGGCTCCGACGCCCGCCACGGCAAGCGCCGCCAGACCGTAACGGATGAGCACGGCCCGGTCGGGCAGGAGCCTGCGCCGCAGCGGCCTTTCGACAAACCGCCAGGAAAGAAAGGCGCAGACCAGCGAGAGCGACAGGATCGCCCAGATCGGGAGCAATCCGCCGCCCTCCTGCTCCCGCCCCGCCAGCGTGCGGTTGAAGTAGAAGAGCGGCCAGTGCCACAGATACCAGGAATAGGAGAGGAGGCCGATCCCCCGCATCGGCGCGAGCGACAGGACGCGCCGGTTGATGGCGCTCCCCGGTGTGGCGATCAGGATCGCGGTGCCGACGGTCGGCAGCAGGGCGAACCAGCCGGGAAAGGCGATGTCCGCGCGGAACGCCGCGATCCCCGTTCCCAGCAGCAGCAGTCCCGCCAGGGCAGCTCCCTGCGCCAGTGCGCGGGGCAGGGGCGCGCCGCCGCGCCGTTCCTCCCAGACGGCGAGAGATACGCCGATGCCCAGTTCCCACGCGCGCGGCGGCAGAAGGTAGAAGGCCGCCTTTGGATCGGCATGCAGAAGCAGCAGCGACGCGGCGAAGGACAGCAGCGCGCCTGCGACCAGCAGCGGGAGAATGGCGTCACGCCGCAGCTTCACCAGCAGCATCATGATGAAGGGCAGGACGATGTAGAATTGCTCCTCCACCCCCAGCGACCAGGTCATCAGCAGCGGCTGGGCGTCGCTCGCCGGCCCGAAATAGCCGCCGCCGGTATAATAGAGCAGGTTGGACAGGCCGAAGGTCGTGGGAACGGCTTCCTTGCCGAGTTCCCGCAGTTCCTGTGGCGAAAGCAGTACCGCCCCGGCCAGAAACATCGCGGCAAGCAGGAAGAAGAGCGCGGGCAGGATGCGGCGCACGCGCCGGGTGTAGAAACCGGCGAAGGAGAAGCCGCTCGCCATCGTTTCGCGGAAAATCTGGCCGCCGATAAGGTAGCCGGAGATCACGAAAAAGATGTCGACGCCTGTGAAACCGCCGGGCAGGCCGGGAATGCCCGCATGGTAGAGCACGACCGCGCCCACCGCGATGGCGCGCAGCCCGTCGATGTCGGGCCGGTAGCCGATCGGCATGTGCCCGCCGGCCGTTCCCGCCTGTTGCGTCACCTGGGCGGGCGTCCCGCCATTTCGCGGTAGAGCTGGCCGAAGCGGGCGGCGCACGCCTCCACCGAGAAGCGCGCCCGGAATTGCGCGAGGCCCGCCTGCCCCATCGACCCGCGAAGCTCCGCATCTTGCGCCAGCCGGGCCAGCGCCCCGGTCAGGCCATCGGCATCGCCCGCCTCGACGAGCAGGCCGGTCACGCCGTCCTCGACCTGCCGGGGGATGGCGCCGACGCGCGTAGCGACGACCGGCAGCGCCCGCGCCATGGCCTCAAGGATCGAGACCGGCTGGTTCTCCGCGCGGGAGGGCAGGACGAAGATGTCCGATTGCCGCAGTTCGCGATCCACCGCCTGTTCATCCACCCAGCCCAGAAAACGCACCCGGTCGCCCAGCGAGAGCTTTCTCGCGAGGTCGCGCATCGGCTCGACATCACCATCGCCGCCGATCACCGCTTCGAACGCCACTCCTCGCGCCGCCAGCGCAGCCAGCGCCTCAAGCAGTATATCCGTGCCCTTCCGATGCCCCACCGCGCCGAAGAAGGCGATCCGCGTGACGCCGCCGGCGACGGGCGAATGGAGGTCGGGCGCCGCGGGCACGCCATTGGCGATTTCCACCACCCGTCCGGGCGCGACGCGCAAGTCGTCGATCATGAAACGGGTCCAGCGCTCACTCAGGGTGACGACCTTGTCCGCGCTGCCGAAGAAACGGCGCACCATGTCCTGCCGCTTCTTTCCGAGCGACTGGAAATATTCGTCATAGGCGCTGCCATGGAGATGAAGCAGCACACGTTTTCCCAGCCGCCGGGCGAGCGCCGCATAGGCCATCTTGCGCCAGGTCGAACCCCGGGGCGCAACATTGATGTGGACGATGTCGACGCGATCCCGGATCAGCGCGATTGCGAACAGCGCCATCCACAGCGGCACCGTCAGATGCTTCACAACCGGCGCGACCGTGGGACGGGCCGCCAGTTGGCGCACCCGGATGTCGGGCGCCGCCTGATGCAGCCCCCGGACCAGATAGCCGATGACCCGCCCGATTCCACCGCGCGAGTTGCGCCCTTCGGACAGGAGGATGGCGACGGTGACCGGCCCGGTCATCAAGGGCGGCGCACGCGTGCGGACGAAGTCATCCGAGGGAAAGAGCCGTGACGCGCCTTTGCCCCGTCCCGCTTCCGACTGGGCCAACGCCCGAATTTCATCCGCGTCCCTCTTGCGCCACGCATTGTTTCGATCCCACTACTACCCAAGAGCGGCCCCGATACAATAGCAGGTGGAAAAGAACCGTTGCCAATTTGCATAATAATCGCCGCGTCTTGTTTTAATTCGACGAATTTCTGTACTCATGTGCCAATCTGGGCCGGATCTGTCATCGCGCCGCCGCGCGCATCTTTTGCCCCAGCCGGTCATGCCGTCCCAGCCATTGCGACCCGGCGATGCTCATATGTGCATGATCGCGATACAGGATGATGCCGTCCCTGTCGGTCGGGCACATCCCCTCCGGGCAAAGCAGCGGGGCGACCGACAGGACGGGGACGCCGCTGCGCTCCATCTCGCGCAACAGGGAAAGGACGGGCGCGCGGGCGCGGCGGTCGTCGTCCAGTGTGAAGGCGCAGCCGCTCGCAGGATAGACGGTCGGCACCCCCCGCAGCTCCCGCGCCCGGCACCGCGCCATGTCGAAGCCGGGATCGGGCGTCGGCGCTGCGAAGATCACGCGCTTGCCCGCAGCACGAAGCGCCTCGACCGTTTGGCGCGCGGCGGCGAGGATTTCGGACTCATTCTGGGTCGTCCGGACGAACCGGCCGTTGCGGCGCACCAGCAGGTCGTAAGGCTCCACGCCCGGCGCATATTGGGCGAGCACGCTCGACAGGATCACGGTGTCCGCCGTGCGGGACCGGATCGCACGGTCGAGCGCGGCGTCGTTGAACGCGATGCAGCGTTTTGCCCAGGCGGGGGTCTGCACCCGGTCGTTGACCGGCGCGATGCCGAGGAAGGGGCCGCAGACCGGCATGGTGGTCTGGACAAGGCCGCCCGGCAGCGACGCGGCAAGCCCCGGCGCCAGTGCCATCGCCAGCGAATCGCCCCAGAGCTGGGTGGTCGCGCCCGGCCCTGTGCGGCAGGCGTCGGGCAATAGCGTCGATCCATTCGATGCGCAGGCTTCCGCAAGACCGCTGTTCGGACGGCGGGCCAGCACTGCGGGATCGTCTTCGCTTCCCTTCGTGGCCAGCATCGTGCCGCCGATAGTCATCGCCGCGATCAGCGCCAGAGCCATCAGGCTGCGGCCAGTGACCTGCATGTGGCGGAACCGCTGCTCGACGAGGCGATATTGCAGCTCGGTCCACAGCAATACGATGGCCAGGAGGGCGATGTTCACCCAGAGCGGAACCGGGCGGATGAAGATGTTGTTGGCAAAAGCATAGACCGGCCAGTGCACGAGATAGAGCGAGTAGGACCGGTCGCCGATCGCCACGAGCGGCACCAGCCACGGGCGGGGAGCGAGCGTAAGGCCCGGCAGCATGAGCAGCGCCGTCGCCGCGCAGACCAGCAGCGCCGGAACGCCCGGATGCCCGCTTTCGTCGACCAGCAGGGGCACTCCGAGCAACAGCAGCAGGCAGGCGGCGCGAACCGCCACCCGCCGCCCGCCGCCGCTGCCCTTCGCGACCCGAAGCGCGACCAGTGATCCCAGCCCCATTTCCCACGCGCGGGTCGGCAGCATGTAGAAGGCGACCGCGGGATTGCGGGTCAGGAAATAGAAGCAGAGCGCGAGACTGGCACCGGTCGCCGCAAGCATCAGCGGCATCCGCAGGGCGCGCGGGGTGAGGAAAAGGACCAGCGGGATCAGGAGATAATATTGCTCCTCGATCGAAAGAGACCACATGTGCAGCAGGGGTTTAAGCAGCGCGCCGGACGCGAAATAGTTCGACTGCTGCCACAGGGCGATGTTGGCGAAGAAGCCGAAGCTGCCGATGAGCTGCTTCAGAAAGTCGCGATATTCGCCAATGTCCAGCAGCCACGGCGCAACCAGAGCGGTGACCGCAAGGGTCGCGAAAGCGGCGGGCAGCAGGCGGCGGATGCGGCGGGCGTAGAAGTTGCGGAACGAGAAAGTGCGGCGGTCGAGATCGCGGACGATGAGGCCCGTCATCAGATAGCCGGAGATGACGTAGAAGATATCGACGCCCAGAAAGCCGCCGGGAATGCCGGGAATGCGGGCGTGATGGGCGAGCACCAGCAGAATGGCGAGCGCGCGCAGCAACTGGATGTCGATGCGCACCCGCCCCCCATGGCCGTATCGCGGCTGCGCCATCACTTCGATCATTTCCTGTGGCACCCCACCCGCCTGAACAGGGCCGTTATGCGATCTTTGCGCCGTCAGGCCAAGCCCGGCCCGGCGCTTGCATCCCATTGCGTCGCGCTGCTGCCCCATCCTTCGCTTATGCAACAATGCGATAGACAGCGATCCGGCCCAGCGATATGCCGACCGGGTGCAGATGCGAGGGCCGGGAGTAGCGCGTGCTTCACGAGTACAGCAATATCTTCCGTCGCAAGCGGTTCGGACGGTTTCTGAAGCTGGTCGACATGGTAGCGCGGGCCGGCAATCCGGTTCGCATCCTTGATGTCGGCGGGCGCGCGGATTACTGGGACGGATTGAAGCCGCTATGGGGCGACCGCGCGCTGGACATCACCATCGCCAATCTCGAACCGGCGGTCGAGAGCGCGAACGGCTATGCCCATATCCATGCCGACGCGCGAAACCTGCCGCAGTTCAGCGACGGCAGCTTTGACGTCGTTCATTCCAACAGCGTCGTCGAACATGTCGGCAACTGGGCG
The DNA here is from genome assembly GCF_003967075.1 of Sphingobium amiense. Lineage (NCBI taxonomy): Bacteria > Pseudomonadati > Pseudomonadota > Alphaproteobacteria > Sphingomonadales > Sphingobiaceae > Sphingobium > Sphingobium amiense. The sequence continues at coordinate 3,765,667 of NZ_AP018664.1, forward strand.
GACAAGGTCGCGATGGCGCGGGAAATCCGCCGCCTCGCCCCCCATCATTTCATCCAGACGCCCAATTTCTGGTTTCCGATGGAGCCGCATTTCCGCACCCTGTTCATCCACTGGTATCCGCGCCCCCTGCAGAGCGGGATGCTGATGCGCAAGCCGCGCGGCTATCATGCCGTGCGCGATTATGACGACGCGATGGTGCGGATCGAAGGGATCGACCTGCTGACCCGGCGGGAAATGGCGCTTCTGTTTCCCGATTCCCGGATCGAACGCGAACGGCTGGGGCCGCTCACCAAATCGCTGATCGCCATTCGTTGAGGCGTTGCGGCCCGCGCCCATGACCAGCAATGCCGCCATTTTCCTGTCGGGCCGTCTGGTGACACTGGTGCTGCTGATGGCGGTGCAGGTGGTCATCGTGCGTGCGCTGGACCCTTCGCAATATGCGCTCTACGCGCTGGCTTTCGGCATTTTTGCGCTGTTGCAGGTCGGCGTGTCTTTCGGCATTCCCAAGGTGATCGCGCAGGTGCTTCCACGTGCGGGATGGGACATCCGCAATCGCGCGGCGGCGCGGCTGGTTCCGGCGCTGATCGCGCTGCGCGTGCTGGCCAGCGCAGTCGCCCTGCTGGCTGGAAGTATGGTGGCGGCGGCTCTGGGATGGATCGCGTTGCCGCCGCTCGCGCTGGGTGCCGCGGCATGCCTGTTCATCCTCGTCACCATCGTCCAGATCGACCTTGACGCGATGGCGCAGGCGCTGCGGCTGCAACGCACGTCGCGCAATGCGCTGGTGGTCGAAGCCCTCGTCCGGCTGGTTCTGCTCTTCCTTCTCTATGGCGTCGGGCGCCTGACGCTGGCGATCGAGATCATGGCGATCAGCAGCTTCACCTTGTCGGGCAGCAGCATCATGTTGTTCCTCGCCATCCGCCGCCGCCTTCGCGAAGCGGACCAGCGCGACGACATCGCGCCGCTCGACCGGCAGCCGCTGCGCAGCATGGCGTGGAGCGCCTATATGAGTTCGGCGGCATGGTTCACGACCAGCCCGCCCGTGATGCGGCTGATGGGCGGCTATTTCCTCGCCATCCATCCTTTTGCGGCCTTTTCCTTTGCGCAGGCGCTGGTGCTCAGCATCCAGCGCTTCACCCCCGCGTCGCTGCTGCTCCCGTTCGTCGAACCTGCCATCGTGCGCGACTATAACCGCAGCGGGGAGCTTTCGCGGCTGGAGCACGGGCTGTCGCTGCTCATCAAGATCGACATGCTGGTGATCGGCGCTGGTGTGATCGTCACCAGTTGCTGCGGCACGCTGCTGGTGGACTGGGTGACGGCGGGCAAATATGGCGACTATGCCTTCGTATTCCCGTTCCTGCTGCTCTATATCGGCACCAATTCGGTCTATCGGTCGTTCGAAGTGGCGGCCATCGCGGTGGGCATCCGGTCGCAACTCTCTGCCTTGCTCGCCACCAGCCTTGCCGCGCTGGGTCTGGCGCTGGCGCTGATCCCGCATTTCGGCCTCATCGTGCTGCTGCTCTGCCCGATTTTCGATGCGGCCTGCCGGCTGCTGCTGGTCGACCGGCTGCTGCATCGGCTGGGCGTGCGCAAGGTGGTGGACCTGCCGATGGTGGGGGCGCTCGTCGCGATCATTGCGGGCATTTCCGCTTTCGGCTTCGAGATGAGCGCCATGGTGACGGGCGCGCCGATCCTGCTGGGCATGACGCTGGCGGCGATGATCGCCTATCTGGCCTGCGCGCTTGCCCTGCGACCGCTGCGCTGGCGCGAACTCGCGGCTTTCGGATGGTCGGCCGATCATCGGATGGCGCGGCTGATCCGGCCGCTGGCGCGCCCGTAACGACAGCGCATATTGCCCATTCCACGCTTTTGGCTAACGTCGGCCCATGTCCAACCGCAACGATCTCCCGGCCCACGATGCGGCAGCGACGCGGCCTGCGCCGGACCCGCATCCCGACAAGCTGATTTCCCTGGAAGCCGGACGCTTTTTCGCGGCTCTGGGCGTGGTGCTGTTTCATTACACGGCGCTGGTGGAGGACTTCACCCATGTGACCGTGCTGGCGAACATCTTTCGCCCCGGGCATGTGGGGGTGCCCTATTTCTTCGTATTGAGCGGCTTCATCATGTATCATGTCCATCGGCGGGACATGGGACGTGCCAACGCCGTCCGATATTTCGCGGTGCGGAGAGCGATCCGGCTGTTTCCCATGTTCTGGGGCATCAGCCTTGTGATGCTGATCGGGTTCCTGATGGTGCCGTCGCTGGCGGTCAACCGGCCTCCGTCCATGCAGGGCATAGTGTTCGACCTGCTGCTGCTGCCGCACAAGGACGCCATCCTCGCAATTTCATGGACGCTGCGGCACGAGGTGGTGTTCTACCTGTTTTTTTCCCTGATGCTGCTGTTCGGCAACCGCGCGCTGTGGCTGGTGGGTCTGTGGATTTTCGCCAGCCTGACCGGCGCCGCCTTTCACCTCGACCGGCTCGGTCTGGGGAACTGGTCGATCGTCGGCAGCAATCTCAATCTGGGCTTCGGTCTCGGCATCCTCTGCGCCATGGGCGTGGCGCGCCCGTCTGACCGGCACCCGCTCTGGTGGATCGTGGGGGGCGGCGGCGCGCTTGCGCTGCTGGGCGCGCTGGAATGGCATCTCGGCCGCTTCGCCCCGCATGGCGAGCATGTTCTGGGACAGGCGGATGACATCGGATATCTGATCGCCGCCGCCGCCCTGATCTATGGCCTTGCGAAGATGGAAAAACGGCTGAGCATTCCCGGCGCGGGTCTGTGGAAAATGCTGGGGGGCGCTTCCTATCTCCTCTATCTGCTGCATCAGCCCATGGGATCGGTGCTGGTCAGGATCATGCCTGTGTCCGGCCTTTCTCCGCTCGCGCTGTTCGCATTGGTGACGCTGGCGGCGACCCTTGCTTCGGTGATGGCGCACCTGCTGGTCGAGCGGCCGATCACCGCATGGCTGTCGAGAAACGTCCGGGTGGCAAAGCCGGTGGCGGCGAGCGCCGCTGCGGCATGAATCCGTCGCCCCGATCGCGCTGCCGGTTTCTCAATTTTCCTGCCGGAACAGTATCTTCGCCCTGATCTTGTGATAGAGATCGTGCGAAATCACCGATCGCATCAGCAGGATCGCGGCCTGACGCGGTGACAAGACCCCCGCAGCGACGGCCCGGAACAACAGGGCGAGACCGGCGAGCGGATTTCTGCGCAGCTCCCAAGCGCCCAGATAGCGGCTGTGATAGGCCAGCATCGCGCGCGGCGACAGGGTGTCGCGGACGGCGGCCATGAAGATTTTGCCGTCCTCGAGACTTGTCATCCGGCTCAGGCGGTTATCGCGTATCTCGTTCACATAGGTCGCAAGCGCCGCGTCGATCAGCAGATACTGCGCGCCTGCGTTGCACAGGTCGATGGCAAACAGATGGTCTTCGCCGATGGGCAGAAGGCGAAAGCCGCCAATGCTTCGGATAAGGTCGGCGGAGGCCAGGAATGTGCTGGTCTGACAGAAGCCCGCTTCGACGAAGATGAATTCGTCCATCCGTTCATCCGGGCGCTTGCCCCGCACCGGGCGGATGAGTTGCCGGCCGTCGCCCAGCGTGACGACCATGCGGGTGACGCAGAAGACGCGGTCGGGATCGGGCTGCGCCAGAACGGCGGCGAGTTGCCGCTCCAGCTTGTCCGGCACCCAGGCATCGTCGGCGTCCAGAAAGGCGATGAACCGCCCCTTCGCCGCCGCGATGCCGGTGTTGCGCGCCGCGCTCGCGCCGCCATTCACCCGATGGCGGATGAGGCGGATGCGCGGGTCGGCAAAACCGTCGATGACCGCCGCCAGATCGTCTGTGGAGCAATCGTCGACGATGATGGCTTCCCAGTCCGGCATCGTCTGGTCGATCACCGTGCGCAGCGTCGCGCCGATCAGGGCAGCCGAATTATAGGCGGGAATGACGACGGAGACGCGTGGAACATGTGTGTCGGCGGTGAAACTCATCGGCTCTGCGCCCCCCTATCTGCGCGCAAAAGGTAGAATGGGCGGAGGCGAACCATCGCCGTCGCCCGGATCGGCCGGTGCCGGTGCAGGCAGCGCGCGCCGGTTCGTGAAGCGGCGCGTGCGGGGCAGGCTGAGCGACATGGCGATCGCGCACATGCCGATTCCGCCGATCGCTCCGAAAGGCCGGATATTGGCCTCCGTGATCGTGGAGATCAGAAACCCGTTGATCATGGCGTTCATGACCAGCGCCGCATTGCCATATGCGCCGCCTGACCGGTACACGCCCCGCGCGATCATGCCGCATGCAATCACCGTGATGAGGAAAAGCGTCAGTCCGATGGCTCCCGTGCCCAGCGTGAGGTCGATATAGCCGTCATGCGGGTCGGCCAATCCGGTCAGCCGATTGAGCTCCAGCACGAACCCGCCATAACTGCTGGAATTATAGCCATAGCCATAGACAGGGCTGCGCGAGATGAAATCGAACGCGGATTCCCAGATGTTGGTCCGTCCCGACAGGGTGGGATCGCGGCCGAGCGCCTGTAGCACGAGACTGAAGGACAGCGTCGTAATCAGACCCCCGGCAAGGGCGGCGACAGTGCCGAACGCCTTTTCCATGGGGTTGAACACAACGATGTAGCAGGTCAGCGACAGGCTCAGCGGGACGAGCACGATGGCGCTGGCGGACGTCGAGCGGACGATCAGGAAAACCAGCACGGCCGCCAGCGTCCATTTGGCGAAGGGCCGGATTATCTGTCGCCCGCAACATAAAACAGCCGCCAGATAAGAGCCGCATAGCTGGCCGAAATGATTTTTGTGGAGGTAGACGCCCCGCCAGGCACCGGCATGGACCGATTGCGCCGCATCGGTCGCCTGATGGACGCCATAGGTCGGCATCGTCAGCGACACCGCCAGCGAGGCGATGGCCATCAGAAACGCGGAACCCATCAGCGCCTTGGCGGCGTAGGGGGCCGGCAATCGCACGCCGATCAGGAAACCCGCCAGTATCAGCATGGTTAGCGACGCCGCGGAATTGAGCGTGGTGGCAAAGGAGTCCGACCACAGGACCGACGCCCAGATCCAGCCAAGAAACGCCAGGATCGGCGCAATCAGATGCAGGGATCGTATCGTCAGCCGCCAGCGCGGCAGCGCGAAAAACACGGCGGCGGCGAACACGAACATGCGCACGAGATAGATATAGAATTGGGAAAAATCCGCGCGGCGCATGGTGTTCATGTTGCGGCTTACATGGTCGACGGGATTTTCGCCCATCAACTGAAAAGTGAAGGGCGTGGTCAGCAGGAAGATGCAGAATGCCCAGAACCATATTTCCAGCGCATAAGGCCGGGTGATGAACAGCCGGAGGCGCACCACAAACGACCGGAATGAGCGGCGGGGATAGAGCAGCACGGAGGAGGCGAGAGGTTCCGTTGCAGCGTCGGGCTGCATATCGGACCGCTCGGAAATCTCGGAAGCCATTGACCCCTATTCACCATTTCTTCGCCGGAATGTCTCGGCAAACCGCCATCGGCGCAACCCCACTTTGCGCCATTTCGGGCCGTCAGGCCGGGGCGCTTGCCAGACTGCGTGCAAGCGCTGCCGCCATCGGCTTGGGCTTGCCCGCATCATCGAACGCCAGAGGCAGGTCGCCGCGCGCAGGATCGAAGGGTGGCATCTGAAGCCAGCTATCCCGATCGCGCAGACCCCAGAGCGTCAGCGCATAGCGCTGGGAGGACGGCAGGGCAACGAAAGCGTCGGCGACTTCGGCGGCGACGGCGGCCTGATCGGACAGTTTCGTGCCCAGCGGCGCGCGGTTGACGCTCCAGCGGCCCAGCGAAACGTCGAGTTCGGAAATGTGGAGCGGCAGGCCGAAACTGGCGAGGTCGGCGATGGCGGGCTTGATCGTGCCGCGGTCGGCAAGCTCGATATGCGTCTGGGTGCCGATGCCGCCGATCTTCGCACCCCGTTTCAGCAGCGATTCGATCAGCTTCATGAACAGCAGCCGCTTTTCCGGGCGGCGTTCCAGATCATATTCGTTGATGAAATGGACCGCGCCGGGATCGGCCCGCGTCGCAAGGTCGAGCGCCATGACCATATGCTCCTCCGGTCCCAGCACCCTGGTCCAGAGACTGTCGCGCAGCCGTATCTCTTCATGCTCGATGGGTTCGTTGATGACGTCCCAGCCCGACGCCACCCCCTGCGTCCGGCCGACCATCTGCCCGATCCAGTCGGCATAGAGGCGCTCGAACGCGTCGCGCCGCCCGGCGAGAGCCTGAAAGGCGGCGGGCTGATATTTATACCAGACGAGCGCGCTGCCGTGCAGGCGCATCCCCTTGTCGGCGGCGAAGGCGATCAGCCGGTCCGCCGGTCCGAAGTTGAACGATCCGTCCGGCCGGACGCAGATGCTCATCTTCATCTCGTAGGACGGCGTGATCTGGTTGAAGTCGCGCAGCAGGAGGCCGGTGAACGCCGAATCGCGCAGATTGTCGGTTTCGATGCAGCAGCCCACGGGGATGCCCGACACCGATTTGAGCGGGGGAACCGGACCGACGACGACCGGCTGGTCATGCGCAGAGCATCCCCCGCATCCCGTAAAAGCGAGCGCGCCGGCAATGGCCGCGCGGCGCGACAGGATCATGCGGGTCCGCCGCTGATGAAATCGGCGATCCGTTCGCGCAGCCGGTCTCGGCCGGGATGGGGAGCGCCCGCTTCTGGCGCCACGAGGTCCGCGCGCAGAAGTTCGCCAAGCTCCTCGTCGCTTTCCGCGACATAAATGCCCTCCCGCCCGCGCAGCGCAGCTACGGTCGCGAGCTGGTGGTCATTGCGATGTTCGCCCAGCGAGGCGCGGCGTGGGAAGAGGATGACGGGCTTGCGATATTTCTGCGCCATCAGGACCGTGCCGATCCCGGCATGGGACACGATGCGGCTCGCGCCCGTGACAAGTTCATCGAACTGTCTGGGTTTCAGGAGAGCGCTCGACTGGACATTGACGGGCTGATAGCGCCCGCGGCCGGTCTGCGCGAATACTTCCTCATCGAGCGAGGGCGCCATAGCGTCGATCAGCTCGATCAGGCGATCAAAGGGCAATTGCGTGCCCACGGTCACGAAGATCACAGCAGCGCCCCCACATATTCGCCCGATCCGGGCCGGGCGAGATGTTCCCACTGCGTCAGCCACAGCGATACGAAGCGCCGCGCGACCGCGCCGCTGAGCGACGGCTGCTCGGCATTGGCGACGCTTTCGACCCAGATGGTGCGGGCGCCCGCCAGCTTGCCCGCGATGAGGCATAGCAGCCCAGGCATGGCGCCGGTGGTAATCACGACATCGGGGCGGAGAGTGAAGGCGATCCGCAACGCCGTCGCGGCGCAACGCAGTGCATCGAGCGGCCGGTCGCGATTCGTGTCGCGCAGGATATGGACATTGTCGAGACCCTCACGCTCGGCAAGGCCGGGGTTGGTCGTCGCGAAGCAGACGTCGAACCGTTCCAGCATCGGGCGCAGAAGCATCATCTGTTCCCAGTGGCCGCCGCCCGATGCCACCGCCAGAACCTTGCGCTTCGATCCGCCTGCTCGATCCATCTTTCTCACCAAAGAGGCCGGTCCGGGCCGCAGCCGATCAGATCCGGTATCCTCGTCATATCAACTCTTCTCCGAATCCTAAATGGCGCGGCTTCATTTCGCAAACGCACAAATGCAGGCGCTCAGGCAAATGATGCGCCTGTTCCTGCGCCAAGCGGCCCGCGAAGTCCAGAGGCGGACGCCATGCGGGGGCTGCCGTGCGCTCAACTGTCTGTCACTTTACGGGATGACAGCCGCAAAGCGCATCCACTTCGACCCCATTGCGGACTCATAAGCCGGTGTGACACAGCCTGCCGCATCGCCGAAAGGCTCTGCCACCATCCTGTTGCGTCACAGCATAGCCGTGCGCTACACGGCGAAGCGGAAGGAGCGACTGCCGATGGTGATCAAGAGCCTGCAGGCGGGACGCGGCATCGCGGCGCTGGCTGTCGCGGTCTATCACACCTATCTGATTCTCTATCAGAAGACGGGCGTTCCGCAGTTCAGCGGCGTGGCGCAATTCGGCTATCTCGGCGTGCCATTTTTCTTCGTTCTGAGCGGCTTCATCATCGCGCTCGCCCATCATCGAGACATCGGACAGCCTGCTGCCCTGCGCGATTATGCGTTCAAGCGGTTCGTGCGGGTCTATCCGCTCTACTGGTTCTTCTCGATCTTCTATGTCGGTGCCGCCGCCATGGGGCTGGGCGATCCGGACTTTTCCTGGGCGCCGGCGCATCTGGTGGAAGATGTGCTGCTGGTCCATTTCACGCCCGATTTCGCCAGCCCGCCCCTGAAGGTCGCCTGGACGCTGTTCTTCGAAATCCAGTTCTACTTCTTCTTCGCGCTGGCCATCCTGTCGGCGCGGTTGGCATGGGTCGCCGCCGCAGCGTGGTTCGTGGGCCTGCTGTTCATCCCGGTCACCAACCGCTGGCTCGAAAATTTCCTCTCATACTGGAACCTCGCCTTCCTTTGCGGCATCGCGGCCTATGTCCTGTTTCGCCGCCTGCCCGCCCGATGGTGGTGGGTCTTTGTCGTAGCGGCCATCCTGTGCCTCGCCATCTGCTTCGCCCAGTTCAGCCCGCTCGAACTGCGCGGACGCCGCAATATCGGCATCGTTCCCGTAAGCATAGGCTTCGGCGCGCTGATGCTGGGCCTCGCCCTTTTCGAAAAGGAACGGAACGTCCATTACGGCCGCGTCATCATGCTGCTGGGAGATGGCTCCTACGCCCTCTATCTCGTGCATTCGGCCGTCATATCGGTCGCCGTGGCGCTTTATGTGAAGCTGCACTTCACCCGGATGATCCCGCCTTCAATCGCGTTTTTTGTGATACTGGCGGTGGCGGTCATCGGAGGCATCGTGGCGCATCTGGTGGTCGAGCGCCCCTTCATGGCATGGGTGCGGCGGAATAGGCGACGGGGCAGGCAGAGCGAAGGCGCTCCCGCCTCCAGCCTCGGTAGCGCATGATTAGGGGTCTGTGTTCGCGGGTCTGCATGCGCACTATGACGCCGCGTAATAGTCCCTATACCAGCGAACAAAGCTTTTTACGCCCTGTGCGACCGGCGTTTCAGGCGCATAGCCGGTAAGGGCGCGCAGCAGGCTTGCGTCCGCCCAGGTTGCCGGAACGTCCCCTTTTTGCATTTCCATATAGTTCCGGATGGCGGGCTTCCCGCACTCCGATTCGATAGCGTCGATGAAGTCCGTCAGCTTCACCTTGTCGCTGTTACCGATGTTGACGACGCGCCAGGGTGCGACCGGACTCAAGGTGTCGCCATCCACCGGATGCCAATTCTGCCTCGCCTCGACGAGTGGGGGCGGCACGTCGATGAGCAGACGGATACCGCGAACCAGATCCTCCACATAAGTGAAATCGCGATACATCTCGCCATGATTGTAGACGTCGATGGGCTGACCTTCCAGAATGCCCTGGGTAAATTTGAAAAGCGCCATGTCCGGCCGCCCCCACGGGCCGTAGACCGTGAAGAAGCGGAACATCGTTACCGGCATTTTCCAGAGATGGGCGTAGCTGTGGCTCATCGCCTCATTCGCCTTCTTGGTCGCGGCGTAGAAGGTCAATGGCATGTCCGCCTTGTCCCGTTCTGCGTAGGGCATGTCGACATTGCCGCCGTAGACCGATGAGGTCGATGCCATGAGAAGATGGTTCACCCCGAGTTCCCGGGCGCATTCCATGACGTTGAAGGTGCCGACGATATTGGATTCCAGATAGGCCCGGGGATTATCCAGACTGTATCGCACACCCGCCTGCCCGGCGAGGTGGACGATTATCTCGGGCCGCTCGTCCTCGCATAATGCACGCAGCCGGTTCTGATCCTCAAGCAGACCTTCTTCCGCCCGAAACCGTGCGTGCTGGCCCAACAGTTCGTGCCGGCGACGTTTCAGTTCGACGTCATAATAGTCGGACACGCCATCATATCCGACGACATCGAACCCCTGCTGCAACAACAGCTCGCACAGGTGGAAGCCGATGAAGCCCGCCGAACCGGTAACGAAGATCTTTTTCACCCGACATGCTCCTTTTCGTCGCTTTTGCCGATCCGCGCGTTCCGCGGCGTTTCAGCAAAGTCCCCGGCTCAAGGGGAAGAAACATAGGGCAGGCGATCTAAGATTTGCTGAACTTGTTTCACCGCTCTCGCGTATGCTGGAAGATGTCGTCCGACGCGCCATCCCGCGCATTGGTGACGGAGGCTCGCGCTCCCCGCCCCGGAGCGCCGATGCGCTGCGCTGCCCGGCCATCTATTCCCGGCAGTGCTGCAACCGCAACGAACATCACCCAGATGAAATTATTATAAAGCATCGTGGTCTGTTCGGTGACGTTCACCAGAAGGAAAAACGCCATGAAGACGATGTCGAATGTCGAAAGGCGATCGTTGAGTTTGGCGAAATTGTCCGCCGCCCTGACGAAAAGATAAAGGAGACTGCCAATGGTCAATATGACCCCGATGATCCCCGTATTGAGCCAGGTTTGAAGAAGACCGTTATGCGCATGGGGAGGAACATAGTCATACATGTTCCAGTTGATCGACCCAACTCCCTGCGGGGACGCGAAAAAGGCCTCGTAGCCATAGCCCGTCCACCAGTGATGCCCAGCATTGATGGCTCGCCACACACCGGCCCAGATGGAGGTTCTTCCTGTCAGGGTCGCATCCTTGCCGAGCACGGCATAGGTCGAGTCGTCGGAAAGAAAAGTCAGCCCGAAGCTGCCGACGAAAAGCAGGGCCACGATCAGGCCCGCTATGGTGCTGAGCCAGAAAAGGCCAGCGCCGCGCAATGAGACAAGAATATAATATATGATGAGGCAAAGGGCGGCCGAGCCGATCGCGGTTCCCGACGTTGAAGCCGCCACGCCCAACATTGAAGCGCCCAACACAGTATAGGAAAGCGCTTTGGGCCGTGTCTGAAGCAGGGCCAGGCCGGCAATCAGGCCGATGACGAGAGTTCGTCCCGCGCCGTTCTTCTGCAGGAAGAGGCCGGGTATCGCGGGATAGAATTTGTCATGCGGCATCCCCAGACTGGGGACGACGATGGCCGACAGAAGCTGGACCACCACGATGCCGATCGCGGTAAAGCCGATTACGCGGACCAGCCCGCTTCTGCCGAGGCGGGTGACGAGCGCCGCGCTGAAAAATGCGCACATCAGCAAAAGCGCAAACCGCCGGCCGGTTGTGGCGGGAGAAAGGGACCAGAGCAACGAAACGGCCGAGAACAGGATAGGTATCCACAGAGGCCCGATTCGCTTGATCGCTTTGAAGAAAGCGAAGGGCATCCTGTACATGATCCACAGCGTGTAGAGATATGCCGGGATATAGAGGGCCGTTACACCGAAAGAGACGTCTCCGTCCACGCGATCCATGGCGGCGCCGGTCGTGGAAACGAACAATTTGGACAGCCCGCCGGAAGCAAGGGCCAATATAATGCATATGGTTATGAGTTCGGCCGTCGAGACTTGCGAGGGTTGGCGTCCCTTCTGCTCGTATATCGTCAAGTCATTCGCCATCGAGTCAGGTCTCCCGGCTGTTCCCAGCGCACTGCCGTCACGGTCTTTCACGACCGGATGTCGCGATGCAAGGGTCAAGCGCTGTCAGCCGCTCAGCGTCCGCACGCGCCGCGTCTTTAGCGCGTCGGCAAGGGCGGTATACATCGGTTTTTGCGCCAATGTGTCATCCAGCGGCAGACATCTCGATTTCGGCAGCCACAGGGTGGGCCGCTCCGCGTTCAGCCATGTATACCGGTCCGACAATCCAAAACACATGAACCATTGAAGCTGGGGGTAAGACAGTACCAGATCTGCGAAGCGGGCGGTCAGGTCAGCGACATCCAGATCGCGCTGTTCCTGATCGAGGGGGCCGTTCCAGTCTGCGACATCGAACTCATTCACACTGAACTTCAGGCCAAGATCGCGAATCCGGTCCAGAAATGGACGGAATATTTTTGCGTTGAACGGATATCCGTAGCGCCTGAAATGCGCCTGAAATCCCACGCCGTCTATCGGCACTCCGCGCTTCAGAAGCCGCTCCAGCAGTTCGAGCATCGCTTTGCGACGCGCCTGAGAGACAGGATGATCTGTTTCCAGTCCGTAATCTGTCAGTAACAGCGTCGCTGCAGGGTCCGCTTTACGGGCCGCCTGAAAAGCCAGATCAATATAATGCTCGCCAAACGCCTGTAGCCATATGGAATTACGCAGACCATCTGACCGTCCGTCGGTCGGCTGGATGGCCTCATTCACGACGTCCCAACTGCCGATCCGGCCTCGGAACCGGGACATGACATATGTCACATGGTCCGTGATGAGCCGCTCGTCGGACGATTTGGCGAGCAGAGGCGCAACCCACTTTGGATCGCCCTTGTGCCAGACAAGGGTGTGGCCGTGGACGCGCATCCGGGCGCGCGATGCCCACGCGACCATCTTCTCCGCGCGGGGAAAATCATATTTACCCGGCACCGGTTCAACGACCCGCCGCTTCAATTCATTCATGGGAGCAAACAGGTCGCAATTGCGCTGGATTGCAGCGAGATAGGCTGCGTCGTTAAACGACCCGTCGCTGGCAAAAACGCCGACGGGCAGGTCGGTGCGGCTCCCCAATTCTGCAAGGCCTGGACCTGTCGGGATCGCGTCACCATCCAATTTCGCGGGGGAACGCACTTCGCTGGAATGGGCCAGCGTCGCCATCATCGCGGCGCCCGCTCCCGCGATAATGGACCGGCGGCTTGCCAAAGCGGAAAGGTCTGCGAAGCCCAAAAACCTGTCTCCATCACGCAGTGCAAAAATCTTCACTTTGCACCTTTCGCGCTTGCGGCATACAATGACGCAGGACAGCAGAAAGCTCAAGGCGGATGAAGGCCATGATTGTCGCGGTGCAGTTATCCTGATCAGGCGCAGAATGTTGGGGGAATGACGTTGGGACCGATTCTGTGCGTGTGCACCCGATATTCGCTGGGCGGCGCGCCGATGAACGCGAAGATGCTGGCGGAGCAGTTTCGCCTGCGCGGCTATGACGCGCAGGCGTGGTATATGATGAATGTCGCGAGCGAGACCGATCATAGCGACGGGGTGCGCATCCTGCATGACCGCCCGCCCGCGCCGATTCTCTGGCCGAGCATGTTGTCGAATTTCCACCGGGATGTCCAAAGGGCGCGGCCATTTGCCATGATCGGCTTTCACCCGCTCGCCAATGTCGCCAGTGCGATTGCTTCGCGCTCTGCCGGCGCCCGGTTCGTAGGGACACAGCGCAATCCGGCGGACAGCCAGACTCCTTTGCTGGCGAAGGCTGAAAAATGGCTGGGAAGCCGGGATTTCTACCATGCCAACATCGCGGTCAGCCGATCTGTCGCTGAAAGCTACGGCGACTATCCTGCCTCCTATCGCGCCAAGATGGCGGTGGTGCACAACGCCTTGCCGCCCCTGCCGCCCATTACCGAAACAAAGGCGGAAGCACGAATCGCGTTGGGGCTGCCGACGGAGGATTTCCTGCTCGGCAGTCTGGGCAGGCTTGCCGATCAGAAAAATGTGGAATTCCTGATCGACGTCCTTGCGTTGCTTCCGGCAGGGATGCTGGCCATCGCCGGTGAAGGGCCGAACGAAGCAGCGATACGGGAAAAGATTTCCGCGCTGGGGCTGGATGCGCGTGTCAGGATGATGGGGCCACTGACCGGGCGCGACGTGCCCCTATTCTATACGGCCTTGGACAGTTTCCTGATGCCGTCGCGGTTCGAAGGATTTGGGCGGACGCTGGTCGAGGCCATGTCGCATGGCACCCGGACCATCGCGCATGACCTGCCCGTCCTTCGGGAAGTGTCAAAGGGAGCGGCGGCGCTTCTTCCGATCGACGCACAGTGCTGGGCCGATGCGATCATGGAGGTCCAGAACGCTCCGGAATCCCGGATGGCAGCATGGGCGGCAGAAAGCCGGGCCGTGGCGCAAAGCTACACGCTCGACGCCATGGTCGAATCCTATCTCAAGATTCTCGGATTGCCTGCCCGATCCGCCTGACCTGTGGAAACGCTATGGCCGTAGAGCGTCCGCGGCCTAGGCCTCTCCCAGAAGCACCGGCAGATAGTGCCGCAGGCTTGCTTCCGCGGTAAAATCCAAGCCTCGACGGCGCAGCCGCTCGCGATCGGGAGGGTTGTCGAGAACGGTCTGGATGGCGGCGGCCAGAGCATCGACATCGTCCACCGGGAATAGTTCGCCATAAGCGCCATCGGCCAATGTTTCGCGCGGCCCCACCAGACAGTTGGCGGCAATGGGGGGCGATCCGCATGCCAGCGCTTCGATGAGCACATTGCCAAGCCCCTCGTAGCGTGACGGCATGAGGAACATGGTCGCGTGCGCCATGAAGGCGTAGGGGTTGGGGGTCTTGCCGGCGAGCTGGATGTAGTCGGCAGCTCCCAGCGCAGTGATCTGCGCCTGAAGTTGATCCCGTAACGGCCCGTCCCCGACGATGAGCATGCGGATGGAACGATGGCGTGCTACTTGCGCGACCGCCGCAACGGCAACGTCGAAGCCTTTCTGGTCCGCGAGCCGTCCCACGGCGACGGCGCAGGGGATTGTGGTGTCGGCGAGCCAGGGATGCGGCGCGGCTTCGTTCGACAGGGCAAGCACGCGGTCATCGACGCAGGGGTTGATATTGATCGGCACGATCCTGTCTTTAGGAACATGGGCCAGCCTGGACAGATCGTCGACCATGTCATGTGCGATCGCGATCACTGCATCGGCGCGAGGATAGAAGAAGCGCGCGATACGATAGCCCAGACGCGTGGCCCGGTGCGGCGAGCTTTTCATGGCGATGGACGGGTAAAGCGCCTCTCGGACGATCAGCCGGGTCTGGTCGCGCCGCCCGCTCAGCAGAACTGCACTCACCGCGATGATGTTGGGAACAACCTCCGTCGCTATGACGACATCGGGTTTGTTCTCCTTGATGAAGCGGGCAAAGGCGCGGCTGGCCGTCAGCAGTCGCCGGGCGGGGAGTTGATGGACATGAACCTTGTCCCGCACGATCCGGTCGAACATGCCCTTGGACTGCAGGGTGACGAGGTGAACTTCCAGATCATGGCCTGACTCGGCTGTCGCGTTGGCGAGCTTCAGCATGATTTTCTGCGCGCCTCCGCCATCGAGCTGTCGGACGAAGAAACAGATTTTGCGGCGGGGTGCGGATACGCTGGTCATGGGTTTCGTCCTTCGTCGGGATCGCTCTGTAGGGCGGACAGGCTGCCCAGCCTTTGCGTGAAGCGTGCAACAGCGGGCTGGCGCTTCAACGGGCCGGGGGCGGCTTGCAAAAGTCGGGCGAACAGCCAGCATCCTGCATGGCCCAGCAGCATGCGTGGGAACAACAATATGGCGAGCAGCAGCACGACGCCTGTCGCGGCACAGGCAATCAGAAGCACGGGAAAGGGATGCAGGCCGCCCCAAAGCAGGAACTGGCGCGATGCAGCAAGAATGCCCGCGGCCAGTAATGCGAGCGGCAAAGCTGAGAGATGCGCATGCACCACATCCCCCGCCGCTATCCCCGCGCGGCGCATGACGACGATGGTGAGCGCCACGAACTGCCCGAAGATCGCGATGCCGACGCCGGCGGCGAGGCCCGTGATGCCCCAGTGGCTGCCAAGGCCCGCGCCCAGCGCGACCATGGCGATATAGACATATTGGCAGAAGGCGGCCGCCCACGGCGCGCCGACCGCGCGGGCGGTGGCGGCGGACAGGCGCTGGGTCGAGCGGAAGGGGAGGCTGAGCGCCAGAATGCTGAGGATCGCGGCGGCGCCGGTCCATTGCGGGCCGAGCAGCACCCAGACCACTTCATGCGCCAGCACCGCAAGGGCGGCGGCGGTCGGGATGAGGACGAGGTTGAGCACCGCCAGCCCCCGCAGGAAGCCGCTGCGGATCGCGGGCAGATTGCCCTGCATGCTCGAAAAGCCCGGAAAGGCGACATCGTCGATGATCGACCCCAGCATCATCGCGGGAAAGCGCATGAGATTATAGGAGCGGGTATAGAGGCCGAGCGCACGGGCGTCGAAATTGCGGCTGATGATGAACTGGTCGATCCGCACGGCGATGGCCGACCCGATCTTGTCGAGCGAGAGACCGGCGCCGAATGCGGCGAGATCGCGAAACGCGCCGCCGTGAAAGCGCAGCGCCCAGCTATGCCGCACGCCCGCGATGACCAGCAGGCTGGCGAGCGCGGTCTGCGCCAGTTGCGCGATGACGAGCGCCCAGACGCCAAGGCCTGCTGCAGCGGCGGCGATGCCGCACAGCCCATAGCCGAAGAGATAGGCGAAGAAGCGCCGCCGGGCGAGCAGGCCGAAGCTGAGATCGCGCATCGCGATGCTGTTGGCGACGACGCCGATGCTGCTGAGGAAGAAGGAGAGCGAGAGCCAGCGCATCACATGCACCGATTCGGGCGCGCGCAGCAGCGCAGCTGTCCACGGCGCTGCGAAAAACAGCAGGGCGGTGACGGCCAGCCCCATGAAGACGCTGAAGGTCAGCGCGGTGCCGATATGCCTGTCGTCGATGTCGCGCCGCTGGACGAGCGCGGGGCCGAGGCCGAGCTGCGACAGGTTGACCGCGATATCGCTGATGAGCGCGCCCGCCGCCACAATGCCGAAGTCCGACGGCGTCAGCAGGCGGCCGAGCGTCGCCAGCACCACCAGTTGCACCAGCGCCTGCGCACCGCCGCTGACCGCGAGTCGCATGCCCCCTGACATCATCCTGCCGCCCGCCCGGCGGCTGGACGCCGCCTTCTCTTCCTCCGTCACAGGGTGGCGGCCGGGGTTTGGTGCGCCGTCCGGGGCGGACGCGGTCCGCCGCTCAGGCGCGCGCGAAGCGGCTTTTCGAAGAGATGATAGGATAGCAGCGACACCGGGATCAGGATGAGGAAGGTCACAACCACCCAGATGTTCATTTCCCATCCGCGCAGATGCAGGATCTTCTTGCCCGCCGTCATGGACAGCGTCGCGACGATGGGATGCAGCATGTAGAGCGAATAGGTGAGCTGCCCCGCGATGCCGAGCTTGCGCACGGGCAGGCTCGCTTTCTTGTTGAGGTCAACCGCGATGGCGGCGATGACGGTCGCATAGACGAACAGCAGCGACCAGAGCGGATGGATGCCGGCAAGTCCGGTCGCGATGAAGGCGGCGAGCGCGGCGAACATGATGCCTTCCGCCATCGGGAGACCCGTGATCCGGTGACGGAAGGCGTGGAGACCGACGCCCAGCGCGAAAGAGGGAATGGCGCGCAGCACGCCGAAATGCGACGCCCAACTCAGCCAGAAGCCTTCGTCGCCGCCATAGTCGCCCGAGGAGAAATGAGTGAGCAGGAGGATGGCGATCGCGCTCAGCGCCAGCACCCCCCAACCGCGGGTGCGCGCCGCCAGCATCAGCAGCAGCGGAAACAGCAGATACATCGCCATTTCCGCACTGATCGACCAGCTCGGCGTGTTGAAAGACACTTTGTCGCAGGTGTTGAAGCTGTGCAGCAGCAGCAGATTGGGGACGAAGCAGCCCCAGTCATAATGGTCGGCGCTATTGGACTGCACGCCCGCCGCGATCGCCAGCCCCAGCAGCGCGTATAGGCCAAGCGTCAGCCAGTGCAGCGGCAGCAGCCGCGCGAGCCGCTTGCGCATGTAGCGGCCGAAGCTGGCTCCGTCGCGAATCCGGCCCGCATAGACATAGCTCACCACGAAACCGGAAATGACGAAGAAGAGATCGACCCACTGCCGCGCGAAGCTCGCGCTCATGGCGTTGAACGCGCTGTCCGCGGGCAGCCAGACATAATGGCGATAATGGTAGACGACCACGCCGACGCTGGCGACGATCCGCAGGAAGTCCAGCGCCATCAACTCGTCGGAC
Organism: Sphingobium amiense; assembly: GCF_003967075.1. Classification (NCBI taxonomy): domain Bacteria; kingdom Pseudomonadati; phylum Pseudomonadota; class Alphaproteobacteria; order Sphingomonadales; family Sphingobiaceae; genus Sphingobium; species Sphingobium amiense. Next base: position 3,783,561 of record NZ_AP018664.1, read on the forward strand.
TCGGCCTTGAGGCCCAGCCTGCGCATCCAGCCCAGCATGTCGTCACCCCCGGTCCAGCGGCGCGGAAAACCCGATCATCCGTGCCCTCCTCCCGCCTAGGGCGGATCATGCTGCAATGCAAGATGGCGGCCGGTCGGCGTGGCGCGTCCCGGGCGCGGGCTGTCCTACAGCCATTCCGCCCACATAGGACCGGTCGGGAAACGATCAGGAGGACGCATCACATGCCACCCAAAAACGTGACTTCGCCGGCCGGGTTCGTGCCGGAAACCGCCATCAGCTTCGGCGAACGGGACACACCCGCCACACCCGTCAGCGCGCAAAGCCCGTTGCCGGTCGCGCAATGGATGACTGCGGCAATTGCTGCGCCGCTTGCCGGATCGACGGCAGCCAGCGCGGTGTCCGCCGCCTTCATCCCCGATCTTGGCCGTCCGATCTGGATCAGCCTGTCGGGGAACTGGATCGGAACGGTGACAGTCCGCCGATCCGTCGATGGCGGCGCGACGCGCCTGCCGTTGACCGTCGCGGGCGCACCATGGGGCGTCTTCACTGCCAATGCGCAGGAAGCGGTCGGAGAAGAGAGCGTCGCCGGAGCGCGATGGTATGTGGACGTGGCGCTCACATCCGGCTCGGTCGACTACCGGATGGAGCAATAAGCCATGACGGATATGATTGCACGCGGCATGGCCGCCGCCGCCTCCAGAGCCGCCCTCTCTTTCGCCGCCGTTCCGCAGATCGCCTGTCTGGGGGACAGCAACAGCTTTATCAACTGGGGCAGCAGCCCGTCGACCGGAACGGCGCAGATCAGCCCGCCGACGCAGGGCATTCTCCAGTGCCGGGGATATGCCTTCTGGGCGCAGACGCTGTGCGACGCGCGTGTGGAATTCCCGCAGGCGCTGAACTTCGGCGTGTCCGGCGAAACAAGCACGCAGATACTGGCGCGCGTCGATCAGGCCGCAGCGGCGAGCGCCGATGCTGTGGTGGTGCTGGCAGGCACCAATGATTTCGGCGCCGCCGATCTGCCCTATGCCGCCACCGTTGCCAACCTGACAGCTATCGTCGCGGCATTGAGGGTCAGGAACAAGCGTGTCCTGCTGCTGACCGTGCCGCCGCGCGGGCACCCGTCATCCCATTATTTCAGCGGCGCGACCGATCCCAAACTGCTCCGCCTGTTCGCGGTGAACAACTGGATCAAACGCGTCGCTTCGCAGATGCGGGGGGTCAGCGTCATCGATCCTTGGGGGGAGATTGCCGATCCGGCGAGCCTCTATGGCGATTTCCGGTCCGGCATGGTCAATAGCGGCGACGTGGCGCACTTTATCTCCGCCAGTTCCTACCAGATCGGCAAGCTGCTGGCGGCGGAGTTCAGCCGGCTTTATGCCCCGATCGACTGGCTCCCCAAATCGAACAGCGACCTTTTCGATGCGACCAGCAATCCGGTCGGCGCACTCAACAGCAACGCCATGATGCTGGGAACGGGCGGCACGCTTTCCGGCACGACGCCCACCCCTACGGGTCAGGTCGCCGATGGCTGGACCCTTTCGGGCGCGGACGCGGGGCTGACGCTCGCGGCTTCCAAGCAGGCGTCCGGCAACACCACCTGGCAGCGTCTTGTGCTCGGCGGCACGCCGGGGGCGGGGTCCGACCGGATCGTGACGGTGAGTCAGGCGATCTCGCAGGCGTCCGGGCGGATCGTGGCGGGCGATGTGCTGGAGGGCTTCGCACGGGTCAGCGTCGGGCCGTCGAGCGGCCTTTACGGGATCGCGCTGATGATCCAGCAGACCTATAATCCGGGGTCCGGCAATGTGACGGTGCAGACCAACTGCGGCAATTCGGGGCAGGGCGCAGACAATTTCATGCCTGCCGAAGCATGGAGCGGGGTGCTTCGCCTGCCGCCGCTCACCATCCCCACAGGCACGCTGTCATCGCTCCAGTTCCGCCTGCGCGTGTGGGCGCAGCAGAACACGGCGGTGTCCGCGACCGTCGATGCGACCGCGATGGCGTTGCGAAAGCTGCGGGCCGTCTGAAGACGCCCGCGCGGGATCAGGGATTGGCGCTCTGGTCCCGCAGGGCAAGCGCGGCGGCGGGCGTCTGGGGCAGTTTCTGCGTCCGGGCGTCCGCCGAATCCGCAACCGGTTTGACCCCCAGCGCCCAGCGGCCCGCCCCTGTCGCGGGCATGGCGCCCAGACCGGGAACGGTCGCCGCCGCATCCTGCACCTTTGCATCCTGACCCAGCGCCTTGCGCTCCACCAGCACGGCGCTGGTCCCGTCTTCCAGCAGGACCGGTGCGGCGGTCTGCGTGGCGGCGACGCCGGGGATGCCCTCGTCGCTCTCACCGGCATAGCGGCCCCGGAACGCGCCCGGCAGGCCGGACGACCCGTCCCAGCGATAGAAGATATGCGTGCCGACCACCGCCGTCTTGAGCAGCGTCGGCGCCCAGTAGGGGAAAACATAATTGGCGTGATAGTGCGTCGCGAGGCCGACCGGCGCATAGACGTGCCCGGCGAGCGCTTCGGCCGCAATCGCCTGCGCCCGCACCCAGGTCGACCGGATCGGCGTGCGCGCCAGCGACCCGTCGCAGGTAAAGGTGAACTGGCATCCGGTGCGCCGTTCCGACCCCTGATACACGACGCCGCACACCGACTTGGGATAGGCCGGGTGACGCATGCGGTTGAGGATCACCTGCGCCACGCCGCGCTCGCCGTCGATCGGCTCGTTGCCCGCTTCATAATAAATGGCGGCGGTCATACAGTTGAGCGCGCTCAGATAATTGCGATCCGCCTGCGGCGACAGCACGAAGGGGCTGGCGGCCGGGTTCGGCCGGCTCGACAGGGCGATGGCGTTGTTGGCGGCCAGCGCGTCCTGCGCTGAAATCGGTTCCAGCGCGGCGGGATCGGATGTGGTCATTGCCGCCACACGCTGCGGCGTCGGGCGCACGGCGTCATGCGATACCGGCGCAGTGAAGGTCAGCGGATCGGACGACTGCGTCCAGATCGACCGCACCGCCAGCGCCACCGCGCTCGCCATGATCGCGCCCAGCATCAGAAGGATGATCAGCATCACGATCCGCCGGTCGGAAAGACGGCGTGCCGGGCGATCATAATCCTGGGCGTTGGCTATCTGCACCGTTTTCGCTCTTGTTGTCCCTGCACCCCGACGCGGAGTCGGCGGCTATCACAACCGGCCGCAAAAATACAGGCCGGTTCTGCCGCAGTGCAGCATTGTGCCATGGAGATACAGCGATGTTGGACGAAGTTAACGCCATGCGCGGCGATCCGTTGCAGACGTGCGGGGACTCGAGGCAGGCAGATAGCTTTTTGTTAACCACGATGGGGCACATGTGCGGCCATGGATCTGGCCGCCTTCTACGTCGCTCAAGCCAATGGACTGGTGGAAATGCTGGGGATTTCCCACGCGACCATGCACGTCCATGCCGGAATGGCGCTCTATGTCGGGGCGAAATTCATGCTGCGCACCCGCCGCGCCTCAGCCTATGCGCTGCTGACCGTCATTCACGCCGAACTGGCGAATGAACTGCTGGATTTCCTCCATTATGGCAGCCTGCGACTCGAAGATACGCTGGCCGACATCGCGCTGACCCTGCTGTGGCCGGTGCTCGATTATGGCGTCACGCGCTACCGCCGCAAAAGGTGGAGGGGCGAGTCGGCGCTGCGCCGCCCCGCTCCTTCCGACGCGACCGACCTGCTCGCTTCACTCAGACGAGCCGCCTGAGCGAAACGGCCGCTCCTCCTCAATCGTCGAGGAAGGCGCGGGCGAACTGATCGCGCAGCGGCTTGGTGATATAGGCCATCATCGACCGAGATCCCGTTTCGATATACACTTCGGCGGGAACGCCCGACTTGAACCCGCCCGTGCGCCGCAGCCGCGCAAGGCTGTCGGGTGTAAGCTGGACCCGCACCGGATAGAAGGCGCGGCCTTCGGGATCGGTGACGCGCTCCGCCGCCACATAGGCGACCGTTCCGCGCAGTTCGGGCGTCGCCGTGCGGCTGAGCGAGGGGAAGCTGACGCGCGCGGGCTGATCGACATGCACCTGATCGACATCGGTGGGGTTGAGCGCCGCTTCGACCAGCAGCGGGTCTTTGTCCGGCACGATCTCCATGATCGTTTCGGCCGGACGGATGACGCCGCCAACGGTGGTCAGCGACAATTGCTCCACTACCCCGTCATAGGGAGCGCGGATGACCGAACGGTTGCGTTCGTCTATGGCCGACACGGTGCGCGCCTGCTGCTGGTTGAGCTGCTCGTTGACCTGGGCGAGCTGCGCCCCGGCTTCGGCGCGCCGCGCCTGCCCGATCTGGATGATCTGGGCGCGCGCCTCGCTGATGCGGCTGTTGGCCTGCGCGATCTGCGCCTGAAGCGCGCCCGCCGATCCGTGCAGGTCGACGGCGGTGCGTTCCAGCTGGTTGAGGCGACCCAGCGTCACCAGCTTCTTGTCGTAGAGCGTCTGCATGTTGCGCCGTTCCGGCTCGATCAGCGCGGACTGTTGCCTGAGCGCCGCGATCTGCGCGCGATAGCCGCCGATCTCGTCATGATATTGCGCCACGCGCGCCGACAACTGCGCACCAAGGCCGCTCAGCTCCTGCTGGCGCAGCGCGAACATGCGCCGCTCGTTCGCCATCGCCTGCTGCGCGCTCGCATCGGTGCGGCGTGTCAGGCTGGCGGGGAAGTCGATGCTGCCGAGGCCGAGCTGTTCAGCCTCCAGCCGCGCCTTCTGCGCCAGAAGCTGATCGACCGACAGCGCCGAAAGCGTCGCGGTCGATCCGCTCACCGTATCGTCGAGCCGCACGAGGATCTGTCCCTTGCGGACATGCTGGCCGTTCTGCACGAGGATTTCAGCGACGGTGCCGCCGGTCGGATGCGCGATCTTCTTGACGCGCGATTCCGCGCCGATCTGTCCGCCCGCGACGACCGCGCCGCCCATCGGGACGAGCGCAGCCGCGCCGCCGATGCCGAACACCAGCAGGGCCGACGCCAGCAGCACGCCGCGCAGGCTGCGCCGCATCCGCGCTTCGGGATCATAGGCCACCATCGGCAGGGTGGCAGGGGGAAGAATGGAAAGGCTGGTCGCCATGACGTGTCCTATGCTTTTCAGGCAGCGCGCGGGGCGGGGGAAGGAGTGCCGGGCGTGCCGCCCGGCGTGGAAGGCACGGCGACGGGCCGTCCCTGAAGCTGGGCCAGCACCTCATCGCGCGGGCCAAATGCGGCGACCCGCCCGTCGCGCAGCATCAGCACCTTGTTGGCGTTGGCGAGCGCGGAGTGTCGGTGCGCGATCACCACGACGATGCCCTTGCGCGCCCGCACCGAAGCGATCGCGTTCTGGAGCGCGGCGTCGCCGTCGGGATCGAGGTTGGAATTAGGTTCGTCCAGCACCACAAGGAAGGGATCGCGGTAGAGCGCGCGGGCAAGGCCGATGCGCTGCTGCTGCCCCATGGACAGGCCGCCGCCGCCCGGCCCCACTCTCGTGTCGTAACCCTGCGGCAACTGCACGATCATCTCGTGAACGCCCGCGGCGCGCGCCGCCGCGATCACATGTTCAGAGGAGACTTCGGACGAAAAGCGCGCGATATTGTCGCTGATCGTGCCTTCCAGCAGTTCGACCGTCTGGGGGAGATAGCCCATATTCTCGCCCAGCACGTCCATGTCCCACTGGTCGAGCGCCGCGCCGTCCATGCGCACCGCGCCGCGCAGCGGCCGCCAGATGCCGAGCAGCGCGCGGCCCAGCGAGGACTTGCCCGCCGCGCTGGGGCCGATGACGGCAAGGCCGTCGCCCGCCTCCAGATGCAGGTTGATGTCGTTGAGCGTGATGCGCTCGGTGCCCGGGGGCGCGAGGTAAAGCTGGTTGACGCTGAGGCTCTGCTGCGGCGCGGGCAGCGCGATCTGGTGCGGCTTGCGCGCCGGGACGGTGGCGAGCAGCGCGTCGAGCCGCCGCCAGCCTTCACGCGCCGCGCCGAAACCGCGCCAGTTGGCGATCGCCTGATCGACCGGAGCGAGTGCGCGGGCGGACAGCAGCGAGGAGGCGAAGATCACGCCGCCGGTCGCCTTGCCCTCGATCACCAGCCATGCGCCGACGGTCAGGATCAGCGACTGAAGCAGCATCCGCCCGATCTTGCTGACGCCGCCAAGCGACGCCACCGTGCGCGACAGGGCGTGGTGCGCGGCCAGATGCTGACGGTTCACCGCGTCCCAGCGGTCGAGCAGGCGGGTGCGCATCCCCATCGACGCCAGCATCTCGCTGTGGCGGATCTGCGTTTCGGCGAGCGCGTTGCGGTTGCCCGCGATGGGCGCGAGCTGCGTCGTGGGCTTGCGCACCACATGTTCGGTGACAAGCGTCAGGCTGAACAGCGCGATGCTGCCCGCCAGCGCGGTGACGCCGATCCAGAAGTGCAGCAGGAAGAGGGTGCCGACGAAGAACAGGATCCACGGCAGGTCGATGAGGGTGGCGGGGCCGGAGCCGGAGAGGAAGGCGCGGATATTGGCAAGGTCGCGCATCGGCGCGAGGCCGTCCGCGCCGACCCGGTTGCCCGAAAGCGCGGCGTCGGTCATCGCCTCCTGCACGCGCCGCGAAAGCTGAAGGTCGAACCCGTTGGCGATGTCGTTCAGCGTATGGGTGCGCATCTGGTCGAACATGCCCTGAAAGGCATAGACGCCTACCAGCATCACCAGCAGTCCGATCAGCGTCGGCAGGCTGTGGCTCGGCAGCACCGAATCGTAGATCAGCATCATGTAGATCGACCCGCCCAGCAGCAGGATGTTGAGCAGCGCGCTCAGCAGGCCGACAGCGGCGAAAGCGGTCCGGTAGCGCCCGATCGCCGCGCGCAATTCTCCCGGTTCGCCCGATTTGCGAAACATAGCCAGTTAACCCTCAAGATGGTCCGTCGCTCGCTTCGGCGCGGTCATCCCCCGAGCTAGGCGAATTTGGTAAATTTTTGCTGAAATCGCCCGGTTTACCGGCGCTATTGCGACCAACCGAGTGGCAGGGGGCGTTCAGCGCGCCGCCCTGCCCTCCACGCGCGCACGGGTCCAGCGGATGAGCGGCTTTTCGATCAGCAGGTGGATGAGCACGCCGCCGCCGAGCGACAGCGCCAGCAAGCCCGCGACCATGACCGGGGCGGGCAGTGTCAGGTGCAGCTTCGTCAGGACCGTCAGCGCGCAGACCTGAAGATGCAGGTGGAAGAGGTAGATGGAATAGGAAGCGTCGCCCAGCAGTTCGCCCACCCCGGTGAGCAGCCCCGGCGGGCAATGCACCCGCGCCGAAAAGCCCACCAGCAGCGCGCCCGTCGCGCCCATCGTCAGCACGAGGGGGAGCGTCTGTCCCACAAATCCCGTCGCTGCGACCAGCGCGAACAGCAGGATGCCAAGCCCGTAGATGGCAACCAGCGGATGCACCGGCGAACGCCATTCGCCAACCGGCGGGCTGCGCACCCAGGCAAGGCCGAGGATCAGCCCAGCGCCGAATTCCAGATTGACGGTGCTGAACAGGATCGAGGCTGCGCTGTCGATGAAGGCGGTGGTCGCTGTCATCGACCCCAGCGACGCGACATAGGCGATGGGCGACAGCACCCAGATAAGGATCAGCCAGCGCAGCGCTTTCGGCCCGAAGAAGGCGAGGCAGAAGATGAGGTAGAAGAGGAACTCCTGCCGCAGCGTCCAGATGACATCGGGCTTGAGGTTCGAAAAAGGCAGCAGGAACAGCGCGCGGACATAGCCCGCCACCTCGAACCCCGCGCGGTTGGCCGCGAACTGCAGCGCCGCATAGGACAGGATCGCCAGCCACATCAGCGGCACGATCCGCACGAAGCGCTTGGCGAAATAGCTGCGCGCGGTCAGGCGCGGCACCCATTCCCGCCCGCGCAGATTGACCGTCGCGATGATGAAGGCGCTGATGACGAAGAAGATGTCGACGCCCAGAAACCCATATTCGAGCTGCCGGTTGAAGAAGGCCTGCCCGCCATATTTGGGCAGCGCCGTCATCCCCGACGCATGGCTCACCACCACCGCCGTCGCGCAGAAACCGCGCAGGATCTGAAGTCCCTCTAGCTTCTTGTGGTCGGCCATGATCGTCCCCCTGCCCGATGCTTAGGAAGGCTGACGGCCAAAGCCCAGCGCTATTTCGCGCCTCAGCCGCGCCGCATCAATTCGGCACGGTGGGCGTAGAGCGCATCCTCGGTGTAGAGCGTCCCGCTCTGCGCCGCCGCGCCCAGCAGCGCCACCATAGCCGCGCGGTCGGCATGCAGTGCCGCAATCCGGTCCGCCAGCGCCGTGCTGTCGGCTGGGGGCACGAACAGCCCCCCGCCGTGCCGCTCCACCAGCCCGCGCGGATAACCGCCGTCATAGCCGATGATCGGGCATCCCGACACCAGCGCCTCGATCAGGCAGCGCGCCGATTCGGCGGTCCGGTGGCAGAAGAGCAGCATGTCGCTGTCCCGCAGGGCGGCGAGCAGCACGTCGCGCCGCCCCTCGAATCCCGGCAGGTCGACCCTGTCCCCAAGGCCCGACGCTGCGACTCGCGAGCGCATCGCCGCAAGATCCGGCCCGTCGCCGATCCAGCGGGCGGTGAACGGCACGCCCGCCTTGTCCAGCCGCTCCAGCACGTCGATCCAGTCCGACGGCCCCTTCATTGCCGCCGCGCGCCCGACATAGACGATCCGCAAGGGCGCGCCCGACGCGACATGCGCCTGCTTCGCCGCCAGCGCGGCGGCGTCGATCTGGTCTGTCGCATGGGTGTGCGTGTCATAGGTGCAGTGCGGGTCGGGCGCGTGACGCGCATAATGGTCGAACGTGTCGCGCCCCTGCAGCAGTGCGACGCGGCTGTGGCGCAGCAGATGCCGCGTCCATGCTTCCATCGCGGGGGCCATTGCGGCGGCGGCAAGGCGTCTGGGGAAGGGCGCGTCCGCCACCTTGTTGCGCAGCACGCTCGCTTCCACCCGGTCGATCCACGCGGCATAGGCGCGCTTCTGCCCGATCGCCTCCTGCGCCGCGAGCGCGGGCCAGTCGCCCACCAGCCCGCCGATGGTGAAGCAGAGATGCCGGTGCTGCGCCACCAGCGGCGCGAGTTGCGCCCGAACGGCTTTCACATGCCGCGCCATGGCCCCAAGCCGATAGGCCCATGGCAGCGCGACAATATGGATCGTGCCGTCTTCCACGCCGCCGTCCGCATCGACCCAGCTCGCCGATCCCGCACCCGCATCGCCATGATCGACGCCGCAAAAGGTCACGCGGCCGAAATGCTGCCGCCATTGGGCGATGCCTGCTGCCGTCTGGTCGTCGATCTGCCATCCGCGCGGCCCCTTGCGCATCGGCACATGCGTCACCAGCAGCAGCGATTCCTCATGCCCCACGCGCGCTCCTCCCGCTTTCACCCCATCAACGCCCATGGCACGCCCAGCCCCATCGCCAGCCGGATCGCGATCCACGTCCCCGCTATTCCCGCAAGGCCGAGGCTGAACGCCGCGTCCTGCCGCAGGAAGGTCATGCCGAGCCGCCGCTGCGTGCGCAGCAGCAGCAGGTAGCGGCTGACCTCGCCCGCCGGCAGCGCCATCAGCGCGCCGGGCAGGCCGCCCAGCGCAAAGCCGGTCGGCAGCGCGATGGCGATCACGATGCTGCGGACCATGTTGGCGAGGCTGACGAACTGCGGCCGCCCGTGGCCGAACACCGTCGCTTCGTTGAGCGATGCGAGCACCCCGATCCAGCTTCCGACCAGCAGCAGGCACAGCATCCACCCCGCCTCCTCATAGCGCCGGCCATAGAGGATATGGATCGCCCAGTCGGACCAGGCCATCACCGTGCCGATGCCCAGCATCACCAGCGCCACGAACTGACCGCGCGTGCGGGCAAGGTCGCGCCGGGCCGCGCGGTCGAAGCTCTCCCGGTTGCGCGCGATGAAGGGGAAGACGATCTGGAACGCCAGCCGCCCCGCCACGGTCTGCGGCAGGTCCGACACCGTCTTGGCAAGGCCATAGACGCCCAGCATCGCCAGCGGCACGACAAGGCCCAGATAGAGCCGGTCGATATAGACGGCGGCATAGAGCGCCAGCGACGACATCATGATCCACTTGCTGAAATGCAGGATCGCGACGGCATGCTCCCTGTGGAAGGTCAGCCGGTGGCGGACATGGGGCAGGGCGTAGCTGAAGGCGGAGCGGGCGCAGAGGGTCAGCAATATGCCGAATATCGGCGCCCACACATTTTTCAGCGCCACCGCGAAGGCGACATTGAGCGCAAGGCCGGTGACTTCGGTCGCCAGCTCGAACAGGTTGCGCGTGCGCACGTCCATGCGGCGCGAGAGGCTGTAGATCGAGGTGGAGGCGAGTGAGCTGAGGAACGGCGCGGCGCTCATCGCCAGCATCACGGCAACGTCGATGCCATAGGCGTGGGCGAGCAGCGGCGCGAGGCTGGCGAAGGCGAGCGAAATGAGCACGCCGCGCACGATCTGCATCGTCCAGACCGTGTTGAGGAAAGCGGGATCGTCGCCATGCGGGCTGGAGACGACATTCTGTTCGAAGCCGAGGTCGGTGAGCAGGTCGGTGCCCACCCGCGCGGCCTGCGCGATGACGACGACGCCCAACACTGTGGGGCCGAGCAGTTGCGACAGCACGATGCTGGAGGAGAAGCGGATGCCTGCGGACGCGACATAGGTGCCGATCGTCCACAGGGACTTGGCGGCGATCGACCCTTCACCGCTTCGCATGATGATCGCCCCGTCGCTTCACCCCGTCTGCCTTACAGCCATCGCGGCCCAAGTCGATTGCGAATTTTCACGATGCGGGCGGCCCCGCGCCCGCTTCGGGACGCAAATCACCCTTCGCCCCGCAACTAGCCTTATTTCAATCTGACCCGAAGAGGTCTCGTGTGAAGACCTTGTCGCCTGCGGGCTGGAGTTCGGGTGTCATGCGGTTGGCGATGATGACGTCGGAGGTCTGGAGGAACTGGTCGAGGTCGCGGATGACGGGCGATCCGAAGAAGGCGTCTTCATTGAGCGCGGGTTCGTAGATGACGACGGATATGCCCTTGGCCTTGACCCGCTTCATGATGCCCTGGATCGAGGACTGGCGGAAATTGTCGGACCCCGCCTTCATGACGAGGCGGAACACGCCCACGGTTCTGGGCTTCTGTGCGATGATCCGGTCGGCGAGGAAATCCTTGCGCGTGCGGTTGGCCTCGACGATGGCGTGGATCAGGTTCTGGGGCACCTGCGCATAGTTGGCGAGGAGCTGCTTGGTGTCCTTGGGCAGGCAGTAGCCGCCATAGCCGAAGCTGGGATTGTTATAATGCGCGCCGATCCGGGGATCGAGGCTGACGCCGTCGATGATCTGGCGCGTGTCCATGCCGCCTGCGATGGCGTAGCTGTCCAGTTCGTTGAAGAAGGCGACCCGCATTGCGAGATAGGTGTTGGCGAAGAGCTTGATCGCCTCGGCCTCGCGCGCGTCGGTGAAGAGGATCTGCGCGTCCTTCTTCTCCGCCCCCTGAAGCAGCAGCCCGGCAAAGACCCGCGCCCGCTCCGACCGCTCGCCCACGATGATGCGCGAAGGGTGGAGATTGTCGTAGAGCGCGCGTCCTTCGCGCAGGAATTCGGGGCTGAAGATCACCTGATCGGTGCCAAGGCTCGCGCGCACATCGTCGATATAGCCCACCGGAATGGTCGACTTGACCACCACCGTCACGGTCGCGCTGGCGGCGATGGCGGTCGCGATCACCGCGTCGACCGAACGCGTGTCGAACTTGTTGGTGTCGGCGTCATAGTTGGTCGGCGTCGCGACGATGGCGAAGTCCGCTCCCGCGAGCGCTTCCTGCGCGTCCGTCGTCGCGCGCAGATCGAGCGGCCGGTTGGCGAGGAAATCCTCCAGCTCCACATCGCTGATCGGCGACTGGCGGGCATTGAGCTGCGCAACCCGCTCCTCCGATATGTCGACCGCCACAACCTCATTATGCTGCGCCAGCAGCACCGCGTTCGACAGCCCGACATAGCCAAGCCCAAAAACAGCTATCTTCATCTCAACTCTCTCGCTCGCAACAGGGACGCGCGCCGATCAGGCCCGCCCGGACGCATCCGGACCGCCTGTCCTCTCACGGGGTGTTTCTGAAACCGCCCCATAGACTATCCCCACCACGCACACGTCAACCCCTTTGTGACGCAGGGGCAATGAACCGTTGCGCCGCAGCGACGGTCAGTCGGTCGGGAGACCGGCGCGCGCCAGCGCGGCATTCAGGTAGCGGCGAAAGGCGGATGTCCGCCCGGCGTCCCGCGCTCTCAGCCAGGCCAGCGCCACCACCGGACGCCAGCGCGCCAGCATGTCCGGCGTCACGCCTGCGCCCGCCAGATAGCTGCGCCGCATCCGCCGCGCGGCCCAGTCCCGCCACAGGTTCGTCACCCAGTCGTTCGGCCCGACGCCGAAGCGCATCAGCATTTCGGATCGCACCATGTCCGCCGCCGGATGCCCCGCCGCAGCCTTCGACCAGTCGATCACGGCCAGCCCCTGCGCCGTCATCATGACATTGCCGAGGTGGAAGTCGCCATGGCTCAGCGCCGCCCCGTCCGGCAGCGTTTCCAGATAGGCGATCGCCGCCTTTTGCAGGCCGGGGGAGGCCGGACCATAGGCGATGTCGGTCGCCAGCACCTGTTTTAAGGATCGCAGGTCCGCCGGTGCCTGCGCCGCATGGACCGCCCGGAGCGTCGCACCCATCCGGTCGAGCATTTGCGCCGCGCGCATCGGGTGGCGGCGAATCCACGCCATAGCGGTCGGCCCATCGAGCCGGGGGTAGACGATGCCGCGCTGCCCGTCCTGCTCGCGCCGTTCGATCGCGGCGGCGGTCGGAATGCCGCATCGGGCGGCATGGGCGGATGCCGCCGCTTCCCGCGCGATCATCTCGTCCGACACGCTGGCCCGGAACAACTTCAGCACCCGCCCGTCGCCCAGATCGAAAAGCTGCGCGCTCGCGCCTTGCGCGAAAGCGGAGCGGGGCGGGGGAGGGGGGGAGGCTGGCGGAACCATCCTTCCTTCCCTGACGCCAGACGCCCGCGCTTTCAAGCCATGGGGAAATCCGGCGGCCTCCTGGCGAAATAGGCGGCCAGCCCCTCGCGGCCCTCCGCCGAAGCGCCCGCCCGGCTGATCGCACCGGCTTCGCTTTCCAACTGGGTTTCCAGTCCGGTCTGGAAACTGTCGCGCAACAGCGCCCGCGCCGCGCCCACCGCGCCGGTCGCCGCGCGCGCGAGGGTCGCCGCCATCGCCTCGCCCTCGGCGGCCAGAGCATCGTCCTCCACCGTCCGGGTGACAAGACCGATCCGCTCCGCTTCCTCCGCCTTCACGCGGCGGTTGGTCAGGATCATCTCCTGCGCCTTGCGCAGTCCCACGAGGCGCGGCAGCAGCCAGCTCATGCCGCCATCGGGCGTCAGGCCAATCGCGCCATAGGCCGCAGTGAAATGCGCCGACTCCGCGCACAGCACGACATCGCCCGCGATGGCGAGGCTGAGGCCCGCGCCCGCCGCCGGGCCGTTCACCAGCGTGACGAGCGGCTTGGCCATGCGGGCGAAGCGGGCGACCGCGCCATGCAGCGTGCCCGCCAGTTCGAGGAGTAGCGCCTCGACATTCCCGCCCGCAGCCCGGAAGCTGCCCACATCGCCCCCGGCGCAGAACAGCCGCCCCGCGCCGGTCAGCAGGACGCAGCGGATGGCGGCGTCGGTCTGGCAACGGGTGGCGACATCGACCAGAGCGCGCGCCATGGGCATGTCGATGGCATTGCCCGCCTCGGGCCGGTTGAGCGTTACCCGCGCGATCCCGTCCGCGACGGCGAAGTGAACGGGAGAGGCGGTGTCGTTCATCGGCAGGCCTCCATCCGCTCCACCGCCAGCGCGATCAGTTGCGGCAGGCGCTCGGCGCGCTCCCGTGCATGGAGGGACGCCGCCGTGCCACGGATCACCCGGCCCTTGATGCCGTGGAAGATGGCAGCCATCCGGAAGAAATTGAAGGCGATGTAAAAGGCATAGTCCGCGTCCGGAATCGGCGGGCGTCCCACGTTGCGGCAATAGGCGGCGCGATAATCTTCCTCGGTCGGGATGCCGAGAGGACGGGGGTCGGCGCCGCCAAGGCCCGCGACGATCTCCTGCGGCATCCGGTACATCATCGCATGATAGGCGAAGTCCGCCAGCGGATGCCCCAGCGTCGAAAGTTCCCAGTCCAGCACCGCCAGCACACGCGGCTCGCGGGGGTGGAAAATCATGTTGTCGCAGCGGAAATCGCCATGCACCACCCGCGTTTCGTCGCCCGGCGGGATGGCGGTTGGCAGCCATTCGATCAGCCGGTCCATCCCCGGATCGCGCCCCGCCGCTTCGTCCTCCAGATATTGTTTCGACCAGCGGGCGATCTGCCGCTCGAAATAATTGCCGGGCCGGCCATAGTCGCCCAGCCCAATCGTTTCGGGATCGAAGCGATGAAGCTGCGCCAGCGTGGCGTTCATCGCGTCGAAATAGGCGGCGCGCTCCGCCTTCGGAATCTCGGGCAGGGATGCGTCCCAGAAGATGCGTCCTTCCACCATGTCCATGACGTAGAACCAGCTTCCGATGACGGCGTCGTCGGTGCAAAGGCCATGGACGCGCGCGACCGGAAAACCGGCTTGGCCAAGAGCGCCGAGCACCCGTGCCTCCCGCTCCACCGCGTGCGCGCCCTTCAGCAGTTCGCCCGGCGGCTTCCGGCGCAGCACATAGGTCCGCGCCGGGGTCGTCAGCTTGTAGGTCGGGTTGGACTGGCCGCCCCTGAACTGTTCGACCTGCATCGGGCCGGCAAAGTCCGCGACATGGGACGCCATCCAGCGGGCGAGCTCGCCCTCGTCGAAACGATGCGCCTCGCGCACGGGAATCGTCCCGGCGTTGGCGGAGGCGTCGGCCGCGCTCATGTCGCGCCGCTTTCCGCCTGCGCTCCCTTCCAGTCGCGCCTGATCTTCTTGGCGAGGCTCCATTTATGCACTTCGGTCGGGCCGTCATAGATGCGGAAGGCGCGGATTTCCCGGAACACCTGTTCGACGATCGTGTCTGTGGTGACGCCCGTGCCGCCCATCACCTGCACGCATCGGTCGGCGATCCGCATCAGCGCTTCGGACACTGCAACCTTCGTCATGGAGCTTTCAGCCGTGCCGAGCGATCCGCTGTCCAGCACGCCCGCGCACCAGTCGATCATCAGTTCCGCCTGCTTCAGGTCGATCAGATTGTCCGCCAGCATGAAGCCGACGCCCTCATGGTCGATCAGCGTCCTGCCAAAGGCCATGCGCCGGTTGGCATAGTCCGTCGCGATCTCGTTGGCGCGGATGCATGCGCCCAGCCATCGCATGCAGTGCGACAGGCGCGCGGGGCTGAGACGCACCTGCGCATATTGAAATCCTTCGCCGCTGTTGCCTAGCATCTGGTCGGCGGGCACGCGCAGATTGTCGATGGCGACGGTCGCGTGGCCGCCGGGCATCGAACTGTCGATGGTGTTGGGCACCCGCTCGATGCGGATGGCGGGGTCGGGCAGGTCGACCAGAAACATGCAGGCGCCATCGTCCGATTTGGCCATGACGATTCCGACCTTTGCGCCCTGCGCGCCGGTGATGAATGCCTTTCGCCCGTTGATGATCCAGTGGTTGCCATCCCGATGGCAGCGCGTCTTCATCATGGACGGGTCCGATCCCGCGCCGCCATCCGGCTCCGTCATGAAGAAGGCGGAACGGGCGCGCCCTTCGACCAGAGGCTTCAGGAAACGCGCCTGAATTTCCGCGCTGCCGACCTTGCCCAGCAAATACATATTGCCTTCGTCGGGCGCGGCCGTGTTGCAGGCGAGCGGGCCGAGCGGGGAGAGACCCGAAGCGGTCAGCACGGCCGCCGTTTCGCGCTGCGTCAGATGGCTGCCGTCAGGCAGGATATGCGGGGTGAGCACGCCAGCCTCGCGCGCCCTATCCTTGAGTTCCGCGACCAGTTCCTCGGTGGGCGCGCCATGATGGTCACGGCGGGGATCGCTTTCATAGGGGATGACGGTGCCGCGCACGAACGCCTCCACACGCTCGGCAAGCGCAGCGGTGCGTTCCGGCCCGATCCCGCTCATTGCCCGGCGTCCCGCCGCATGTCCGGCACTCGCGTTGTGATCCGCATGTCCTGCCCTCTCCTGATCGCGCCTCTCCGTCAGCCTTCCTCTTGTGCGTGCGGCGGCGGGCGCGCACCTGCCAAAGCTGCCAGCTTGTTTCCTGCGCCGCCATCGGGTGAAAAGCCATCCTCCACGCGCCAACAGGAGAGGGCCATGGTCGACCTGACGAACATCCATCATAACGGCATCGCGGTCGCCGATGTCGATCGGGCCGTGGCGGATTATGGCCGCGATCTCGGGCTGCGGTTCGCTCCGGTCCGCGATTTCGCCCCGCTGCCATTCTGGACGCCGGAGCGTGGCACGCACGAGATCGCGGTGCGTGCGACCTATTCGCTGGGACCGGCGCCGCATCTGGAACTGGTGCAGGGGGAAGGGCCGTTCTACGATCCTGCGCAGGCCACCCACGCGCGCCATATCGGCATCTGGACGCAGGATCTGAAAGGCGACGCTGACCGTCTGGTGGCTTCGGGCTGGCGGGTAAGGGCCGCCAATGCCGCGCCCGATCAGGGCTATGGTGTGATCGCCTATCTCGTGTCGCCGGACGGAGCGCTGCTGATCGAACTCGTCTCGACCGACCTCAAGCCCGTGATCGACGACTGGCTCGCGGGCGCATGAGCCGTGCGGCTTCGCTCCAAATCAGCCGGGAGCGAAGCCGTCCAGCGTCGTGACGTCGGCGTCGAGCCGCACGATCGTCTTGCCGCGCGTCTGTCCCGACATCAGCCGGATAAAAGCGTCGGGCGCGCTCTCGATACCGGTCGCGACATTTTCCGTGGCCTTGAGGGCGCCCGCCCTGATCCAGTCGCCCAGCCTCTGCTGCGCTTCTTCCAGCAGATCGGGATGCTCATAGGCGAGGAAGCCCTGCATCTTGATCCGATGGACCAGCACCTGCCACAGGTTGCGGATCGCGGGCGGATCGTTCTGGTGATTGTAGTTGGCGACCATGCCGCACACGATCACGCGGCCATAATCGGCCATGGCAGGCAGCATCGCGTCCAGCACCGGCCCGCCCACATTGTCGAAATAGATGTTCGCGCCCTCGCCCCCGCAGGCGTCCCGCACGGCGGCGGTCAGGTCGGGGGCGGTGACATGATCGACGGCCGCATGATAGCCCAGATCTTCCGTCACTTCGGCGATCTTGCCCGTGCTCGCGATGCCGATCGCGCGGCATCCCGAAAGGCGCGCCACCTGTCCCGCCACGCTGCCGACCGCGCCCGCCGCCGCGCTCACCACCACTTTGTCTCCCGCCTGCATCTCGCCGATGCGCGTAAGGCCGATATAGGCGGTGATCCCCGACCAGCCCAGCGCGCCCATATAGGCGGTGAGCGGCACGGTCGGGTCGATCTTCACATTCTCGCACGCAATATTGTCCGCGGGAATGATGCTCTGTTCCTCCCAGCCGATGAAACCGCGCGCATGGTCCCCCACGGCAAAAGCCGGATTGCGCGATTCGATCACCTCGCCCAGCACCATCGTGGGGATAAGGCCGCCCAGCGGCACGGCGGGCAGATAGGTGCCGTCTCCTTCGTCCAGCAGGCCGCGGATCGCGGGGTCGATGGCGAACACGCGGTTGCGCGTGCGCACTTCTCCCTCGGCGAGCGGACGGACCTCCTCCTCGATCAGGCGGAAATTGCCGGGCGCAGGCACGCCATGGGGGCGGGACGCCAGGACGATGCGGCGGTTCTTCATGGGATTTCCTGCGGTCAGAGGACGGGCGGCTGCGCGTTCGCGTCGCCGGCGACCAGATAGTCGACATATTTGTGGAAATACTGGTTGCCGCGCTCGTTCCGGCCGAAGATCACGGACTTGAGCGCGCCGGACTCGAGGCCTTTCTGCACCTGCAGGCCAACGCCATAATCCTCCCTGTCCACCACGTCGCTCAGCCAGTCCATCATCCCCTCGATGGCGGCCGCATCCTCCGCATCGCGCGGCGGTTCGCGCCGGATGAACAGCAGGTTGGTGGTGTTGCGGTCCGGCGTCGGGCCGGGGATGAGCTGTGCCACCTGCGTGATTTCGGGCGCGAAGAAGATCGACACGTTGGGGAAGATCGTCCGCACGAAATCATAGCCGCTATTTTCGATATGCCCCCACCGCTCGCGCGGCTCGGCCCCCAGCTTCTCCCTGATCGACACCTGCGGATAGCCGACGCGCATGTGCGGGCCGAAGGCGGTGAAGTGCATGATGTTGGAAAAGGTGCGCGGGTGAATTGTTTCGGGATGGGCGGCGGCGAAATGATAGCCCTCCAGATAGCCGTCATAGGCGATCTTCCAGTTCGCGCCATGGATGCGGCGCGCCCCGCAATAATGCCAGCGGGCAAGGTCATATTCGTCGAGATCGTCCAGCATCCCGCCCAGATGCTTGCCGATGTCCATGTCCGCGTCCTGCGACAGGCTGACCCAGATGATCCCGCCCGCTTCCACGCAGGGCAGGGTGGTGAGGCCGCGCTCCTCCTTGCACACGGGGCCGAACTTGCCCGATTCCGCGACGCCGATCAGCTTCCCGTCATTGGCGAAGGTCCAGGCATGATAGGGGCAGGAAAAGCGCTTTTTATTGCCGTGCCCCTCGGGCGTCAGGATCATGCCGCGATGGGTGCACACGTTCAGCATCGCCGCCACGCTGCCGTCCGTCCGGCGGGTGATGAGAACCGGCTTCCCCATCAGGTCCATCGCCTTGTAGTCGCCGGGGCTGGGCATCTCGGCGGTCAGGGCGGCGAGCAGCGGCAGGCGGTGGAAGATGGTCGCCATCTCCCGCTCGAAATGCGCGGCGTCGGTATAGGCGGATGCGGGCACCTCCATCGGAGCATCGGCGCTGTCGGTGGTGCCGGTCTCGACATATTCGAGCATTCGGGCGGCTTCGTCGCCGATCGTCTCATGATAGCCCATGCGCACCTCTGCCCTCATCCTGTTTGACCTTCACGCTACCGCCCGCCGCGCGCCCGTGGAACTCTGCACAGTCATAGGTGCGGCGATTTTTCTGTGAGTATGACTAGTTGCCCGCCGCTCCCGCCGCCCTAGCCTGAACGCAAAGGACGCACAGGAGAGTGACGATGATAGACCTATCGGGCAAGGTGGCGCTGGTGACGGGCGCGGCGTCGGCGGGCGGGCTTGGCTTTGCGGGCGCCAGCATCATGGCGGCGCAGGGGGCCAGCATCTTCCTCACCGACCTCGACGGCGCGGCGGTGGAGGCGCGCGCCGCCGACCTGCGCGCCGCCGGGCACAAGGCTGTGGCCATGGCGCAGGACGTGACCGACGAGGCGCAGTGGGATGCCGTGCGCGACGCGGTGCTGGCGGAATATGGCCGCATCGACATCCTCGTCAACAATGCCGGCATTGCCGTGCTGCGCCACATGAGCGAGATCACGGCGGCCGAATGGCACCGCCAGATTTCGGTCAATCTCGACAGCGTGTTCCTGGGCACCCGTATGGCGATGGCGCAGATGCGCGCGCAGGGGGGCGGCGGGTCGATCATCAACCTTTCCTCGGTCGCGGGGCTGATCGGCCTGCCGGGCTGCGGCGCCTATGGCGCATCGAAGGGGGGCGTTCGCCTCTTCACCAAGAGCGTCGCTCTGGAAGTGGCGGCGGACAATATCCGCATCAATTCCATCCACCCCGGCATGATCATGACCGACATGCAGAAGGTCGCGATCGCCGACAACAAGGATGTCTATGACCAGCTCGTCGCCGTGATCCCGATGGGGCGGCTCGGCGAACCGAAGGACATCGGCAACATGGTCGCCTTCCTGGCGTCGGACGAGGCGCGGTACATCACCGGGGCGGAGTTCACGGTCGATGGCGGCATGGTCGCGCAATGAGCGAAAGCCGCTGACGCGCGGCCCGATGCGCTCTACAGATTATTGGAACAGGGATCGCGCCTGACAGGGCGCGCCACAGCAGAGAGAGGAAGACATGGCCGAGAGCGATCCGCGCATCAAAGGCGAACCCCTGCCCCGCTGTCCCGGCCCGTCGGTCCGCGACCTGATGGCGGCGGACACCAATCCCGTCCCCGAATTTCTCTATGAGGACGAATATGAGAATCTGGGGTCGGAGCCGATCCCCGCCAGCCGCTACACCGATCCCGCCTTTTTCGAGCTGGAGAAGGAAAAAATGTGGCCGCGCATCTGGCAGTTCGCCGCGCGCGAAGAGGAACTGCCCGAACCGGGCGATCATGTCGTCTACGACAATGCGGGCAAGAGCTTCCTCCTCGTCCGGCAGGATGACGGGTCGATCAAGGGATTTTACAATGTCTGTCTGCATCGCGGGCGGCAACTCAAGACGCAGGATGGCTGGTCGGCGCAGCTCCAGTGTCCGTTCCACGGCTTTACATGGAATAATGACGGCAGCGTCCGGACCGTCCCCTGCCGCTGGGATTTCTCGCATCTGAAGGACGAGGCGATGCACCTCGTCGAAGTGACGGTCGGGCGCTGGGGCGGCTATGTCTTCCTGCGCGAGGCGAAGGACGGGCCGACGCTGGAGGAGTTCCTCGCTCCCATGCCCGACCATTTCCGGCGCTGGAAACATGAGGAATGCGCCACCGCCATCTGGGTGGGAAAAGTCTGCAAGGCGAACTGGAAGGTGGTGATGGAGGCTTTCATGGAAAGCTGGCACACTGTGGTCACGCACCCGCAGTTGCTGCCCTTCACCGGCGACGCCAACTCCATGTACAATATCTATGGCGACCATGTGAACCTGACGGTCACGCCGTTCGGCACCATGTCGCCGCATATCGACCCGCAGGGCAAGTCGCAGCAGTGGATCGTCGACGAATTCGTCAAATATAACGGCCGCTCGTCCGACAATTACGAGGGCGAGGAAGCGCCGGAGGGCGGCTATAACGTCAAGGTGCCGGAGGGAAAAACCGCGCGGGAGGCGCTGGGCGAAAGCCTGCGCGCCACCACGACCAAGATGTTCGGCCACGACGTCAGCTTCGCGTCGGACGCGGAAATGATGGACGCCATCCTCTATAATGTCTTCCCCAACTGGTCGCCCTGGGGCGGGTTTCAGCCCAACATCGTCTATCGCTGGCGGCCGTGGCACGATGTCGACCATTGCCTGATGGAAGTGCGCATCATCACCCGCGTTCCGCCCGGCGAAACGCCGCCGCGTGCGCCGAAGATGAAATTTCTGTCGGTCGACCAGAAATGGACCGAAGCGCCCGAACTCGGCATCCTGGGCGATGTGTTCGAACAGGATATGGAAAATCTGCCCTTCGTTCAGGTGGGCCTCAAATCCAGCCCCAACAACCGGGTCGAGCTGGCCAATTATCAGGAAATCCAGATCCGCCAGTTCCAGAACACGCTGATGAAATATGTAAACGGCCAGCTTTGAGCCGCCGCGCGGCGCATCACGCGCCGCGCCACAGGGCGGCGACCGGATCGGCGTCGCCCCATCCGCCCCGGTTGCGCCCGGCCTCATAGATCGGGTCGAGCGCCATGCTGGCGGGCCGTGCCTCGTTCCAGTCGGCGACGAAGGTTCGCAGCGCGATCTTCCACACGCCCCCCCGCCGCTCGTAGCGGTCGAGATAGCGCCCGCCGGTCGTCACGTCCTGCCCCCCTGCGCTGACATGCGCGACGACATAAAGCTCGCCCACCGCCCGGTCGCCGTCGATCCGCACCCATTCGTTGCTGATCGCATGAAAGCAGCCGTCCATATTCTCGCGGCAATAGGCGGTGATCGCCTGGGCAAACTGCGGCGCGGGCGCTGTCATGAGGCCCGCATCCATGATGCCGTCTTCCCAGAAGACCGATGCAAGCAGCGCCGCATCGGCCCGGTCCACGCCGCGGCAATAGGCCATGGCGAGGTCATGGATCGCCGCGCGGCTGGCCAGCATGTCGATTGTCCGCTGGTCGTGGGTCATGGCTCTTCTCCGATGGGGCACAAAAAGGCCGGGACATGACATGCCCCGGCCGCAGGTGGTTCCGCTCCGAAAGGGCGGGAGCGGTCAGAACTTGACCCCCAGCGTCGCGCCATAGGTGCGCGGCTCGCGGGCGGTGCCGAAGGACCAGAGGCCGCCCACGGTGAAGCCGTGCGTCGGCCCCCGGTCGTTGGCCAGGTTGCGGCCGAACAGGGTCAGCTTGGCGTCCGCTCCGGCCAGCGTGAAGTTGGTCGACAGGCTGGCGTCGACCAGCCCCTGCTTGTCGGTGCGCACGCGCGGGTCGTTGCCGTTGACGATGATCGGCCCGTTGACCAGATCGCCGCTGATCGGTCCCAGCGAGATCTGCTGGTCGTAACGGCCGATATAGCGATAGGTGAGGTTCGCGATCACTTCGCCGAAGCTGGTCGGCACGGTATAGTCCGCCGCCAGCGAAGCGGTCATCTTCGGATTGTAGATGAGGTCGTTCTTCGAATAATCATAAGGCACGACCGCGCCCGTCACCGGCGAGATGCCGCCGACGATGAAGCCCTTGAACTTGGAATCGAGCAGACCCATCGAGCCGGTGATGGTGAGCTGCGAACTCGGTCGCGCAGTGAAATCGAACTCCAGACCCCTGATCTTGGCCGAACCGACATTGGACGTGATCGTCTCGTTACCCGTGGCGCAGCTCGGGCAGTTGAGCGTGTTGTTCTGCTGGAGATTCTTGTATTTGGAATAGAAAGCCGCGACGTTGAACTGCAGCTTGCGGTCGAACAGTTCCAGCTTGCTGCCCACCTCGAAGCTGTCGACGACCTCGGGGCGATAGGACTGGCTTGCGCTCGCCGCCGTGCCGGCGCGGGGGGAGAAGCCGCCCGACCGGAAGCCCTGCGACCAGCTTGCGTAGATCATCGTCTGATTGTTGGGGCGGAAATCGACGCCGACCTTGGGCGTGAACTTCTTGAACGTGTCCTGCCCGGCGCCGATCAGATTGCCGCCGAAACTGTTGTCCAGCGCCTTCTTGTCGCGGGTGAAGCGTCCGCCGAAGGACAGGCGCCACCGGTCGGCGAAGGCCCAGTTGAAATCGCCGAACGCGGCGATCGACCGTGTGCTCCCGTTCACCTGCTGCGGATTGGTGTCGTAAACCAGCGGATCGACGGTCGGCGCGAAGGCAAAAACGCGGCTATATTGCGCCAGATAATAGTCCGATTTGAAATAATAGAGGCCGACGACATAGTCGAGGCTGCTGCCGATCTTGCCCGCGGCACGGAACTCCTGGCTCCACTGCTCATAATTCTGCAAGCGGCGGACATAATAGAGATCGACCGACGATCCGTCGAAATCCTGCGTCTGGTTTTCCTTCGACTTGCGCCAGCCGGTGATGGACGTCAGCGTCACGTCGCCCGCATCATAGTTCATTTCCAGCGTAGCCGATGGCGCGCTGTAGTGGCCGACATTGGCCTGACCGAACACGGTATAGAGATCGGTCGTATTGTTGCGGTTGCACTGCTCGGCGGGGATCAGGCCGCAGAACACCTCGCCCGTGCGCGTCAGGTTGGACACGACCGGGTCATATTTCTGCACCTGCTTCTCGACCGTCAATATGCCCTCGAAGCCGCTGCCGACCGGCGCCACGCGAAGCGCGCCGCCGAAATTCTCGTTGTTGGAAAAGCCGCGTCGGCTGCCGTCCTGCGCCTGACGATACCAGCCGTCGCTTTCGTTGTGGAAATAGAAGCCCTTGATGCCCACGCTCCCGTCGCTCGACAGCGGCGCGTTTACGACCGCGCGGGTCGCGAGCGTGTTGAACTTGCCGTAGGAAACCTCGACCTTGCCGCCGAACTCGCCGGTCGGCTTGCTGCGCCGTATGTTGATGACGCCGCCGATGGTGTTACGCCCGAACAGCGTCCCCTGCGGGCCGCGCAGCACTTCGATCTGCTCGATGTCGAAAAAGTCGAAAAACTGGCCGGTGCTGGTGCCGATGAATACGCCATCGACGACGACGCCGACCGTGGGTTCGGCCGATTTCTCGACGTCCGCATAGGTCAGGCCGCGGATCGCGAGGTTGGCGGCGGCCGCGCCCGAATTCTGGTTGGTGATGAGCAGGTTCGGCGCGGAGCCGGTCAGGTCGCCGATATTCACCGCCGCCTTGTTTTCCAGCATCGCGGCGTTGACCGCCGTGACCGCGACCGGCGTGTCCTGAAGCCGCTCCTCGCGGCGGCGGGCGGTGACGATGATCTCACCGGCGCTCACCGGCTGTTCGGCTGCGGCCTGGGGCGCGGCGTCCTGCGCCAAGGCGGGCATGGATGCGATGAGCGCGATCCCGCTCGACAAGATGGTGGATGCGAACGCGAATTTCCTGTTCATGGCACTCTCCCCAAAAAGGCCGGACGCGCTCGGTTGGGCGTCCTGTGATCGCGGCTACCTTCGTCTATTTCGTGCATTTGGTTAGCTGTGATTTTGCACAGGTCGGCGCGGTCGCGCGAAACATGTGTCGGGAACGCAACAATTTGCGATCCGCCCGTTCTGGCGGCGGTCAGGCCAGCTTCAGGATCATCTTGCCCTGATTGCTGCCGTCGAACAGGCGCAGCATCGCCGGCAGGGCGTTGTCGATCCCGTCCTCGACATGCTCGTCATAGACGACCGCGCCTTCGCCTGCGAGCCGCGCCATCGCCGCCACGCCTTCAGGAAAGCGGTCCAGATATTGACTGATGAGGTAGCCGCGCATCGTCGCGGTTTTGACCAGCAACTGCCAGATGTTGCGCGCGCCCTGCGGCGGTCCGTTATATTCCGAAATCAGGCCGCAGATCACCACCAGCGCCCCCTGCGCCAGATTGAGCAGCGCCGCGTCAAGACAGGCACCGCCCACATTTTCGTAGACGAAGTCGACACCTTCGGGGCAGGCGGCCCCGATCTCCGCCGACAGCGCCGTCACGTCCTTGCCGCGATAGTCGATCGCCGCGTCGAAACCGTATCGGTGGATCAGGCGCGCGCATTTCTCCGCTCCGCCCGCGATGCCGACCACATGCGCGCCCCGCCGCTTCGCCAGTTGCCCCACCAGCGATCCCACCGCGCCCGCAGCCCCGCTCACCAGCAGTGTCTGTCCGGCTGCGGGCTGCATCACATCCTCGACCCCAAACCACGCCGTCAGCCCGACCGCGCCCGCCACCGAAAGATAGGCGGTGGGAGACGGGACTGCGCTCACGTCGATGGGCTGGGTGAAGCCGTCGCCACGCCCGACCGAAAAATGTTCGATCTTGTTGAGGCCCATCACCCATTGCCCGGCGGCAAAGTGCGGATGGCGGCTCTGTTCGACCACGCCGATGGTGGACGCGCGCACCGCGTCGCCCAGCGGCACCGGCGGCATGTAATTGCCCGCAGGCTCCAGCCAGCCGCGAATGGCGGGGTCGATCGACGCATAATAGTTGCGGATCAGGAACTCGCCTTCCGCCAGCGCGGGCAGGGGTTCCTGCGTCATCGCGAAGTCGCTGTCCCTGGGCAGCCCCTGTGGCCGGGCGACCAGCGTGAAGCGTCGATTGACCGTCATGGCGTTCTCTCCTGTCATTCATCGCAGTTGGCCGCGAAACGCCCCGCCCGCACACTGGCGAAAAGGAGAGGAAAGAGCGTCCCATGCCGATCATCCATCATCACGCCGATCTCAATATCCTCGTGTCGGTGCGCGGCCATCCGTTCGACCGCAGCGCGTTCGACGCCATCTTTCAGGCGATGGAGGGCGTAAGCGCGACGATGGTGGATCAGCCCGCCGCCGCGCGCCTGATGAATCCGGAAGGAATGCGCGGCTTCGACGCCCTGCTGCTTTATGACATGCCGGGCCTCGATTTCGAGCATCCCGCCGAACGCCCCGGCATCGTCGCGCCCTCGCCCGAGTTGAAGGCGGGACTGCGCGCGCTGCTGGAACAGGGAACGGGCGTGGTCGCGCTTCACCATGCGCTCGCGGGCTGGCCCGACTGGGACGATTATGGCGAATGGCTGGGCGGGCGTTTCCTCTACAGGCCCGCCCTTGTGCGCGGCGCGGCGCGGCCCGACAGCGGCTATGCCCACGAAATCGCCTATGAAGCGCGCAACGTCGCGCCCGATCATCCGGTGATGGCCGGGATTCCGGCGACCTTCCCGATGTGCGATGAACTCTACCTCGCGCAGATTTTCGAGGAGGATGTGACCCCGTTGCTGCGCGCCTCCGCGCCTTTTTCCGCGGACCGTTTTTTCAGCCCGCAGCATGCGCTCGCCGGGCGGATGCACTGCAACGATGGATGGGATCATCCGCCGGGCAGCGACCTCATCGGCTGGGCGAAACAGGCGCTGGGTTCGCGGCTCGTCTATCTGCAACCGGGCGACGGTCCTGCCGCTTACGATCGGCCCGACTACCGCCGCCTCATCCGCAACGCGCTCTTCTGGGTGGCGGGCAGGACGCCGTGACGTCCTGCCTGCGCCCTTAGTCGTGGATGCCGCACACGTCGTTCAGCTTCTCATGGAAAAACTGCACCCGCTTCTCCTGATTGGCGAGGATGCCGCCACGAAAGCCCTTCGAATGAAGCCCGAGCTGCTGGCCGGTCGCCACCGAAAGATCCTGATCCGCCACCACGCCCAGCGTCTTTTCGCCGAAAACGATCCGTTCCCGGTCCACCGGCTCCAGCGGGGTGGGGCCATTGGGACCGATCACGACGCCGGTGTCGCCGATGGCATGCGCCATGAACCAGTGGTCGAAGATGCAGCGTTCGGGATCAGTCGGATGCGGTTCGGAGCGCAGCAACTGCACCCCGTCCGGCCACATGGTGAAGGTGATGTTGGGCCACAGCGTGAAGTGGAAATAGTCCACGATCTCCGTGTCGCCCATCGCCTCATAATGGGCATAGCCCTTCGCCGCGCCCAGCCTGCGTTTCTGCTGCGCGATGGCTTCGCGCGCGGCCATGGCGTTGCCCTCATAGGCCTTGGGGTCCAGCTCCCAATATTCCAGCGCCTGCGCCAGCGGCAGGTCCAGCACCTGATGGGTGGGATAGCGCGCCGAAGGCTGAAGCCCCGGCATCCGCATCATATTGTGGCCCGTGTCGGCATAGATGCGGAACTCGCAATCCTCCACCCGGTCGTTGATGACCGTCGCGATTTCCGGGTGCAGCGTCGGCAGGTGATAGCTTTCGTTGAAATTGTCGCGCACGATCTTCCAGTTGCACGGCACGTCCGACGTCACCGCATAGACGCGGGTCATCTTTTCCATGCCCCATTGCGCCAGATGATCGTGCACCTGCGGCCCCAGCCAGTCACGCAGGGACGCGGCGTCGGCGTCCATGGTGAACCACACGAACCCGCCCCACTGTTCGCAGCGGATTTCGGTCAGCCGGTGCTTGCCGCACGGATTGCCGCCGGGGAAATCGTCCGGGTCCTGCACATGGGCGAGCGTCCCGTCGGGATCGTAGCGCCAGCCATGATAGCCGCACACCAGTTGCGGCGCGCCGCCGATCTCGGTCCAGGCAAGGCGATAGCCGCGATGCAGGCACGCATTGTAGAAGGCGCGGACCGATCCGTCCTCCTGCTTCACCATCACCACCGATTCCCGGCCCAGATTGTGAGTCAGGAAATCGCCCGCGTCCAGCAGGTCTGCCGCCATACCGCCGACATGCCAGACCTTCGTCCACACATGCGCCCATTCCGCATCGGCCCAGCGCTGCGAATAATAGCGTTCGCCCGTGATCGGGTCGCCGCGCACCGGCGGGTCGTATTCCGCCATCTGCCGACCCATCAGAGTCTCTACCGTCATGGCCCTCTCCCGGCATATATTACTTGAACGATCGACCAAAACCTAGCATCGCCTTGCGGCGAGTCAACAACTCCGCCACACAGGATGGCCTCATGGAAACCAACCTATCGGAAATGACAGGGACAACCGGAAAGCGCCCGAAGGTGGATCGCCGCCGCGCGCCCGAAACCGGCGCGCGCATCCTCGACGCGGCGGAAATGCTCTTTTCGTGGCGCGGCTTTTACGGCGTATCGCTGCGGGAGATCGCGGCGGAAGCCGGGGTGCAACTGGCGCTTACCCACTATCATTTCGGATCGAAGGAAAGCCTGTTCGGCGCCGTCATCGAGCGCCGCGCCGCGGACCATGCCGCCCGCATCGAGGCGGCGCTGGCGCAGGCGCGCGGGCAGGGGGGCACGCGGCGCGAACGGCGCGAGGCGATCCTGCGTGCGCTGATCGCGACCATCGTCGACCGGACGATGCGGGGCGGGCCGGGCTGGAAGAACTATGTCCGCCTGCTCGCCTTCGTCGCCAACCATCCGCAGGAGGAGGAATATGTCTCCCCCTTCCGCACCCATTACGACCATGTGATCCACGATTTCGTCGACGCCCTGTGCGCCGTCCAGCCGGAAATGCCCCGCCTCGACATCCAGTGGGGCTTCTTCTTCTTCCAGGCGGCGACCACGCACATCCTCGTCGAAAGCGGAATGCTCGACCGGCAGTCGGGCGGCGCGCTGCAATCCTCCGATCTCGACGCCATGGTGGACCGTATGGTGCCCTTCTTCGCCGCGGGCTTCGCCGGGCTGGGCGCGCGCGACTGACCTGACAGAAAGCCGAGGTTTGCGCGGCGGCGGCGCGGCCTATCCTGTATCGCTACGATAAGGGAGAGGCGCATGGGCGGCAGGCTCGACGGCAAGGTTGCGGTGATAGTGGGCGCGTCCAATCCGCAGAGCATGGGCGCGGCCACCGCGCGGCGCTTCGCCGCCGAGGGCGCGAGGCTGGTGCTGGCCGCCCGCCGGCGCGAGGCGGTGGAGGCGGTCGCCGCCGGTCTGGGGGCGGAGGCGCACGCCTGCGACATCGCGCGCGAGGAGGATCTCGCCGCGCTGGCGCAGGCCGCGCTCGACAGTTTCGGCCGCCTCGACATCGCGATCAACTATGCAGGCGTCGAGTCGAGCGGTTCCATCCTCGAAACCAGCGCGCAGACGCTTCGGCAGGCGTCGGAGGTTCATTTCGTCGGCACCGGCCTGTTCATCAAGCAGATGGCGCTGGCGATGACGCAGGGCGGCTCCATCGTCACCACATCGTCGCTCACCGCTCTGGTGCAGGCGCCGGGCCTTGCCGCCTATGCAGCGTCGAAGGGCGGCGCGGACATATTGATGCGCGTCGCCGCCAATGAACTGGGCGAACGGGGCATCCGGGTGAACAGCATCGCGCCGGGCTTCACGCGCAGCGCCATGACGGAAGATTATTTTGCGATGGACGCTGTCCGGCGCGCCTTCCTCAGGGAAATGCCGCTCGGCCGCTTCCCGACGGTGGAGGATGTTGCCAACGCCGCCCTCTGGCTGGCGAGCGACGAGGCCTTTATCACCGGGCAGGTGATCGACATCACGGCGGGCCAGTCGCTGCGCCGGACGCCGCGCGCGGAGGAGTTCGTCTGATGGGAAGGCTGGAGGGCAAGCGGGCGCTGATCGTGGGCGCGGCGGGCAGGGGCAATATGGGGCAGGCCATCGCCCGCCGCTTCATGCGCGAAGGCGCGCAGGTCGCCGTTGCGGGGCGCAGGCGCGACGCGCTCGACGCCTTCGTCGCGCAGGAAGGCGGGATCGCCGTGACCTGCGACTTCACCGAAAAGCCGTCCATCGACGCGATGGTGGCCGAAACGGCGCAACGGCTCGGCGGCATCGACATCGCCCTCAACGCGACCGGCTGGGGTCTGCTCAAACCCTTTCTCGAAACCACGCCAGAGGAACTGGACGCGATGATCGCGCTGCAACTGCGCGGGCCGTTCCATTTCCTTCAGGCGCTGATCCCGGTGATGAGCGGGCAGGGCGGCGGCTCGATCATCCAGATCAGCTCGGCGACCGCGACCATCATGTTCCACGATCATGACGCCTATATGGCGACGAAGGCAGGCACCGACCATCTGGTGCGCAGCGTCGCCAACCAGTTCGGCGACCGGGGCATTCGCGTGAACAGCGTGTCGCCCGGCCTCACCGATACGCCGATGACGGCGGAGGCGGGCGCGGTGCCCGGCGTCTTCGACGCCTTTGTGAAGGGCTACCCGCTCGGCCGCTACGGCACCACCGCCGATGTCGCCGCCGCCTGCGTCTGGCTGGCGAGCGACGAATGCTTCATGACCGGCGAGAATCTTCAGGTGAACGGCGGCCTCACCCTGCGCGGCAACCCGTCGAAGGCGGACATCGAATCCTCGGTCGCCGCCGCCATGGCGCGGCAGGGCTGACGGCGCGCCGCCAGCCCCGTCATCCCGCCAGCAACGCCGGCTCCTCGATCAGCCCTTTCAGAGTCCGCATGAAGTCCGCCCCGACCGCCCCGTCGATGGCGCGATGATCGCATGACAGCGACAGGTGGGCGACCGTAGCGAAGGCCAGCGCATTGCCGATTTCGACGGGCGTGCGCACCGCCGCACCCACGGCCAGGATCGCGCCCTGCGGCGGGTTGATGATCGCGTCGAACTGGTCGATGCCATACATGCCAAGGTTGCTGATCGAAAAGCTGCCGCCCTGAAACTCGTCCGGCTGCAACCGGCCCGCGCGGGCCTTGTCCGCCAGCGCCCTGACGGCGCGGGAGATGGCGGCGACCGACAGGGCGTCAGCACCCCTGACGATGGGAGTGATAAGCCCCTTGTCGGTGGCGACCGCGACGGAGACGTCCGCGCTCGCGAAGCGGTGGATCGCGTCGCCATGCACCTGCACGTTGACATCGGGATGCCGCACCAGCGCCAGTGCGCAGGCGCGGACGATATAATCGTTGATGCTGGGCGCTTCGCCCGTCGCCGCCTTCGCCTGCGCGCGCAGCCCGAGGATCGCGTCGATCCGCACCTTCGAACGCAGATAGAAATGCGGAATGGTCGATTTGCTGTGGGACAGCGCCTGCGCGATGGCCTTGCGCATCGGCGACATGCGGATGACCTCCACGCCGCCGGAAGGCGCGGCGGCGGACGGCTCGTCCCGCTTTACCCGCGCCAGCACGTCCGCCTTGCAGATGCGGCCCTTCGGTCCCGTGCCCGCCATGCCGGAAAGATCGACGCCATGCTGCACCGCCAGCCGCCGGGCGAGCGGGCTGGCGAAGACATCGGCCAGCGCCTCGCCCACAGGCGCGATGTCCACCGGCCCGCCGCCGGGGGGCGGGGCGGGGGGCAGGCTTGCCTGCTGCACATCCTGAAAGCTGATGCGCCCGCCCGGTCCCGATCCCTCGATACCCGTGATGTCGATCCCATGCTCCTGCGCGAAGGCACGGGCCATCGGGCTGATGTTGCCGTCGTCCGGAACCGCCATGACGGCGGGCGCGGCCACAGGCGCAGGCGCATCCTCGCGCGCCGCGACGGAAGGCTTGCCCTCGCCGCCCTTGTAGGACGCGATGAAGCTGTCCACTTCGCCGTCCGCAGGCGCGTCGTCCGCACCGGCCAGCACGGCGATCAGGTCGCCCACCTCATAGGTCTCGCCTTCTTTCGCGATCAGCCGCGCGAACTGCCCGTCCGCTTCGGCTTCGACCTCGTTGGTGATCTTGGCGGTTTCGATGAGCGCCAGCAGGTCGCCCTTGCGGAAGGGCTGGCCTTCGCCGACCTTCCATTCGGCAACGACCCCTTCGGTCATTTCGATGCCCCATTTGGGCATGGCGAATGCGCGCAGATTGGCCATGATACTCAGCCCCGCCGGTAGGAGAGAAGCCGCGCCGCGCTCGCCGCGATCCGGTCGGGCGACGGCAGATAGGCCGATTCCAGCTCGCGCGCGAACGGCACGGGGCTGTGCGGCGGCGTCACCATCTCGATGGGCGCCTTGAGCGACGCGAACGCCTTCTGCGCGACCAGCGCGGACAGGTCGGTGGCAAGGCCGCACCGGGGCGGCGCCTCGTCGACGATCAGCAGGCGGCCCGTCCGCTCCACGCTGTCGAGGATCGCCTCCTCGTCGAGCGGACTGGTGGTGCGCAGGTCGAGCAGATCGCATCCCACGC
This sequence comes from Sphingobium amiense, assembly GCF_003967075.1. NCBI lineage: Bacteria > Pseudomonadati > Pseudomonadota > Alphaproteobacteria > Sphingomonadales > Sphingobiaceae > Sphingobium > Sphingobium amiense. The sequence continues at coordinate 3,815,463 of NZ_AP018664.1, forward strand.
CATCCTGCGCCAGCGCTTTGGCCGCCTGTTCGGCCATCCCCACCATCATGCCGGTCGCAAGGATGGTGATGTCGTCGCCCTGCGTCACCTGCCGCGCATGGCCGAACGGGATCATATAGTCGCCATCGGGCACTTCGCCCTTCACGGCATAGAGGAATTTATGTTCGAGGAAGATCACCGGATCGTCGTCGCGGATCGCCTGCGTCAGCAGCCCCTTGGTGTCGGCCGGCGTGGAAGGCATCACGACCTTCAGGCCCGGCATGGCCGTCACGAACTGGTGAATCGCCTGACTGTGCTGGGGCGCGGCGTTGTAACCGCCGCCATAGGGCATGCGGATGACGATGGGGCATCGCGACTTGCCGCCGAACATATAGCGGAACTTCGCCACCTGGTTCCATATCTGGTCCATGCACACGCCGATGAAGTCGGCGAACATGATTTCCGCGATGGCGCGCTTGCCGGTCAGCGCCGCGCCCGCCGCCGCGCCGATGATGGCGCTTTCGCTGATCGGCGTGTCGATGACCCGGTCCGCGCCATATTTGGCCCACAGGCCGCCCGACGTGCCCCATATGCCGCCGATCGCTTCCGGCCCGCCCGCCGAGCCGTTGCCGCCGACAATATCCTCGCCCAGCATGATGACGCTGTCGTCGCGCGCCATTTCCTCGTCGATCGTGTCGCGGATGACGTCGCGGATCATCTTGACTGCCATGGTTCGATCCCCTCGCGTCAGTAGCTGATATAGACGTCTTGCGTGACGTCGGCGGCGGTCGGGCGGGGCGCGGCCTTCGCGTCGGCGACGGCCCGGTCAATGAGCGCCGCGGTCTCCGCATCGACGGCATCGAGGTCGGCGCCCTCAAGCAGCTTCGCCTCGGTCACTTTCTGGCGGAAGGTCGTCAGACAGTCACGCTCGGCGCGGATGCGGTCCAGTTCGCCCTCGCCGCGATAACGCTGCGGGTCGCCCTCGAAATGGCCGAAGAACCGCTCGCAGTCGAGTTCGACCGATGCCGGTCCGTTCCCCGCCTTGCACCAGTCGATGATCTCGCCCATCGTCTGATACACGTCGAAAAAGTCGATGCCGTTGGCCTTCACCGCCCTCATGCCGAACGCCGCCGCGCGGGTCGTCATGCTTTCCGCCCCCACGGCATAGGCTTCGCCGGTATGTTCGGAATAATGGTTGTTCTCGAACACGAAGATCACCGGCAGCTTCAGCACCACCGCCATGTTCATCGCTTCGAAGGTCGTGCCCTGATTGCATGCGCCGTCGCCGGAAAAGCAGATGGAAACGGTGCCCCTGCTCTTCGCGGTGATGCCTGCGCCCACCGCGATCGGCGCACCCGCGCCGACGATGCCGTTCGCGCCGAGCATGCCGACGCCCACATCGGCGATGTGCATCGAGCCGCCCTTGCCCTTGCAGAGGCCGTCGCTCGACCCGTAAATCTCCTTCATCATCGCGCCGACATCGCATCCCTTGGCGATGCAGTGGCCGTGGCCGCGATGGGTGGAGATGATGTAGTCGTCCGCGCCCAGATGCTCGCACACCCCCACGGCGCAGGCCTCCTGCCCCGCATAGAGGTGGGTGAAGCCCGCAATCTCGCCCAGAGCGATCTCGTCGTGCAGCCGATCCTCGAACAGGCGGATCGTCTTCATCTGGCGATAGGCGCGGGTGAGCGCGTCGCGGCTGAGTTGCATCTTTCTCTCCTGTCCGCCCGGCCGTCAGAGGCCGAGCACGGTCTTGGCGATGATGGTGCGCTGGACTTCATTCGTGCCACCGAAAATCGTCCAGGCAAGACTGTTGAGATAGCGCGGTGCGGCGATCTGCGCCGCCTTGCCGTGCAGCGGCGCGGGCGCCTCATCGCCATAGAGCGGCCGGCGCGGCTCCAGTTCCAGCCCCGCATAGCCGTAAAGCCGCACCGCCATGCCATCGACCTGCTGCCGCAGCGTGGACGCGACCATCTTCGACAGGGATGTCTGCGGTCCGGGCGGCAGCCCCTTCGCCATGTCGGCAAGCACGCGCAGTTCCGTCATCTCCAGCGCCTGCGCGGTCAGTTCGATGCGGGTCAGGTCGTTTATGTAGGCGACGTCGTCCGCCATCGTCCCGCCATCCCCGTCCGGCTGGCCCGCCGCCGCCGCACGCAGCTTGGCGATGTCGGACAGCAGCTTGGGCGCATGACACGCGCCACCACGCTCATTTTCGAGGAGGAATTTGGCGATGGTCCATCCCATGCCTTCCTCGCCGACCAGATCCTCGACCGGAGCGATCACCTCGTCCAGAAAGACCTCGTTGACCTCATGGTCCCCGGCAAGCCCCCTGATCGGCCGGACCTCGACCCCCGGCTGGTCCATGTCGATCAGCAGGAAACTGATCCCCGCCTGCGCCTTGGCCTGCGCGTCGGTGCGGACGAGGCAGAAGATGCGGTTGGCGTGATGGGCGTGGGTGGTCCACAGCTTGCGGCCGTTGACGACATAATGGTCGCCGCGCCGTTCCGCCCGCGTCTTCAGGCTGGCGAGGTCCGATCCCGACCCCGGTTCCGAGAAGCCCTGACACCAATAGTCGCTGCCGTCGAGAATGCGGGGCAGCAGCCGCGCCTTCTGTTCCGCCGTGCCGAACCGGCACAGCACCGGCCCCAGCAGCTTGAGGCTCAGCACCGGCAGGCTGGGCGCATCGGCCAGCGCGCATTCCTTCTCGAAGATATAGCGCTGGACCGGCGACCATCCGGTGCCGCCGCAATCGGCGGGCCAGTTATAGGCGAGCCAGCCCTTCGCATGCAGGATGCGCTGCCATTCCTGCCCGATGTCGGGTTCGACGAAGACGCCCGGCGTCGCGGCCATTCCCGCGCGCAGATGGCCGGGCAGGTGATCGTCAAGGAACGCGCGCACCTCTTCGCGGAAGGCTTCGTCCTCGGGCGTGAAATGAAGGTCCATCCTATCGTTCCAATATGGTGACGCCGGAAATGCCCGGCGCGCCATAGACATGGGTATATCCGACGCGCGGGTCGCCCGGCACCTGCCGTCCCCCGCCCGCGCCGCGCAACTGCACGACATTCTCATAGACCTGCCGCAGCCCCGAAGCGCCGATAGGCTCTCCGCAGGCAAGGCAGCCGCCGTCGGTGTTGATGGGCAGCCTGCCGTCGATCCGGCTCCACCCTTCGGCCAGCCACTGCTCCTGCTCGCCGTCGCGGCAGAAGCCGTTTTCGGCCATGTGCATGATCTCCGCGCCCGATTCGGTGTCCTGCAACTGCGCAACAGCGATGTCTTCCGGGCCGATTCCCGCCATCTCGAACGCTGCGGCCGACGCCAGCAGGGTCGGCGCGCCGCCCCGCTCGACCGAGAGGCTCGGGGAAAACACCTCGAACGATCCGGGCGGGCGCGTGCGCGTGACCGCCGCCCTGATGCGGATCGCCGCTCGGCCCATCGCGCGCGCCTTCTTCTCGCTCGCGAGGATCAGCGCCACGCCTCCTTCGGCGGGCGAGCAGAACATATATTTGGTGAGCGGATCGGAAATCATCTGGCTCGACAGGATGGTGTCGAGATCGACCGGGCTGCGCCGCCATGCATGGGGCGCATGGACGCCGTTGTCGAAGGCCTTCTGCGCCACGCGGCCCAGCGCTGCATGAGAAATGCCGTGCTGCGCCATATAGCGTTGCAGCTTCATCGCGAAAAACTGCGTCGTCACCATCATGCCTGCTTCGCCATACCAGTCGGGCAGGCTGTATTCGGCGGGCATGGCGTTGAATGCGCCGCGCGGATGCTTGTCGAAGCCGAAGGCGACGCCGACATCATATTGCCCCGACGCGATCGCCTGCCATGCGCCGATCAGCGACGATCCGCCCGTCGCGCAGCCGTTGCGGACGTTGATGATGGGAAGGCCGGTCAGGCCCATCTCGTTCACCACCGTGTCGGCATTGCCCGCACTGTCGGACCCGCCGAAGCCGAACTGCATGTCGCGCCACGCCAGTCCGGCGTCGTCCAGCGCCTGCCGGATCGCGAACGCACCCTGATGCAGTCCCGACCGCCCCTCGGTGCGGCCGAAGGGATGAATGCCGATGCCCACAATGAACACGTCCGCCATCGCCTATCCCTCCCGCACCGGCGCGAAGGCGAAGGTGCGGACCTTGCCGTTCAGCGGGACAAGCACCGTTTCCATCGCCATGCCGATACGCAGTTCGTCGAAGGCGACATCGGTGAAGGGCGCTTCGACGATCACCGCGCCGGGCAGCTCGACATAGCCGAGCGCGAAGGGGGTAAATTCTTCCGGCCCGGCATAGGGCGGCGTCTTGGGGCGGAAGCGCTGCACGGTCCACGACCACAGCGTCCCCCGGCGCGGCAGCACGACCGGCTCATGATCGGCGCTGCCGGCGGGGCAGGGAAAGACGATGCCGCCCGTCTCGCGGTGCCGCCCGCCGATCAGCGCGGGATGCGGCGCATCGACGAACAATCCTTCCGCAATGTCGACGGTCTGCCCCACGAAACACCCTCTCCTTCCTGTCTTCCCGACTATGGGAAGGGCGGCGCGCGCTGGCTTCTGTAAGAAAGGATAGGTTGGCGCGGCATCGCCCGAAATCCGGCGCGGCGCAGCAAAAGAGAAACCCCGCCGGAGGGGAACCGGCGGGGCAGGGAGGAGGAGCAGGGAAGGCGTCCCGTCAGGCGTGGCTGTGGCCCTGCGTGGCGGAAACCGCGACGCTTCCAAGGTAGCCGAGCTGAGTCGCCTTGAAGACGGTCTGGCTGCGGTTGACCGCTTCCAGCTTGGTCGCCGCATTGTGGATGTGGAACCGCACCGTGGCGCAGCTCCGCGCCAGGATCATCGCGATCTCGACATCGGTCTTGCCCAGCGCCGCCCAGCGCAGGCATTCGACCTCGCGCTTGGACAGGCGGCAGTTGCGCGGAATCCAGTGCCGCTGGCTCGCGACGCGCGAATAGCCGCTGATGAAGCGCCGCGCCTGATATTCCAGCACATCGGCATACAGGTCGAACTCGCGCGACAGGTCGCTGCGTCCCTCCTCGATGGGGGAAAAGCTGACGACACCGATCTGGCCGAAGGGAAGGTGGACGGGAATGACGATGGCGGCGGCCGCATTCACCTCTGCGGCGAAATGCGACAGGTCGATCTGGTCCAGCAGCGGATTGGGCGCGCGGGTGTAGATGCCATGGGCATTGGCCCAGAAAGGTTCGCTTTCATAACGGCAGGCGTAGGGAAGGGGGGAACTGAGCGCCAGCAGCGGCTTCTTCCACCACTGGTCCTTCGACCCCGGCCAGCCGAACACCGTCGATGCCAGCGCATTGCCGTCCGCGTCGTTCATCGCGGATTTCGAAGCGATATTGGCGCAGGCGGCGACGCGGAAGTTGCTGAGTTCCCTTGCCAGGTCTCGCAATGCCTCCGCCGCGGGCCGCACATCGTCGATCGACGCGATGCAGATGGTGCCCTGCCTGCTTGTCCTGAAATCGACCGGGCTGATGCTCTGTTGGTCGATGCGGTTCATGCAGGCGACGAATGAGTCGTCCGTTCTCTCCATGACAAAGGAAGCTACGCCTCGCACGATCCTTAGACAAGTGTTCAAAAACCTGTGACAAGTCATAGGTCTTTACCGTCCGGGACAGGCCGCCGCGCCCGCTTCCTATCGGAAAGCGCAGTCGGTCGGACCGCTGTCATGATGCTTTAACGGGCCAACCGGCGCGCAGTGCGACGTCCGGACGAAGAGCCGTTTGGAGCAGGGGACCGCCGACGCCATGAACTTCGATCTCGATGACGAGCAGACCATGCTCAAGGATCTGGTCGATCGCTTCGTGGCCGACCGTTACGATCCGGCGAAGCGCCTCGCCTATGTTGCGCGGCCGGAAGGGTTCGCACGGGAAAACTGGGCGATGCTGGCGCAGACGGGACTGCTGGCGCTGCCGCTTGCGGAGGATGCGGGCGGCATGGGCGGCGGCGCGGTCGAACTCATCACGCTTGCCGAATCGCTCGGGCGGGGCGTGGCGGTCGAACCCTATCTCGCCGTTATCCTGATGGGCGCGGCGCTGATCGACCGGGGCGGCGACGATGCGCTGCGGGCGCAATGGCTGCCCGCCATCGCCGCGGGCGAACGTTTCTGCGCCCTTGCCCATATGGAACGCGCGGGCCGCTACCTGCCCGGCGCGCTCGACACACGCGCGACGGGCGGTCGCCTCTGGGGCGAAAAGATCGCCGTTCTGGGCGCTCCCTTTGCCGACATGCTGCTGGTGAGCGCACGCGATGAAAAAGGCCATCTGGCTGTCTACTTCGTTGTCGCGGATGCGCCCGGCATCCACCGCGACGACTACCGCCTCGTCGACGGATCGGTGGCGAGCGACCTGCGCTTTGCCGATACGCCGGCCATTCGCCTGCCCGATGGCGCGGCGGCGCTCGACATTGTGCTGGATCTGGCGCGGCTCGCCATCACGGCGGAGCTTGTCGGTCTCATGGCCCATATGTTCGAAGCGACCGTCGATTATGTGAAGACGCGCCAGCAGTTCGGCCAGCCGATCGGCCGCTTTCAGGCGATCCAGCATCGCCTCGCCGACGATTATGCCATGGTCGAACTCAGCCGCTCCCAGCTTTATCGCGCCGCCGCGCAACCGGCGGGCGGCGCCGGGGCGCACGCCGCCATCGTCGGCGCGAAAGCCTATGTCAGCACCGCCGCGTCCCATATCGCGGAAGATGCGGTGCAACTGCATGGCGGCATCGGCACGACCGAGGAACTGATGGTCGGACAGGCGTTCAAGCGCGTGTTGCTGCTGACCCGGCTGCTGGGCGATGCCGATCATGATCTGCGCACCTATGCGCGCCTGTGCCGCGCCGCCTGACCGCCGCGCTTCCCATGTCCGCCGACCGGTGCCAGACTGGGGCCGCACGAACAGGAACAAAGATGGCTGACACCTATCACCGCATCGTCCCGGCGCAGGATGTGCCCGACCGCTCGCTCACGGCCTTCACCGTCAATGGCTGGCCCGTGCTGCTGGCGCGGGAGGAAGGGGCGTTCCACGCGCTTATCAACCGCTGCACCCATCAGGCGGCGAGCTTCACGCCCGACGGGCGCGTGCGGCGCGGCGCGGTGATGTGCCCGCTCCACGGCGCGCGCTTCAGGCTCGACAGCGGCGAATGCCTCGGTGGCGCCGGCTATGCCCCGCTGCGGCGCTTCCCGCTGCGCGAGGTCGATGGCTGGATCGAGGTCGCCGTGCCCGACGAAGCGCCGGGCGCGGACCATCTTCCGGTCGCGCCGCTCAGCTAGGCGCGCGCTTCCCGTCCTTCGCCCACGCGATGCCCCGGCGCAGCAGCTCGCGGAAGACCGGCAGATCCCATGCGCAGCGGTCCACCTGCGGCCACCAGTCGAGGAAGGGCTGCATGTCATAATGCCCCCGGCAATGGCCGAGCGTATTATAGAGCACCGCGCCCGCGCCCTGCGCCTTGATGTAGAGCACGGGATGCCGGTCGTGCGCCCACTGATGCTCGTCGAACCCCGTCGCCTCTCCCGCGAACGCGGTGTCGAGCAGCACATGCAGGTCGCCGTGCCGTTCCATCAGATAGAGCTCGTCGGTGGTCTCGAACGGTTCGATCCCCTGCGTCAGCGGATGACCGGCATCCGCCACTTCGACCCTGTATGGCGCGATGGGCGGATGCGCGATGAACTGCGTGCCCAGCGTCTCCATCATCAGCGGCGCCCAGCGCGGCGCGCCATAAAGCCCGTTGTCGAACAGCCGCAGCACCGAATTGGTGCCATGCAGCGCATACCAGCGCCCGCCGCCCTTCACCCAGTCGCGCAGCGCCTCCTGCGCCTCCAGCGGCGGCATCACGTCGCAGGTATAGGTGATGAGCAAATCGGCGGCCCGGATCGCGTCGATATTGGCGTAATCCTCGAACACGCGGGTGCGCACGCGCGGATCTTCCGCCAGCAGCTTCAGCAGCTCCAGCCGCGCGAAATCGAAATCATGATACAGTCCGCCTGCGATCAGCACGCAGTCGAGCCGTTCGGGCTGCTCCTCGTTCATCGGCCTGCCCCCCTCAGAACTGCACGCGCTTGGTGAAACCGCCATCGACCACCAGCCCCGCGCCGGTCATGAAGCGGCAGGCGGGCGACGCGACGAAGGCGATGGCCCTGCCGATCTCCTCGCCGCTGCACATCCGGCCCATCGGGATCTGCGAGACGATGCCGTCGTAAAATTCCGGCATCCCCGACCTGATCCCCGCCCAGGGGCCGTCATCGGTGTAGATCGGGCCGGGAATCAGGCAGTTGACGCGAATGCCGTCCGCCGCATGTTTCTGCGCCAGCGCGCTGCTGTAATTGATGACCGCGGCTTTCAGGGCATTATAGGGCTGCGGCCCCATAAATTCCTCGACCGCGCCGGTGGAGGAAAGGGTGACGATGGACCCCGCATCCGATTTCTGGAGGTGGGGCAGGGCGGCGCGCACGCCGCGCGACAGTGGCAATATGTCGGCGTTCATCACCGCCATCCATCCTTCGTCGCTATCGACGCCGAGGTTCGTCGAAACGAAGCTGATGAAGATGTCGCATCCGCCCAGCACCGCTGCCGCTTCGTCGATGAAGGCGGGCAGCGCCTGCGCATCGCTCGCATCGACCGCCTTGCCGAAGGCCTGCACGCCAAAGCCCCTGACCGTTTCGACCACCCGGTCGACCTTGTCCTGCGTCCGTCCGCACAGCGCGACATGGCACCCTTCCTGCGCCAGCACTTCGGCGGTGTGACGGCCGACGCTGGCGTTGGCGCCGATCAATATGGCTTTGCGGCCCTTCAAGCCCAGGTCCATGGGGGTCTCTCCTGCTTTATCGCGATCCCCGCATCATAGAGCGCCCGGCGGCCGGAGGCACTGGCGATTTCGACAGTCGGAAACCGTCCCCCCATGCAAATTGACAGGGGCGGGGCGGGCCGCGTCGCCCTATGCTATCCCGTCTCAAGGCGGAGGAGTATCCAGGTGGCGGCTGAGCGCAGGACGATCGGCGATTATCTGCGAGGTCATGCGCAGGACCGGGGCGACGCCGTGGCGCTGGCTTTCGAGGGTGAGAGCATCGACTATGCGACGCTCGACCGCCGCGCGAGCCGCATCGCCAACGGCCTGATCGCCATGGGCCTGACGCCCGGCAGCCGCGTCGCCTATCTCGGCAAAAACCGGGCGGCCTATTTCGAACTGTGGATGGGCGCGATCCGCGCCGGCATGGTGATGACGCCGGTCAACTGGCGGCTCGCTCCGCCGGAAATCGCCTATGTGCTGGCCGACTGCCGCCCCGCCCTGCTGGTGGCGGACCCCGATTTCGCCGACCGGCTCGATCCTGCGCCATCCTGCCCCGTTCTTCTCACCGAAGCGGGCGGCGCGGGCGATCTCTTCGCCGCATGGCGCGACGCGCAGGCGGATGCCGACCCCCGGCGCGACAGCGGCTATGGCGACCCGGCGCTGATGCTCTACACCTCGGGCACGACCGGCCAGCCCAAGGGCGCGATGCTGACGCACCGCAGCCTTCTTGGCCTGCGCGACGGGGGCGGGCAGGACGACCTGCCCGCATGGTTCCGCTGGTCGCCGCACGATGTCGCGCTGGTCGCCATGCCGATCTTCCACATCAGCGGATCGGGCTGGGGTCTGTGGGCGCTCCAGCATGGCGCGAAGGCGGTGGTGGTGCGCGAATTCGATCCGCATCAGGTGCTCGACCTCCTTGTCGAGCACCGCATCACCAAGCTGATGATCGTGCCCACCGCGCTGCGCATCGTCTGCGACCATCCGCGCGCGGCGCAGACCGACTTCAGTTTCCTCGAAACCATCTGCTACGGCGGCTCGATGATCCCGCTGGATCTGCTGCGACAGGCCATCGGCATCTTCGGCTGCGGCTTCGCCCAGATGTATGGCATGACCGAAACCGCAGGCACGGTCGCGGGTCTCGCGCCCGAAGACCATGACGTGCGCGGCAATGAGCGGATGGCGAGCATCGGCCGCGCGCTGCCGGGGGTGGAAATCCGCATCCTCGATCCGCAGGGCCATGTCCTGCCCCCCGGCGAAGTGGGGGAAGTCGCGATCCGCTCCCCCTCCAACATGGCGGGCTATCATGGCCGCCCGGAAGCCACCGCGCAGGCGATGGACGCCGATGGCTGGCTGCGCACCGGGGACGCCGCGCGGATGGACGCGGACGGCTATGTCTACCTCGCCGACCGGATCAAGGACATGATCATCACCGGGGGCGAGAATGTCTATCCCGCCGAAGTCGAGCAGGCGATCCTCGGCCATCCGGATGTCGCGGACGTGGCGGTGATCGGCGTGCCCGACCCCAAATGGGGCGAAGCGGTCAAGGCCATCGTCGTGCCGGTGGAGGGCGCAACGCCCGATCCCGCCGCGATCATCGCCTGGGCGCGCGAGCGCATCGCCGCCTACAAGGCGCCCAAGTCCGTGGACTTCGCGCCCGCCCTGCCGCGCAATCCATCGGGCAAGGTGCTGCGCCGCCTGCTGCGCGACCAATATCGCTGACCTGCCACTTTCAGGAGGTGGGCGTCGCCCCGCACCGGCATAAGCTGAGCGCAACGGAAAAGAACGAGGAGAGGAGGCGCGCCATGAGCGGCAATTACACAGGACCGCTGGAAGACCGGATCGCGATCCGCGAACTCATGGAAAGCTACGCCGACGCGGTCAACCGCTGCGACCGCGACCTGATGACGAGCCTGTGGGCGCTGGATTCGCACTGGGATCTTTCCCATTATCCGCAACTAGGCGTCGTGTCGGGGCGGGACGCGATCATGGAATTGTGGGCGAGCGCCATGCCGGCCTATCCCGACCTGTCTTTCGTCGCGATGCCCGGCATGATCCGCGTCGATGGCGACACAGCGGTCGCCCGCACCTATTTCTCCGAAGTCTATACCGATCCCGAAAGCGGCCGGGATAAGCGCGCCCGCGCCTGCTATAACGACAGGCTGGTCAAGCAGGGCGGCGAATGGCTCTTTGCCGAGCGCGTCTTTGCGATCCTCCACCAGAGCTGACGCACTTTCGCGCCGGCATGTCTCTCCATAACCCATGCCGGTGGGAAGGGGGGTCTGGATCGTCCGGACGGTCCAGACCCTTTCATTGTCCCTCAGCGCGCGGTCATGCCGCCGTCGATCACCAGTTCCGATCCGGTCATGAAGCTCGCCGCCGGGCTGGCGAGATAGGCGATGCCTTCCGCGATCTCCTCGGGCCTGCCCATCCGGCTCATCGCATGGCCCGCCGACACGGCGGCGCGCGCCGTCTCGACATCGGCGAACAGCCCTTCCTCGACATAGCGGGCGAAGATGGTGTCCATCATGTTCGTTTCGATCCCGCCGGGATGCACCGAATTGACGCGGATCGGCAGTTTCAGCAGCGCGAACTCCAGCGCCGCCGACTTGCTGTAGAGCTTCACCGCGCCCTTGCTCGCGCAATAGGTCGCCATGAACGGCGCGCCGCGCAGCCCGCCGACCGAGGAAAGGTTGACGATGGACGATCCGCCCTCCCGCTCCGCGCCGCTCCTCGCCAGCAGCGCCTGAGCCGCGTGCGTGCCGAGGAAGATGCTGTCGACATTGATCGCCATGCAGCGGCGGAACTCCTCCAGCGTCGTCCGCGCTATGCTGTTGGTGACGGATATGCCCGCATTGTTGACGAGGATGTCGAGCCGCCCGAAATCCCGTTCGATCCGCTCGATCACCGTCTGCCATGCATCCTCGCTCGTCACGTCGAGCGGCAGGTAAAGCGCCGCGCCGGGCACCGTCGCCATGTCCGCGACATCGCTTGCCACCACCTGCGCGCCCGCCTGCGCCAGCGCGGCCACGGTCGCGCGGCCGATGCCGCCGTTCGCGCCCGTCACCAGCGCGACCGCGCCCTCAAGGTTCGTCCTGCCTGTCATTCCGGCTTCTCCTTCCTGTCCGTTCAGCGCGCCGTCCATCCGCCGTCGACCACCACTTCGCTGCCGGTCATGTAACTCGAGTCGTCGCTGGCGAGGAAGGCGACGACCTTGCCGATCTCGCCCGGCTGCGCGAGCCGCCTGACCGGCGTCGTCTCCGCCATCGCCGCGATCATTTCGTCCGCCGTGCTGCCCGTCCGCGCGGCCCAGGCGTCGAATCCCTTCCGCAGCAGCGGCGTGTCGACGAAGCCGGGATGCACCGAATTGACGCGGATCGGCACGCCCGCATCGGCAAACTCCAGCGCGTTGGATTTGGTGAAGAGCCTGACGCCGCCCTTGGACGCGTTATAGGCCGACACCTCGCCCATGCCGACGATCCCCATGATCGAGGATATGTTGACGATGCTCGATCCGTAGGGCGTCGCCGCGCCGCCCTTCGCCAGCAGCGGCTGAAATGTCTTGGTGCCGAGGAACACCGTGTCGAGGTTGAGCGTGATGAGCCGCCGCCAGTCCTCCAGCTTCAGATCCTGCACCTTGCCGGTCAGGTCCGCGCCGACATTGTTGACGAGGATGTCGAGATGCCCCTGTTCGCGCTCTACCTGCGCGCGGGCGTCCTGCCAGGCTTGCTCGCTCGTGGCGTCGAGCCGGATGTAGCGTGCGGCGGGCTGCGCCGCGATCATCGCGCCGACATCCGCCGCATCGGGCGCGTCGAGATCGGTCACATAGACGAACGCGCCCTCCGCGCCGAGCGCCTCGCACACCGCGCGCCCGATCCCGCGCAGCCCGCCGCTCACCAGCGCGATCCTGCCTTCCAGCCTGCCTGCCATCGCTTCACCCTCTCGCCTGCGCCCGGTCCGGCGCATCCTCATTGCCGCCTGTCTTGTCCGCGCGCGCGGGCGCAAGAGCACCTGCGTTTTTTTGCAGGGTGACGCTGGCCGCGCCAGGGGGCATGACGGCGTTCGATCATCAAAGGGACGAGAGGAGCGGGCCGCCATGGACATGGAGCGATATACGCAGGTCAGGGCCATGGTCGACCGCATCTACGCTCTTAGCGCCGCGGGCGAATGGGATGCGGTCGAAGCGATGCTGACCGACGATTTCCGTATATTGGAGGCCGACAGCCTCCCCTATGCCGGCGCCTACGAAGGCAAGGGCGCGCTCCAGTCCCTCTATGCAAAGGTCTTCGGCTACTGGGACGATCCGGCGCTGGAAACCGGCGACATCTGCGTCGGGCGGGATCACGCCGTCGCCATGGTCGTCGTCACCGCCACCTCCCGCCACAATGGCGAGCGGCTGCGGATGCCGCTGACCGAAGTCTTCCATTTGCGCGGCGACCGGTTCAGCGGCATCACCCCCTACTATTTCGACACGGCCTCCATCGCGCGCGCGACCGGCCTGATCGCGGCCTGAAGGAGAATGACGCCATGGCCAATCTGACCGGCAAGGTTGCCCTCGTCACCGGCGGCACATCGGGGATCGGCCGCGCCTGCGTGCAGCGGCTGGTGGCGGACGGCGCGCGCGTCCTCTTCACCGGATCGAACGCGCAGAAGGCGCAGAGCCTGATCGACGAGACCGGCGCGACCTTCGTGCAGGCGGCGGTGCAAAGCCCGGATGACTGGGCGCGGATCGGGGACATCGTCCGCCGCGACTTCGGCCGGCTCGACATCGCCTTCGCCAACGCGGGCACGGAGCGGGGCGACGCGAATGTCGAGGCCGTGACGCTGGACGCCTGGAACGAGATCATCGCGATCAACCAGACCGGCGTGCTGCTGACCCTCAAGTCCGCCATAGCGCTCATGAAGGACAATCCGAGCGGTTCGGGCGGGTCGATCATCGTCAACAGCTCGATGAACGCGCACCGGGCGCTCAGCAACTATATCAGCTATTCCGTCACGAAGGCGGCGGTGGTGGCGATGGTGAAGTCGGTCGCGATCCACTGCGGTCTGCAAAGGCTGAATATCCGCTGCAACGCGATTCTTCCGGGCGTCGTGGAAACCGATATGATCGCGGGCATCATCGCGGGCTGCCCCGATCCCGACGCCGCGCGCGCCGCCTATGAAGGCATGTCGCCGATGGGCCGCATGGCGAAGCTGGAGGAGATTGCGGGCCTCGTCGCCTATCTCTCGTCCGACGAAGCCGCATTCATCAACGGCGCGGACTATGTGATCGACGGCGCCAGCACGGCGGGCATGACCGGGGTCTGAAGGCTTCGGGTGCTAGGCGGGCAGGGCGATCATCGAAATCTGCCGCCCATAATCGCTTTCGCCCCGGTGGCAGGCGCGGCGATAGCTGAAGAAGCGGTCGGGCTGGCTGTAGGTGTCCTCGTCCAGCATCGCGATCCGCCCGATCCCTGCCGCCGCCAGCCGCGCAGCGACATAGGCGGCGATATCGAACTGCTGATGGCCGGGCCGCCCAGGCGTGAAGAAACGCTCGTTGGCGGCATCCGCCTGCGCGAACCGCGCCGCGAAGGCGTCGTCCACCTCATAGGAGGCGCGGCCGATGCATGGCCCGATGGCGCAGGCGATACGATCCGCCCGCGCGCCCAGCGCCTCCATCGCGGCGACGGTCGCGTCGGTGACGCCCGCGATCGCGCCCTTCCACCCCGCATGCGCCGCGCCGACCACGCCCGCAGCCATGTCCGCGAACAGCACCGGCACGCAGTCGGCGGTCAGAATGCCCAGCGCCAGCCCGGCGCGGTCCGTCACCATCGCGTCGGCGGCGGGACGGTCGGCTTCGTCGATGGCGTCGCGCACCGTCACGACATCGGGCGAATGCACCTGCCGCGCCGTCACCAGCGTGGCGCCGGGCAGCAACGCGTTCACGGCCAGGTCGCGATTGCGCAGCACCGCCTCCCGCTCGTCCTCCGACCCCAGCCCGACATTGAGGCCCGCATGGACCCCGCCCGACACGCCGCCCCACCGCCCCGCAAAGCCATGCGGAACGCCCTCCAGACCCGGCGCGCGCAGCAGTTCGATCATGGGCATGGCTCCTTTGTTCAGGCCGCTCCCATGGACCAGCATGTCACCGCCGCGCAATATACTTGCGCGTCCGGGATTAGGCGATAGTCTCCCCGTCATAAGCAAAGGGGGCGCGCGGCCGGATGGCGGCGCGCCGCGCAATAGGGAAAGAATTGCATGATCTTCGGGCGCGTAAAGCCTCTGGACGCGATCCTGGCGACAGCGGAAAAGAAATCGCTGCATCGTTCGCTGGGCGCGTTCCAGCTCACCATGTTGGGCATCGGCGCCGTGATCGGCACCGGCATCTTCGTCCTGACGGCCGAAGCCGCGCAGAAGGCGGGGCCGGGCATGATGCTCTCCTTCGTCATCGCCGGTTTCGTCTGCGCGGTCGCGGCGCTCTGCTACGCGGAAATGGCGGCGATGGTGCCGGTATCCGGTTCCGCCTACACTTACAGCTATGCCGTCATGGGCGAACTTATCGCGTGGATGGTCGGCTGGGCGCTGATCCTCGAATATGCGGTGGCGGCGGGCGCGGTCTCGGTCGGCTGGTCCGGTTATGTCGTGGGCCTCATCGAACATACATTCCATCTCGATATCCCAGACCTGCTGACGCGCGGGCCGTTCGACGGGGGCATGGTCAACCTGCCCGCGATGCTGATCGCGTCGCTCGTCACATGGCTGCTCGTCATCGGCACGAAGGAAAGCGCCACCGTCAACGCCGTCCTCGTCGCGATCAAGGTCGCGGCCCTGACGCTCTTCATCGCGCTGTCGGTGCCGGTCATGAACATGGACGGTTTCACCCCCTTCGCCCCGCTCGGTTTCTCGGGTATTTCGGCGGCGGCGGCGTCCATCTTCTTCGCCTATGTCGGCTTCGACGCCGTCTCGACCGCGGCGGAAGAAACCAAGAACCCGCAACGCAACATGCCCATCGGCCTCATCGGCTCGCTCGGCATCTGCACCATCTTCTACATGCTCGTCGCGGCGGGCGTCATCGGCACGGTCGGCGCGCAGCCGGTGTTCGGTCCCGGCGGCGAAGCGCTCGCCCCCGGCTCCACCGCCCTGTCGCAGCAGTGCGCCGCGCTCGCTGCCGCCGGCACCGAAGCCGTGACCTGTTCGAAGGAAGCGCTGGCCTGGACGCTGCGCGAAATCGGCTGGCCCCAGATCGGCAACCTGCTCGGCCTCGCCGCCGGTCTCGCCCTGCCGTCGGTGATCCTCATGATGATGTTCGGCCAGACCCGCATCTTCTTCGTGATGAGCCGCGACGGCCTGCTCCCCGCCATCTTCTCGAAGGTTCATCCGGTCTACAAGACGCCGCACGTCATCACCATCCTGACCGGCATCTTCGTCGCACTGTTCGCGGCCTTTTTCCCGGTCGGCATCCTCGCGGACATTTCCAACTCGGGCACGCTCTTCGCTTTTGCCGCCGTGTCGATTGCGGTGCTGCGGCTGCGCAAGACCGATGCGAACCGCAAGCGCCCGTTCCGCACCCCGGCGATCTATGTGACTGCGCCGATCGCGATCATCGGCTGCCTCTATCTTTTCATTAGCCTCGGCATGGAGACCAAACTGATGTTCGTGGGCTGGGCGGCGGTCGGCCTGATCGTCTACTTCGCCTACAGCCGCAGCCGCAGCCATGTCGGGCGCGGCATCGTCGATGTGGCGGAGGATGACGCGGGCATCCCGCCCCAGCCGGTCCCGCCGCTGCCGGGCGCGCCGACGCCGGGCGGACAGGACGCCTGACAGGCAGACAGAATATGACGGGGCGGGAAACCGCCCCGTTTCTTTTGGCCCTAGTGGAAGTCGACTTCCGGATCGCGCAGCGCGCCGAGGTTCGGCCGGGTGAACAGCCGCCCCCGTTCCGCCCACAGCACGATCAGCAGCGATCCCGACCCGAACACCAGCAACCCCAGGGTGAAGGGCAGGGTGGTGCCGTCGAACGCCCGTCCGACCAGGCTCCCCAAAGTCGCCGACACCGCCGTCGTCAGGAACGCCTGAAAGGACGACGCCACCCCGGCCCCGCGATGGAACGGCTCCATCGAAATCGCGCTGAAGTTGGACGCGGTGAAGGCGACCGTCGCCATCGTCATCGACTGGAGCAGCATGAAGGTGACCAGCGTCTCCGCCCCCGCCAATATGATGCCCAGATGCACCGCCGCGACGAGGATGAAGAGGATGAGCGCGCTCTGGCTCATCCGCCGCGCGCCGAATCGCGACACGAGCCGGCTGTTGATGAGGCTGCCGATCCCCATGCAGCCCGCGATCATCGCAAAGCCCAGCGGAAAGAATGTCTGCGCATCGAACACGTCGAAGAAGATCTGCTGGATCGACAGGATGAAGCTGACCATCGCGCTCATCACCACGCCGCTCGCCATCATATAGCCGATCGAGTGGCGCGTGCGCAGCACCGTGCCCACCGCGCTGAAAATGGCCCCGGCGGTGATTCGCATCCGGTTTTCCGGCCGCAGCGTCTCGGGCAGGCGGATGAGCATCCAGCAGAGGACCAGCGTCGCGAGAATCACCAGCACCCAGAAGATCCAGCGCCAAGGCGCGACCCACAGCACCGCCTGCCCATAGCTGGGCGCCAGCACCGGGATCAGCATGAACACCGCGAAGATCAGCGACATCACCCGCGCCATCGCGTCGCCACGAAACCGGTCGCGGATGATGCCCACGGTGATGACCCGGCTCGCGCCAGCGAAAAATCCCGCGCAGGTCCGCGCGATCAGCATCATCGCAAAGCTCTGCGCCCCGGCGCAGGCGATGGATGACAGGATAAACAGCGCCATCGCGCTGCCGAGGATCTTCTTGCGTCCATATCGGTCCGAAAGCACCCCGAACAGCAGCGACCCGACGCCCAGCCCCAGAAAATAGGTGCTGATGATGAGCTGCCGGTCGTTGGGGTGCGGAATCGCAAGGTCGCGGCCGATGGCGGGCAGCGCAGGCAGCATCGGGTCGATCGACAGCGCGTTCATCGCCATCAGGCAGGCGCAAAGCAGCACGAATTCACGGAAATGGATATCGCGCGACAGAGCAGGGGGGCAATCGGGCCTCTCGGTCATGGCGCGGCTATGGGGGCAAAGGCGCGGCGATGCCAGTCCCGCATCGCAACTTTTTCACGCATGTCCAACGGCCCGTCGCATGGCAAATGCGGCGTTAACCATTTCTTTGCCCTTCCCCGTCCATCCTGCAAGCCATCGGAAAAGGGGCCGAAATCCATTGAGCTAGGAATACAGGGGTTAAGACATGGGCAACAGCATCAAGAGTGCACAATTTCTGACGGAAGCCCGCGCGGCGCGCGCGGCCTATGGTTCGGCGGACGACTGTTTCGATCTGGGCGTCGCCTATAGCTGCGGCACCGGCGACCTGCCGATCGACCTCATCGAAGCGCATAAATGGTTCAACCTTGCGGCGCTGCGCGGCAGCGAGCAGGGGCAGGCGATGCGCGCCGAGATCGCCGAGGAAATGACCGCCCGCGAAATCGCCGAGGCGCAGCGCGCCGCCCGCGCGGTGCTCGCCTCGATGCAGTTGCGCGCCGCCTGATCATCCTTTCCTGAACGGCGTCCGCCCGGCCAGCCATTGCCGGTCGGCCTGAACGCCCGCGCGCTCGTCGGCGAGAAACTGCGCCACGGCGCGGCGAAATCCCTCGTGCGGGAAATGGTGCGCCGACCATGTCGGTTCGGGCGCATAGCCCCGGGCCAGCTTGTGCCCGCCCTGCGCGCCTGCCTCCACCTTGCGCAGCCCGCGCGCGATGGCGACGTCGATCGCCTGATAATAGCAGAGTTCGAAATGCAGGTTGGGCACGTCCTCGACGCAGCCCCAATATCGCCCGTAGAGCGTGTCCGCGCCCACAAGGTTGAGCGCGCCCGCAATCGCCCGCTCCCCGCGCAGCGCCAGCATCAGCAGCACCCTGTCCCCCATCGTCTCGCCCAGCAGCGAAAAGAAGGCGCGGGTCAGGTAAGGCCGCCCCCATTTGCGCGCGCCGGTATCCTGATAGAATTGCCAGAAAATATCCCAGTGCGCTTCGCTGATGTCGCTGCCGGTCAGGTGCACGATCTCCAGCCCCTCGACCGCGCGCCGCCTTTCCTTGCGGATATTCTTGCGCTTCTCGCTCGACAGGTCGGCGAGGAAATCCTCGAAACTGCCATAGCCGCGATTGGTCCAGTGGAACTGGCTGTCCTCGCGGATCAGCCAGCCCGCCGCCTCGAACAGCGGCACCTGCTCGGGCGCGATGAAGGTCGCATGCGCCGACGACAGCCCGTTCCGCTCGACCAGCGCTTCGATCCCCGCAATCAGCGCGGGCGCCTGCGCCGGATCGCGCAGCAGCAGGCGCGGGCCGGGCACGGGGGAAAAGGGCGCGGCGACCTGAATCTTGGGATAATAGCGCCCGCCCGCCCTGACCCAGGCGTCGGCCCAGCCATGGTCGAACACATATTCGCCCTGGCTGTGGCTCTTGCCATAGGCGGGCGCGGCGGCGGCGATGCGCCCGTCCGCGCCGTCGATCACCACCGGCAGCGGCTGCCACCCGCTGTCGCCGCCGACGCTGCCGGATCGTTCAAGCGCGACGAGAAAGTCCCAACTTATGAAGGGATTGCCGTTCCCCGCGCAGGCGTCCCATTCGTCCTGCGCGAAATCCGCGACGCCCGACCCGATCCGCACGGTCACGTCATTCATCGGCAAGCTCGAAGATGATCTGGTCGGCATGGGCGGCGGCCCGCGCCCGTTCGTCCGGCGTGCGCACGGTCCATGTCAGCATGGGCATCCCCCTCGCACGGGCGCGGGCGGAAAAGGCGGAGGGAAGGTCGCGAATGTCACAGGCGAGAAAATCGGGTTTCGCCCACCAAAGCGCAAGAGCGCGTTCGACAGCGCCGCGCCAGCGCCCCTTGCCCTGCTGCGTCACGATCAGCCCGCGCACCTGTCCCCGTCGCAGTCGCGCAAACCGACGCGCGACGCGCGGATTGAACGACATGATCGCCACCCGCCGCGCGTCGGTCCCCGCCAGCTCCCGCGCCACCGCGCGGCAGAGCGGGCCGACCTCCTGGCCCTCCGCCTTGATCTCGACGAGCAGGGGCACGCCGCCGCTGCACTTCGCCAGCAGGTCCGAAAGGCGCGGGATCGCCCCGCCATCGGGCAGGCGGACGCCGTCGAGCGTCGCGGCGTCGAGGGCGCTCACCCGCTCGGGCCTCCCCGCCATGCGGGCAAGGTCGCGGTCGTGAAAGACGAACGCTACCCCGTCACGGCTCGCCCGCACGTCGCATTCGATGCCATGCCCGGCGTCGATGGCGGCGCTGAACGCCGCCATGCCGTTTTCGCTGCGGCCGCCTCCGTGCAACCCGCGGTGTGCGAAGGGCCGTCCCGTCAGCCAGCCGGTGTCAGGCGGGGCGGACAAGGACGATGGCGTCCACTTCGACCGCGCTGTTCAGCGGCAGGACGGGAACCCCCACCGCGCTGCGCGCATGTTTGCCCGCCTCGCCGAACACATCGACCATCAGTTCCGACGCGCCGTTCGCGACCTTGGGCTGGTCGGTGAAGGCGGGGGTGCTGGATATGAACGCCCCCAGCTTCACGATCCGCTCCACCCGGTCGAGCGATCCCAGCGCCGCCTTCATCTGCGCGATGAGGTTGAGGCCGCAGACGCGCGCCGCCGCGACGCCGTAATCGAGGTCGCGGTCTTCGCCCAGACGCCCGGTCATCAGGCCATCGGGCGCGAACGCGATCTGGCCGCTGATGTGCAGCAGGCCATTGGCCTCGACCGCGGGAACATAGGCGGCGACCGGCGCGGCGGGCTGGGGCAGGGTGATGCCGAGTTCGGCGAGGCGGGCTTCGATGCTCATGCTATGGCTCCGTGGTGTGAAGAAAGGCTGTCGTCGGCTGGCCCCTGGGCAAGGCGCGCCCTGATCCATCGTTCCGCGCCGGCCCAGTCGTCGATCCGCGCGTGGGCGAAGGGGGCGGGCGGCACGTCGCTGGCGATGGCGGGTTCGCCCACCAGATGCAGCCGCCACACGCCCGGCGCATGGGTCGCAACCGAATGATGATGCTCCGCCAGATCGTCGATGAACACGGCCGTGCGCGCGCCGTGCGCGGCCAGAATGTCGGCCAGCGGACGGCCCTTGCCGCCCTGGTTCCAGTGCACCGGCAGGTGCAGCCCGTGGGCCGCCAGTTGCGCCGCGCGCGCCTTCTGGTGGCGCTCGGTAATGTTGGTCAGCACGACGATGTCGGCGATCTCCGACAGGCGGTGCAGCGCTTCGACCGCGCCCGCGATCGGCGCCTGCCGGTGCATCTCCGTCTCGAAAAAGCCGAGCAGCAGTTCCCACACCAGCGCGCGTTCCACCGGCGCCCCGCTGTCCTTGTGCCGCAGCGCTTCGCCAAAGCCGCGTTCGCGCATGTCGAAATGCACGTCATGCGCCTCGTCCAGCCACTCTCCGAAGGGCACGACCATGTGCAGCAGCACCTCGTCGCAGTCGGTGATGATGAGGGGACGGGTCATCGGGCAAGCTGCTCCTGCGCTGCGATGAGCGCGGCGGGGGTGGTGTCGATCGCCCCGGCACAGGCGATGAGGTCGGGTTCGTGATCGGCCAGAAAGCCCAACACCGCGCCCAGGATGGCGGGATCGCCCACGCCCGCGCGCAGGGCGTCCGCGTCAAGGCCCGTGAGCGCCAGCAGCCGGTCCGCGCGCGTTTCGTCCGCGATGGTCCATGCAAGCGCCATCAGCGCCAAAGTCGCGCTATCTACGCCGCCATGCGTCTTGCCATTCGGTTCGTCGCAGCGCATGATTGGTTCCCAAGGGGCAGCGGTTGTGCAACGCGCTCCGAAGGCTTTTCGGAAAACGCGGGTGACTGGTGGCAAAGCGTGTGCTCGTTGTCGAGGACAACGAACTCAATCTCAAACTTTTTTGCGACCTTCTGCGCGCGCATGGCCATGAAGTGCTGCCGCTGCGCGACGGGCGCGACGTGCTGGCGCAGGCGCGCGCCTTCCTGCCCGATCTCGTCATCACCGACATTCACCTGCCCCATGTCAGCGGGATCGAGCTGATCGTCTCGCTGAAGGGCGACGCGGCGCTCGCCCATGTGCCGATCATGGCCGTCACCGCCTATGCGGGGCATGGCGACGAGGAACGCGTGCGCGCGGCGGGGGCGCAGGCCTATGTGTCCAAACCCATTTCGGTCCTGCGCTTCGTCGAGCAGGTGAACGCCCTGCTGTAACGCGCGCCGGGGCCGCCCGGAATCTCCAGCGGGGAAGGGCCGGTCGGCCGGTCCCTTTCGCCTGCGCATGTCCCACACGGCAAAAGGCCCGCTCCCTTTCCGGGGCGGGCCTTTGCTCCGTTCAAACAGCCGATCCGGCGCGCGGGCGCGAAGCCCGCTGCGGCTTACTTGATCTTGGCTTCCTTGAACTCGACATGCTTGCGCACGACCGGGTCGTATTTGCGGAAGCTCAGCTTCTCGGTCTTGGTGCGGGGGTTCTTCTTCGTCACGTAGAAGAAGCCAGTGTCAGCCGAGCTGACGAGGCGGATCTTGACGGTTGCCGGCTTGGCCATGGCCCTATTCCCTGGTCGATAAAATGCGTAAAAAGAAAAGCGGCTCGCCAATCGTGACTAGCGGACCGCCCGTTTCAGCCGTGCCCCATGATCCAGATTCGGCCCGCTGTCAAGGCTGGGGCGGTTCATGTCGCGGGCTTTACGCCGCTTTAACCGCATCGCGCGCATGATGGCGGCGAAGCGGAACGAAGGGCACGGCACCCATGCGATATGATGCACGACACGCGCAACTGGCGGCCCTCGCGCACCGCATCGACGCGCTGGCGGGGCAGGGCCATCACATGACCGCCGCGCGGATGCGCGACGAATTGGACGACATCCGCCGCAGCGCCCGCGTCGTGCGTCTCGACGATGTGGAGGAACTGGCCGACAGCCTCGAAACCATGCTTTCGCTCCACGGCCTTGGCTGCGTGATCCTCTCCTATCTCGACCGGATGCGCGACGCGGTCTCCGACCGTCTCGGCCCGCCGGTCGCGCCGCTGGCCGCGCCCGCCGCCGTCCTGCGCCTGCGCGCCTGAGCCTTACCCGATATGGACGCATTGCTGCTCGCCCTGCTGGGAAGCCTGCTGGGCGAGATCGGCGACAAGAGCCAGTTGCTCGTCCTCGCGCTCGCCACCCGCTTCGACCGTGACGGCCCCGTCCTTGCGGGCATCGCCGTTGCCGCCGCCGCCAATGCCGCCATCTCCGCCATTGCGGGCGCATGGATCGGCCCGATGATGAGCGCCGACGCCCGCCTGCTCTTCCTCGCGCTCTCCGTCGTCTTCCTGGGCGCGGGCATGCTCTGGCGCGTCAAGGCGCCCGATCCGCTCGATAGCTGGCGCATCGGCCCTTTCCTGACGAGCGCGCTCGGCCTCCTCATTCTAGGTATCGGGGACGGGCCGCAGTTTCTGACGCTGGGCATCGTCACGCGCACCGGCGATCCGGTGCTGGCCGCGATCGGCGGCGCTGTCGGCGTCTTCGCCGCGCTCGCCCCGGTCGTCCTGCTGCGCGACCGCATCCTCGCCTCGCGCGCCATCGGCATCGTCCGCCGGGCAGGCGGCGCATTGCTGATCTTCGCCGGAGCGATTCTCGGCCTGTCCGCCACCGGCCTCCTCTGATCGAGCGTCTCCATCAGGCTGATCGCCAATATGCATGAAAAAACGGGCACCATATCGCGCGCCGTTCATTATATATGCGAAACCAGTTTCCCGCATGGAGAACCGACATGACCGCGCCTGACCTCAAGACGCCCACCGACCTCAAGAGCAACCAGACGAAGACCGTCGCGGAGGCGCTGAACGGCGCGCTGGCGGACAGCTACGCGCTCTACCTCAAGACCAAGAATTTCCACTGGCACGTCTCCGGCCCGCATTTCCGCGACTATCATCTGATGTTCGACGAGCAGGCGACGGAGATTCTCGGCGTTACCGACCTCATCGCCGAGCGTGTGCGCAAGACCGGCAACACCACGCTCCGTTCGATCAGCGACATTTCGCGGCACCAGACGATCAAGGATAATGACGCCGATTTCGTCAGCCCCGCCGATATGCTGAAGGAACTGCGCGACGACAATCTGGCGCTCGTCGAAACCTTCCGCGCGGTGAAGGCCGCCGCCACGGAGGCGGGCGACAATGCGACCGAAGGCATCGTCGACGACTGGACCGATCAGGCCGAACAGCGCGCCTGGTTCCTCTTCGAAGCCGCGCGCGGGGCTTAAGTCAGGCTAAACCGTTCGTTTCGAGCGAAGTCGAGAAACGCTGGACACCGCCAGCGGCGTCTCGATTTCGCCCGAAGCGAACGAAAGCGATCAGTCCTCGCCCGCTATCTCGATCGCCACGATCTCCACCGCATCCGACTTCCCGCCGAAATCCACCCGCTCGCCCGGCTCGGCGTCCATCATCGCGCGGGCGAGGGGCGATGTGAAGCTGATCCGCCCTTCGTTCGGGTCCGCCTCGTCGTCGCCGACCAGCGTCACCGTCTTTTCCCGCCCGTTCAGCCGATAGGTTACGCGCGTCCCGAACGCGACCGCCTCGCCATCGGGCACGGGCCGCACATCCGCTGTCGCCAGCCGGGTTCGCCAATAGCGCAATTCGCGCCGGTGCTTCTTCACGGTTTCCTCATCGACGCCGGTCAGATCGGCCGCTTCCAGCGCCTCGACCTGCTCCCGCGTCAGCCGCAAGCCCCGTGCCGTCACCCAGTTCGGACCGGGCGGGATCGGCAGCTCGAATTTCGGCTCCATATGCTCATCGTCGCTCTCGCGACGAAAGGCGACGCTCATCGTGCCTCTCCTGAAAAATCGCCGGGCGGCCCGGAAAGCCGCTCAGTCCTCGTCGAACAGTCCGGCCAGCTGTTCAACCATCGTGCCGCCCAATTGTTCGGCGTCCATGATGGTCACGGCGCGGCGATAATAGCGGGTCACGTCATGGCCGATGCCGATGGCGACGAGCTGCACCGGCGACCGGTTCTCGATCCATTCGATCACCTGCCGCAGATGCCGCTCCAGATAGGTGCCGCTGTTCACCGACAAAGTGCTGTCGTCCACCGGCGCGCCGTCGGAAATGACCATCAGGATGCGCCGCTCCTCGGGCCGCGCGATCAGCCGCGCGTGCGCCCACAGCAGCGCCTCCCCGTCGATATTCTCCTTGAGCAGCCCCTCGCGCATCATGAGGCCCAGATTCTTGCGCGCCCGCCGCCACGGGTCGTCCGCCTTCTTGTAGACGATGTGGCGCAGGTCGTTGAGGCGCCCCGGCATCGGTGGACGCCCGGCGGCGAGCCAGTCCTCGCGCGCCTGCCCGCCCTTCCACGCGCGGGTGGTAAAGCCGAGGATCTCGGTCTTGACGCCGCACCGCTCCAGCGTGCGCGCCATGATGTCGGCGCTGATCGCCGCGATGCTGATCGGCCGCCCGCGCATCGAGCCGCTATTGTCGATCAGCAGCGTCACCACCGTATCGCGGAACTGCGTGTCCCGCTCGATCTTGTAGGAAAGCGACCGCGTCGGGTCGATCACGATCCGCGCCAGCCGCGCCGCGTCGAGCAGCCCTTCTTCCTGATCGAAATCCCATGACCGCGACTGCTGCGCCATCAACCGGCGCTGGAGCCGGTTGGCGAGCTTCGTCACCGCGCCCTGAAGGCTGACGAGCTGCTGGTCGAGGAAGCCGCGCAGCCGCACCAGCTCATCCTCGTCGCACAGATCCTCCGGGCTGACCACCTCGTCGAACTTCGTCGTATAGGCCTTGTAGTCGAAGCCGGGCGGCAGGTCGGACATCGGGCGATTGGGCCGGACGGGCATCATGCCCTCCTCCCCCATATCGTCCGCGCCCTCTTCGCTGTCGGTGTCGAACTCGTCGCTATAGTCGGTTTCGCCGTCCTCGGTGTCGCCGCCCTTGTCCTCGGCGCGCGCCTCGGCGTTCATGTCGCTGTCGCCGGCTTCCTCCTGCCCGCTCTCGCCTTCGTCCTGCTGGTCTTCCTGATCTTCGCCCTCGTCCTCGCTCTCCGGCTCCTCGGTATCGGGCGGGACGTCGGCGTCGATCAGGTGGAGATGCTCCAGCATCGCGGTCGTCAGCTTCTGGAAAGCGCGCTGGTCGTCGATGGCGAGCATCAGCGAATCGAGATCGCCGCCCGCCTTGTCCTCGATCCATTGATCCACCATCGCGACGCCCGCCGCCGCTTCCTTGGGGATCGCCTGCCCCGTCAGCCGCTCGCGCACCTTCAATGCCAGCGCCGTGGACAGCGGCACTTCGTCGGCGGCGCGCGCCCGGCGGATCGCGTCGGACTTGAGGCGCAGATCGAGCGCGTGATTGAGATTGTCGCGCACTCCCGCCATGGACCGCGACCCGATCGCCTCGACCCGCGCCTGCTCGACCGCGTCGAACACCGCGCGCGCCACCGCCTCGCCCGGCGCGGAGGCGGCATGCACCTTCGCATCATGGTGCCGCAGCTTCAGCGCGGACGCATCGGCGAACCCGCGCGCCAGCGCCACCTGATCGGCGGGCAGCGCCCGACCCGGCGTCGGCACCTTGATCGCCTTGCCCGCGGCATGGGGCGTGTCGGCGGTGAAGCCCACCTCCACCTCGGCATCGCGCGCGATCGCGCGCGCCGCGCCCGACAGCACGTCCTTGAACGCGTCGAGAGGCGAGCGTTCGCTCATGGCGCGATCAGCGCGCCGCGCAGGCGGGAAAGGGCGTCGTCATCCAGCCCCAGCCCGTCGCGCAGATAGGCGTCCACGCCGCCATGATCGGCGTCCAGCGTCTCGTAAAGCGCGTCCAGATAGGCGCTGTCGGCCAGCAGCAGCGGCATGACCATGTCCCTCCGTTCGCGAAAGGCGACGCTCAGCCGCGTCTCGCCCTGTCCCAGCCGCCATGTCCAGTCGGCATGGTCGTTGGTCGCCAGATAATCCCGCACGATCGCCT
Source organism: Sphingobium amiense (assembly GCF_003967075.1). Taxonomy (NCBI): domain Bacteria; kingdom Pseudomonadati; phylum Pseudomonadota; class Alphaproteobacteria; order Sphingomonadales; family Sphingobiaceae; genus Sphingobium; species Sphingobium amiense. Next base: position 3,842,194 of record NZ_AP018664.1, read on the forward strand.
CGCGCGGCACGCCCAGCGCCGACAGGATCAGCATCACGCCCACGCCGGTCCGGTCCTTGCCCGCCGCGCAGTTGATGAGGATCGGCAGCCGCCCCGCCAGTATCTGACCGAACATGGCGCGATAGGATTCGGCATGATCGACCGGAATCGCGCGATAGATGGCGACCATCGCGGCGTGCATATCGTCGGCCGTGGCGTCGTCCGACCGCAGCACCTCGGCCAGCACGCCGCTCGTCTCGCGATAGTCGCGGCTGTAATAATCGACCTCCGCCCCATGCCATCCGGTCGGTTCGGCCAGCCGCTCATTGGGCCGCCGCAGGTCGCAGATCGCCCGGATGCCGAGCGCCCGCAGCGCCTCGGCATCCTCCGGCGTCAGCAGGGACATGGTGCCCGACCGGAACAATATGCCCCGGCGCACCGTCTGTCCGTCCGCCGTCTCCAGCCCGCCGAAGTCGCGGAGGTTGAAGGCGCTCGCCAGCGGCAGGACGCCCGCTTCGGCCAGAACCGCGCTGCGTTCGCTCATGGCCGTTCCGCATCCCCGACATAGGGCACCGCCACGGTCTCGATCTCGGTGACGACCTCGCTCATCAGCTTGTGCACCGGACATTTGGCGGCGACCGCGATCAGCTTCTCGCGCTGCGCATCGGTCAGCGGCCCGCCGACCGCGATGCGCGTCGTCAGCTTATAGACGCCCTGCCGCTCCCGGCTGGCGTCGCGGATCACGCCGACATGGATGTCCTCGACCGGGATGCCGTTCCGCTGCGCATACCAGAGCATCGTCATCGCCTTGCACGCGCCCAGCGCCGAATCGTAGAGGTCGTGCGGGTCCGCCCCGGCGTCTCCGCCATCGGGCGCGGACATGTCCGCCACGATCTCATGCCCCCGGATGCTGATCCGGTGCGCCGTCCCGCCTGTCGGATCAATCCGCTCGACGACGATCATCAGTTCGCCCGGCTCGCCACGCTCTCAGGCAAGTCCTTCCCGAAGACGCGCTGATAATATTCGGCGACCAGCGCGCGTTCCGCCTCGTCGCATTTGTTGAGGAAGGACAGGCGGAACGCGAAGCCGACATTCCTGAAGATCAGCGCGTTCTGCGCCCAGCTAATCACCGTGCGCGGCGACATGACGGTCGAAATGTCGCCGTTGATGAAGCCCTGCCGGGTCAGTTCGGCGACCTTGATCATGTTCTCGACTTCCTTGCGGCCGCCCTCATGGTCATATTCGCCCGACTTCGCCAGCACCACCTGCGCTTCGGTCGCGGCGGGCAGATAGTTCAGCGCCACCACCAGATTCCAGCGGTCCATCTGGCCCTGATTGATCTGCTGCGTGCCGTGATAGAGGCCGGTCGTGTCGCCCAGACCCACCGTATTGGCGGTGGCGAACAGGCGGAAATGCGGATTGGGGCGGATCACCCGGTTCTGGTCGAGCAAGGTCATCTTGCCGTCCGTTTCCAGCACGCGCTGGATCACGAACATGACGTCGGGGCGGCCCGCATCATATTCGTCGAACACCAGAGCCACCGGGCGCTGGAGCGACCATGGCAGCAGCCCTTCGCGGAATTCCGTCACCTGCTGCCCATCCTTGAGCACGATGGCGTCGCGCCCGACCAGGTCGATGCGGCTGATATGCGCGTCGAGGTTGATGCGGATGCACGGCCATTTGAGGCGCGCGGCGACCTGCTCAATATGGCTCGACTTGCCGGTGCCGTGATAGCCCTGCACCATGACGCGCCGGTTATAGGCGAAGCCGGCCAGAATCGCGAGTGTGGTGTCGGGGTCGAACACATAAGCGGGGTCGAGGTCCGGCACGCGCTCGTCGGCCTGACTGAAAGCCGGGATCTTCATGTCGACGTCGATGCCGAACAGCTCCCGCGCGTCCACCTCGCGGTCGGGCGCGTCGAGCAGCGTATCGGCGCGGGCGTCGGGCTGGACGTTGGAAATGTCGGTCATCGGGCGGGTCATCTTTCTGCGAGTCTGGCAAAAGCCCCTATCCGATCCTTTCGGGGGCTGTCGAGAGAGTGAGGCAGCGCGTGCGGGCGATCAAGCCGCCCCTTGGAACAAACTGGCCTGCTTCCTGTCCTATCCGGGCCGAAGCGCGCTATTTGCAGGACCATCAGGTCAGCCGGATTTTATTATATAATTTCCGAACATTGTAACGAAATGTCAAAATGTGCGGGAAATATGCGAAGCTAAGCGAAAGCGTTCGCCTTGCGGAGATGCCCATAGGCCTCGATCACCGCCTGCAAGGCGCTTTCATGGCTGCGGTCGCCGCCATTATGGTCGGGGTGATAGCGGCGCAGCAATTCGGTGTAACGTGTCCTCAGCGCCTTGCGGTCGGCGTCGATGGCAAGGCCCATGACGGCAAGCTGCCTGCGGTCCTCGCCCGAAAGGAACCTGCCGTCCTGCCGCATCTGGTTCGCCTGGCGCGCCTTGGCCACCCGCTCGCGGAACTTCGCGCCGATGGCGTCGAGCGGATCGGCGAAGTCCGACCATTTGGGCGGCGGGCTGTGCGCGTTGGAGGAAAAGGCCCGCGTCTCCCGCTCCCACCCCGCATAGGGACGCTGGGCCGCGGCGATCTCTTCGGGAGACATGCCGGTGAAGAAATTATAGCCCTGATTGAACGCCCGCACATGGTCGAGGCAGAGCCAGCGCCATTGAGGCCCCTCCTGATGCGCGCGCGCGCCCTCCGCCGGGGGCGCGCGGAACTCGCCCGGTTCGGGGCATCCCTCCACCGCGCACGGCCGGTCGCTTTCCACACGTCCATGGAAGCGGTTGAAGCGGCGGGTCGAAAAGGGATCGGTGGACAAGAGGAACCTGATGAAAGGGACGGCAAAGCGTCTATATAGGCGCCATGACCACCGACCTCAAAGGCCCAGTTGCCACCGAAATCGAAGCGCGCCTGCGCGCTGCCCTGTCGCCCGACCGCCTCGCCGTCATCGACGACAGCGAAAAGCATCGCGGCCATGCCGGCCATGACGGATCGGGCGAGAGCCACTTCACCGTCGACATCGTGTCCGCCCGCTTCACCGGCCAGAGCCGTGTCGCGCGCCAGCGCCTCGTCAACGCGGCGCTCGCCGACCTGCTGCGCGACAAGGTCCACGCCCTCGCCATCAAGGCCCGCGCACCCGGAGAAGCGTGAGACTTTTGGCCCCGCCGGCGGGTTCTGCCTCCCGACAAGGAGCATGATCCGATGAGCTATGATTTCTGGTATTGGCCGACCATCCCCGGCCGCGGCGAGTTCGTCCGCCTGACCCTCGAAGCATGCGGCATCCCCTATCGCGACCGCGCGCGGGAGGACGGGGCGCAGGCGATGATCGCCGACATGGGCCTGCACGATACCGCCCCGGCCTTCGCGCCGCCCTATCTCGCCATCGACGGCGCGACCGTTGCGCAGACCGCGAACATCCTCTTCTACCTCGCCGAACGGCACGACTGCGGCCCGTCCGCGATGAAGGCGCGCACCTGGCTGGCGCAGGCGCAGCTTACGATCATGGACATAGTGGCCGAAGCGCATGACGTGCATCACCCGGTCGGCGTCGGCCTCTATTATGAGGACCAGAAGGCCGAAGCACTGCGCTGCGCGCAGGAATTCCGCGCCACCCGCATCCCCAAATATCTTGGCTGGTTCGAACGGGCGCTGGCGGCGCAGGAGGGCGACTGGCTGGCGGGCGGCCGCTGGAGCTATGCCGACCTCTCGCTCTTCCACCTGATCGCCGGGCTGCGCTACGCCTTCCCGCAGCGCATGGCGACGCTTTCGGGCACATTTCCGAAACTGTCCGTTCTCCACGACAGGGTTGCCGCCCTGCCGGAATTGCAGGACTATCTTTCCAGTGACCGGCGGCTGCCGTTCAATGAAGACGACATATTCCGCCATTATCCCGAACTGGACGCGCCATGACCCTCGACGACCTCATCCTCCAGACCGTGACGCCCACGACGCACGACCTCGGCGACTTCCGCGTGCACCGCTCGCTGCCGGTCAGGGGGCGCACGATGGTCGGCCCGTTCATCTTCTTCGATCAGGCCGGTCCGGCGCAGATCGGGCCGGGGCAGGGCATCGACGTGCGCCCGCACCCCCACATCAATCTCGCGACCGTCACCTATATGTATGAAGGCGCGTTCCTGCACCGCGACTCCCTCGGCACGCAGCAGTTGATCGAGCCGGGCGCGGTCAACCTGATGACCGCGGGCAGGGGCATCGTCCATTCCGAACGCTCGCCCGAAGAGGATCGCGTCAAGGCGTCGAAACTCTCGGCGATCCAGACCTGGCTCGCGCTGCCCGATGCGGTGGAGGAAATGGACCCGGCGTTCGAGCATGTGGGCGAAGGCGGCCTCCCGGTGATCGAGGATGGCGGCGCGCGGGCGCGGGTCATCATGGGGTCGCTCTGGGGCGAAACCTCGCCCGTCACCACCTATGCCCACACCATCTATGCCGACATCCAGCTTCTGCCCGGCGGCCGTATCGCCATCGACGCATCAGCGGACGAGCGCGCGCTCTACGTCTCGGGCGGCGACGCGATGCTCGACGGCGCGATGCTGACGCCGCAGACTCTCTATGTCCTGCGCCCCGGCACCGCCGCCACGCTGTCGAGCGTCGATGGCGGACGGATCGTGCTGTGCGGCGGCGAAGCCTTCACCTCTCCGCGCCATGTCTGGTGGAATTTCGTGTCGTCGCGGCCCGACCGTCTGATGCAGGCGCGCGAGGACTGGGAAGCGCTGCGCTTCCCGCTCATCCCCGGCGACGATCAGGAATATATCCCGATCCCGCAGGGCCGCCCCAAGACGGTCAGCTACCCTTAAACGCTACTGGACGAAGGTCAGCGACAGATTTTCGGCATTTTTGGGAATGTCGATGCGGCTCTCGTTGATCGACGCTTCCTCGCCGGGCTTCAGGCGCATCTTGTCCGCCTTCGTCGTCCAGCTAAACACCAGCCGGTTCTGCCGGTCGCGCAGTTGCACCAGCACCGGCGGCACCGGCAGCGCCTGCGCGCTGCTGTTCACGATCCGCGCGCCGAAGGCGAAATATTCCTCCCCGGTCGGCAGCTTGCGCCGTTCGGCGGGCTTGGAAAGGTAAAAGAGCAGGTCAGGATCGCCCTCTTCGGGAAAGAGGCCCATCGACACCATCCAGCCCGGCGGCCCGAAATAGCTGAGCGCCCCCGCAGCGCCGCCCACGACGATGAAGAAGGCCACCGCCGCCCAGGTCAGGAGCTTCAGGCGATTGCGGCGCGGTCTCGCCGGCGGGTCGGCCGGAAAGGTCCAGTCATCCTCGTCAGCCGCCGCAGGCGCGCCTGCGTAAATGTCGTCGAACCGATGGTCGCGGGCCGCTTCAGCGGGTTCTTCGATGGCATCGGCCGTCGCTGGTGCAGCCGCTATCTCTTCCGCTACAGGCTCCTCCTCCCGGACCCGCGGCGGGGGAGGGGGAGGCGGCGGTGCTGGCGGAGCCACCGGCTCGGGCGGCGGCGCGGCGACGGGCGCTGCCGCCATCTCCGCCACCGTTTCACGTTCGGGCAGCACCGCCGGTTCCTGAAACCAGCTATGCTTGCACGCCGCGCAGCGGACCTGGCGGCCATTCGCGCCGACGGCGCTGTCCGGCACGACATAGCGCGTCGCGCAATTGGGGCACACCAGGATCATGACGCTTCATAGGCATGTCACGGACTCGCGCGCAAGCGGCAAGAATGGGCATGCGACTCGCGCGATTGCGCGGGCGGGCTTTACGGCGGGCGGGCGGCTGTGCCATGGCTTGGCTATCGGGGAGCCAGGGAGCGCCGCTGCGCGCAATTTCACGCCATGTCCGCCATCGTCCAGTTCGAAAATGTGGGGCTGCGCTACGGTCTGGACAGCGAAACCCTCTCCGATGTCAGCTTCTCGCTGGCGGGCGGCGGCTTCTATTTCCTGACCGGATCGTCGGGCGCGGGCAAGACATCGCTGCTGAAACTCCTCTACCTCGCCCAGCGGCCCAGCCGGGGCGTCATCCGCCTGTTCGGCGAGGATGTCGTAACGCTGCCCCGCAAGCGCCTGCCCGGCTTCCGCCGCCGCATCGGCGTCGTCTTTCAGGACTTCCGCCTCGTCCCGCATCTTTCCGCCTATGACAATATCGCCCTGCCGCTGCGGGTAGCCGGCATGGAGGAGAGCGAGGTCGCCGCGCCTGTCGCCGAAATGCTCGACTGGGTGGGCCTTGGAGACCGGGGCGAAGCGCGGCCCGCCACCCTGTCGGGCGGCGAGCAGCAGCGCGTCGCCATCGCCCGCGCGGTGATCGGGCGGCCCGAAATCCTCGTCGCGGACGAACCCACCGGCAATGTCGACGCCGACATGGCGCGCCGCCTCCTGACCCTGTTCGAAGCGCTCAACCGCCTTGGCACCACGATCGTCGTCGCGACCCACGACCTGCCCCTGATCGCACAGGTCGAAGGCGCGCAGATGATGCGGCTCGACAAGGGGCGGCTCGCCGATCCCACCGGCATGCTGCGCTATCCGCCGCGTCCGCAGGACCGGCACGCATGATCGCCAGCCCCCAGCGCAAGGCGGCCGCCATCGCCCGCCATCGCCTGCTGCCCGAAGGCCGCGTCGCAGGACCGATGCCGTGGATCATCGCGATCATGATGTTCCTCACCGTCCTGTCCGCCGCCGCCGGCATCGGCCTTGGCGCGGCGGTGCGCGCGCTCAGCGCCGACCTTGCGGGCCGGGCGAGCGTTCAGGTGGTCGAGGCCGATCCGCAGGCGCGCGCGGCGCTGGCGGCGCGGACATTGCAGGCGTTGCGATCCTCCCGCGACGTGCGCACCGCGACGCCGGTCGATCCCGCCGCGCTGGCGGAGCAGCTTCGCCCATGGCTCGGCGATGCGGCCACCAGCGGCGACCTGCCGGTGCCCGCGCTCATCGACGTGACGCTGACGCCGGGCGATGCCGCAGCAAAGGTGGCGGCGCTGCGCCGGTCGCTTGCTGGCCTGTCCCCGAAACTGCGCGTGGAGCCGCACGCCGCCTTCCTCGCGCCGCTCGCCGGTCTCCTGGGCGCGCTCGGCTGGCTGGCGCTCGGCGTCGTCGTCCTGATGGCGCTCGCGACCGGCGCGGTCGTCGTGCTGGCGGCGCGCGGCGCGCATGACAGCCATCGCGGCACCATCGACGTCCTGCACCTGATGGGCTCGACCGATGTGCAGATCGCCCGCCTGTTCCAGCGGCGCATCGGTCTCGACGCCCTGCTCGGCAGCGCGCTGGGCTTCGTGTCCGCCGTGCTGGTCCTCCTGCTCATCGGCCTGCGCCTGACGGCGGCGGGGTCCGACCTGCTCGGCGCGGTGCGGATCGACGCGCGGGGCTGGATCGCCCTCGCGCTGCTGCCGGTGGCGGGCGTGGCGCTGGCGATGCTGACCGCGCGCTGGACCGTGCTGCGCGCGCTGGGGCGGATGCTGTGATCGTCCGCTTCGCCGCCTTGAGCCTGCTCGCGTGGATGCTCGGCTTCGCCTGGTTCGCGATCCTCCTGCCCCAGCCGCTCGACGGGCGGGAGACGGACGCCATCGTCGTGCTGACCGGCGGAGCGGGACGGATCGACCGTGGCCTCGCCCTGATGGAAGAGGGCGCGGCCAAGCGGATGCTGATTTCCGGCGTCGACCGTGCCGTCCGCCCGTCCGAACTCGCCGCGCAATATAAGGCGCCCGAAAAGCTCTTCGCCTGCTGCATCACCTTGGGTCGCGAAGCCATCGACACCCGCTCCAACGGCATCGAGACGGCACGCTGGCTGGAGCGGCGGGACTATCGCACCGTGCGGCTCATCACGACCGACTGGCACATGCGCCGCGCCGCGCTGGAACTGCGGCAGGCGCTGCCCGCGCGCGTCAGCATCGTCTACGACGCGGTGCCCAGCCGCCCCAGCCTCACGATGCTGATGCGCGAATATAATAAATATCTGCTGCGGCGCTTCGCCGCGCTGATCGGCATCTGAAAGCCTTGCCCGTGACTGCGATCCGCTCGCTTCTCTTCGCGATCGTCTTCTATGCAGGGAGCTTCGGTTTCGTGCTGACGGCGATGCTGCTCGGCTGGACCGCGCCCGGCGCGGTGCAGGCCATCGCGACCGCCTGGAGCCGCTTCCACCGCCGCTGCGCGCGCTGGCTTCTGGGCCAGAAAGTCGTGGTGCAGGGCGACCTGCCGCACGGCCCCTATCTCTACATCGTCAAGCATGAATCCATGTTCGAAACCATCGACATGCTCTGCCTGTTCGACCGGCCCGCCATCGCCGCGAAGCGCGAGCTGCTGGACATTCCGCTGTGGGGCGGGATCGCGCGGCGCTATGGCCTCATCCCCATCGAGCGCAGCGCGGGCGCGACGGCGCTGCGCACCCTGCGCGCCGCCGCGCGGGAAGCGACGGCGCAGGGCCGGGCGATCTGCCTCTTCCCCGAAGGCACGCGCGTCCCCCATGGCGAGCGTCCGCCGCTCAAGTCGGGTTTCGCGGGCCTCTACGGCCTGCTCGGCCTGCCGGTCGTGCCGATCGCCATCGACAGCGGGCGCGTCTCGCCGCGCGGGCGTTTCCTCAAGCGCGCGGGCACCATCACCTACAAAGTGGGCGAGATGATCCCGCCCGGCCTCGACCGTAAGGAAGTCGAAGCGAAGGTCCACGCCGCCATCAACGCGCTCAACGCGGGCTAGGCTGCGTCGACGAAAGGGATTTCTATTCCGCCTGACTTCTTATTCAACGCTGTTTATCTGATGAAACGGTGTAGTTTATATGAGCAAGCTAACTCGACAGATATATATACCCGGCGACACTCCGCTGCCCCCGAGCGCTGATCCTGTCCCTCCTCAAAATCTACCGGAAGACGAGCGTTTCGTGGTGCATCCACCTGTGAGTTATCCACCTTTATCAAGCGACTGGTTTCATTTTCGCAGTTCGCAGGTGATGCCACGCGAACTGCTGGACGCCAGATATATCAATGAACCAGAAATGTTCGCGCGCTTTTATGGTGACGGCAAAGGACTGAAAGGCTGTCCGCCTCCAATATGGCAGGTTAAGGGAAAAGCCCGAAGATATCCTGACTTCTGGGTACACGGATATTTCTATGTATTATCCTCAAGGTTGAAGTCGATGCTCGATGAGCATGCTCCTGGTGCAATCGAAGCCCTGCCTTTGCGGATAGAGACTCTGGAAGGGAATCTGGTTCGAGACGATTACTGGGTAGCCGATGTTACTCTCAGCATAAAGGGGATCGATTGGGCCAATTCCATAGTGGCGTATCAGCATCTTCTTGGTGGAATCAGCGCGCAACCATTGAACATCGTCATGCGCGACGAAGCTCTCGGCCTCGCCATGTTTCGCGACGTGAATAGATCAGGCGTATTCATTCACAGGAATTTATACGAAATTCTGGCGAATGCGAAACCTAAAGTGACCGGCACATATTTTACTGAAGTTTGGTGAGACGGGGATTTTGTAATGCCACCTACAGGCGCGCCGAATGGCAGCGCCAGCAGGCTTATGCCTTTAAAGGCTGGGTTTCAGCGGCAACACGTAATTCCGACCGAGTATAAAGATCATCCCGTAATTAAGGAGATCTACAAGCACCCTGAAACTAGTGAGACCGCCCGAAATCGGGCTTCGCGTCGTCCTGCCCCTGCTCGATGATCGACCGGCGGATCGCGCGGGTGCGGGTGAAGAGGTTGAACAGTGCGTCGCCGTCGTTCCACCGGATCGCGCGCTGGAGCGCCGACAGATCCTCCGAGAAACGCTGGAGCATCTCCAGCACCGCGTCCTTGTTCGCCAGGAACACGTCGCGCCACATGGTCGGGTCCGACGCCGCGATCCGGGTGAAATCGCGGAAGCCGCCCGCCGAATATTTGATGACCTCGCTCTGCGTCACATTCTCAAGGTCGCTCGCCGTGCCGACGATGGTGTAGGCGATGAGGTGCGGCAGGTGGCTCGTCACCGCGAGCACCAGATCATGATGCGCCGGTTCCATTGTCTCGACCTGCGCCCCCACGCGCCGCCACAGTTCGGCGACGCGCTCGACGGCGGCGGGGTCGGCGCCGGCGGGTGGCGTGACGATCGACCAGCGGCCCTTGAACAGGGTGGCGAACCCGGCCTCCGGTCCGCTATTCTCCGTGCCCGCCACCGGATGCGCGGGAATGATCGTGCGGCCGGGGAGCGCCGCGTCGAGCTGCGCCAGCACGTCCGCCTTGCACGATCCCACATCGCTGATGATGCAGTCGGCGGGCAGGTCGTCGGCGATCTCCGCCGCCGCCGCGCCCATCGCGCGGACGGGCACGCACAGGATGACGAGGTCGGCGTCCGTCACCGCCGCGCCCGCCGTGTCGGTCACATCGTCGCAAAGGTCGATGCGCCGCGCCGTTTCCCGCACCGCGGGGTTCGCGTCATGGCCCGTGACGCGGACGGTCGGCATCTCCGCCCGGATGGCGCGGCAGAGTGACGAGCCGATAAGGCCAAGGCCGATGACGGTGATGCGGGCGAAAGGCAGCATCGCGATCAGGCCGCTTCCGCCATGGCGCGCAGCTTCGCCGCGACCGCGCGCGTCTGCTCTTCGGTGCCGATGGTGATGCGCAGCCCGTTGGGCAGCCCCTGTCCCGGCAGCCAGCGTGTCGCATAGCCTTCGTCCCACAGCCCCTTCATCGCCGCTTCTGCGGTCAGCCTGCCGTCGAACAGGATGAGGAGGAAGTTGGTCCGGCTCGGCACCGCGCGCAGGCCGTGGTTGGACAGGGCGGCGACCTCGCCCGCCAGCCACTCGCGCCACTGCGCATTGTGCGACCGGCTGCGTTCCACCCATGCCGTGTCGGCGATGGCGGCAATGGCGGCGGCCTGCCCGGCGGTCGTCACGTTGAAGGGCGCACGGATGCGGTGGAGAATGTCGATCACCTCCGCGCTGCCATATCCCCAGCCGATCCGTTCGGCGGCAAGGCCATAGATTTTCGAGAAGGTGCGCGTCACCAGCACATTGGCCGCGCTCTTCGCCAGCTCAAGGCCGCCGTCATCCTCGTCCGCGTCCAGATATTCGGCATAGGCCTGATCGAGGACGAAGAGGATGTCGGGACGCAGCCCTGCGTGCAGCCGCGCGATTTCGGCACGGGGCGTCATCGTGCCGGTAGGGTTGTTGGGATTGGCGAGGAACACGACCTTCGTCCGATCCGTCACGCTGGCGAGCAGCGCATCGACATCGGTCGCATAGTCGCGGTCGGGCGCAACCACCGGCGTCGCGCCCACGCGCCGCGCCGCGATGTCGTAGACCGAAAAGCCGTAGCGGACATAGAGCACCTCGTCGCCCGGCCCGGCATAGGCGCTCGCGGCCAGATGCAGCAGTTCGTCCGACCCGGTGCCGTAGATGATCCGCTCGGGATCGAGGCCGTGATGCGCGCCGATCGCCTCGCGCAGTTTCGCGGCCGACGGGTCGGGATAGGTCGCCATGTCCGCCGTCGCCGCCAGAAAGGCCGCGCGCGCAGCCTCCCCGGTGCCGAGCGGGTTCTCATTGGCGGAAAGTTTGATGAGGGGGCGACCATCGTCGGCCGCCGACTTGCCCGGCACATAGGCGGAGATGCCGAGAATCCAGTCCTTGGGAAGCGGTTTTGTCATGGGGCCGGGCTTTAGCGGCTGGACGCAAAAAGGCAAAGCCCGCACCTGCGGCGCTGGGGCTAGAGCGGGCGCGACGCCCCGACCTCATACATCCGCAGCTTGCGGTCGCCGATCCCGAGCTGCGCTCCGGCGGCGCGCCATTCGGCGAGGTGAGCGGTGGCGACATGCCGGTCGAACGCCGTCTGGTCCGACCATAATTCCTGGACATGGATAAGGCCCGGCTCGATCACATCTTCGGCATAATTATATTCGATGCAGCCATCCTCCGCGAGGCTGGCCTCGACCATCTTCTTCATGAACGGACGGGCCGCCTCCAGATTGGCGGCGGGCAGGCGGATGGTTCCCACGATCAGCAGCATGGTCGGCAGCCTATCGCGCGGGCGCCTGCTTGGGAAGCCCGCTTCCTCAGACGACCGGCGTCGGGAGCGGCTTTCCGGCGAAATGCGCGTCGAGATTGGCCAGCACCATGTCCGCCATCGCGCGGCGGCTGTGCCGTGTGGCGCTGCCCTGATGGGGTTGCAGCACGACATGCTCCATCGTCAGCAGTGCCTGCGGCACATGCGGTTCGTTGACGAACACGTCGAGGCCCGCGCCCGCGATGCGCCGCTCCGCCAGCGCTGCGACCAGCGCATCCTCGTCGATCACGCGGCCCCGGCTGATGTTGACGATGACGCCGTCCGGTCCCAGCGCGTCGAGCATCTCCGCGTCGACCAGGCTCGCCGCTTCCGGTCCGCCCGAAGTCGCGACCATGATGACATCGCACGCCCGCGCGAAGGCGATACGGTCGGCGACGTAGCGATAGGGCGCGTCCGCCACTTCCCGCCGGTTGTGGTAGAGGATTTCGCCCGCCGCCTCCAGCCGCGCGGCGATCGCGCGACCGATGCGGCCAAGGCCCAATATGCCGATCCGCGATCCCGTCACCCGGCCCGCCAGCGCCGGTATGCTGCCCCGCGCCCAGTCGCCCCGCCGCACCAGTGCGTCATTGGCGACCATGTTGCGCACCGTGGCGTAGAGCAGGCCCACGGCAAGGTCGGCGGTGTCGTCGGTCAGCACGTCTGGCGTGTTGGTGACTCGGATGCCCTTCGCACGGGCATGGCCGATGTCCACCTTGTCGTAGCCGACAGAGAACATCGCGATGAGTTCCAGCCTGGGCAGCGCGTCCATGATGGCGGCGGGCGCGCCCACCAGCCCGAAACTCACCAGCGCCCGCGCCTGCCGCACGGCATCGGGCAGCGCGGACGGATCGCTGTCCGGATCGACCGCATGAACGGTGAAGCGCCGCGCCAGCTCCTCGTTCAGATAGGGGTGCAGGGAGCCATAGGCGACGATGCTGGGACGGTCGGATTCGATCATGCCGACCCCCTAGGGCCATTCTCTTCAGGGCACCAGATCGGCGGCCAGATTGATTGGCCAGATTGACAGCGAAGCGCGCCGGTCCTAGCCCCGCGCCATCATGGCGAGCCTCCCTTTCAGCGACGACAGCCGTTTCGGCCTGCGCCGGCAGGCGCGCCTGCCCGGACCGCTCGCCCTGTCGAGCGGCGCGAGCCTCGGCCCCGTCGATATCGCCTATGAAACCTATGGGCAGATGAACGCGGACCGGTCCAACGTCATCCTCATCTGCCATGCGCTGACCGGCGACCAATATGTCGCGTCCGACCATCCGGTAACAGGCAAGCCCGGCTGGTGGTGGCGCATGGTGGGCGAGGGGAAGCCCGTCGATCCGGCGCGCCACTTCATTGTCTGCTCCAACGTCATCGGCAGTTGCATGGGATCGTCCGGTCCGGCGAGCCTCGATCCCGCGACCGGCGAACCCTTTGCCATGCGCTTTCCGGTGCTGACCATCGCCGACATGGTGCGGGCGCAGGCGGCTCTGCTCGACCATCTGGGCGTCGACCGGCTGGCGGCGGTGATCGGCGGGTCCATGGGCGGAATGCAGGCGCTGACCTGGCCGACGCTCTTCCCCGACCGGGTGGAGCGCTGCGTCGTGATCGCCTCGACCGCGCGGCACAGCGCGCAGAACATCGCCTTCCACGAAGTCGGGCGGCAGGCGATCATGGCCGATCCCAACTGGCGCGGCGGCGATTATTATGCCGACGGGCAACCGCCGGTCGCGGGCCTCGCCGTCGCGCGCATGGCGGCGCACATCACCTATCTGTCCGAAGCGGGCCTCACCGAGAAATTCGGGCGGCGCCTTCAGGCGCGCGATGCCAAGACTTTCGGCTTCGACGCCGATTTTCAGGTGGAAAGCTATCTGCGCCATCAGGGGTTGAGCTTCACCGACCGGTTCGACGCCAATTCCTATCTCTATATCACCCGCGCGATGGACTATTACGACATTGCCGAGGATCATGGCGGCGGCCTCGCAAAGGCCTTCGCAGGCACGAAAGCGCGCTTCTGCCTCGTCAGCTTCGATACCGACTGGCTCTATCCCACCGCCGAATCGCGGATCATCGTCCATGCGCTCAACGCCAGCGGCGCGCAGGCGAGCTTCGTCGAGCTTTCCAGCCCGTTCGGCCACGACGCCTTCCTGCTGGAAAGCCCGGAGCTGAACCGCGTCGTCGACGGCTTCCTGCGCGGCGGTCGCGCATGAGCGGCACGCTGCGCCCCGACCTCGCCCTGATCGCCCGCACCGTGCGGCCGGGCGCGCGGGTGCTCGACGTGGGGTGCGGCGACGGCGCGCTGATGGCGGCGCTGCGCGACAATGCGAATGCCGATGCGCGCGGACTGGAGATCGACGGCTCGAACGTCGCCGCCGCCGTCGCGCGCGGGCTGTCGGTGGTGCAGGGGGATGCCGACACCGACCTTGGCTATTATCCTGACGCCAGCTTCGACTATGCGATCCTGAGCCAGACGCTCCAGACGACGCGGCGGCCCGATCTGGTGGTCGAGGAACTGCTGCGCATCGGCGCGCAGGCGTTCGTGTCCTTCCCCAATTTCGCGCACTGGCGCGGGCGGCTGTCGCTGATGTGGGGGGGGCGGATGCCGGTGACGCGGCTGCTGCCCGACACCTGGTATGACACGCTCAACATCCATCATGTGACAGTAGACGATTTCCGCGCGCTGGTGAAGGAGCGGGGCTGGCATATCGACGGGCAGTGGTTCCTGAAGGGCGACCGCGAAACGACCCACGCCAACGCCAATCTGTTCGCCGAACATGCGGTGTTCCTGCTGCGGAAATAGGCGTCAGGCGAGCGCCTTCACCCGCGCCCCGATCATCCGCAGTTCCTGGACGAAGCGCGCCCGCTCTTCGGCCCGCTTGGCCTCGTCGGGCAGGCGGAGGAGGTAGCTCGGGTGCACCGTCACCCACCCTTCCGCTCCGCTCTCCAGCCCGATGGCGGAGCCGCGCGTCCGGCTGATCGTCACCGCCTTGCCCAGCATCGCGCGCGCCGCCGACGCGCCCAGCGCGACGATGACGCGGGGCCGGATCAGGTCGATTTCCTGCCCCAGCCACCAGCGGCACGCCTGAATCTCGCCAGCATCCGGCGACTGGTGCAGCCGCCGCTTGCCCTGCCGCACGAATTTGAAATGCTTGACCGCGTTGGTGACATAGGCGCGCGAGCGATCGACGCCCGCCTCCGCCAGTGCTGCGTCGAACAACTGCCCGGCGGGACCGACGAAGGGACGCCCGGCAACGTCCTCCTGATCGCCCGGCTGCTCGCCGATGAAGAACAGGGCCGCGTCGAGCGGCCCTTCGCCGAACACGGTCTGCGTCGCATCCCGGTAGAGCGGGCAGCGCGTGCACGCCATCGCCTCGTCACGGATGGCCGCCCAGACGGTCGCGGCGTTGCCCTGCCGCTTCTGCGGCTTTTCGGGCAGCGGCGCAGTCGCGATCATGGCGGCCTCGCGCGCCTGCGCTCCGGCGATCAGGTCGGGGATGAGCGCGGCTTCGGGCAGGTTGCGCCAGTATTTCTTGGGCATTTCGGACAGCATCGCGCCAGTCTTGAGCCGGGCCGGGTTGAAGATCGCGGCATAATAGCCTTTCCACAAAGCCTCGACCGCGTCGCCATCCGGCGCATCGGCGCGGGTGGCGCCCGGCCCCTGTGACAACGTCTCGCCATCCCAGTGGATGCTGATCTCCGGCGTCAGGATCGACCAGCGCATCGTCGCGAACCGCCGCACGAAGAATCCCGCATTGGCGCGGACGATATGATGCTCCGGCTCGAACCAGGCGACGAAGCGCGACTCCTCGCCGTCCTCCACCTCGCGGAACCGCACGAAGGCGCGCATCTTGTGGATGTCGCGCCGCACAGCCTTCGCCAGCCCATCGACGCGGCGCAGCAGCGGATCTGCCTTGTCCTCCATCGCGCCCGGCCGGTCCCGTACCCGCACCAGCAGGGCGTAAAGCAGACCGAACCGCTCATCCTCGCGATGCAATATCGCCTTTTCGGCCAGTTCCACGAAGCTGCGCGGCACGGAGAAAGCGGATCGCAGCGGCTCGGGCGGCAGAGGATCGCCCCCGAACAGGTCGCCCGGCGCATCCCCGACGCTCCATGTCACATCGGCGGCTTCCACCCCTGCCGTCGCCAGCCGCCGCGCCGCTGCCCGCCAGCCGTCGAAATCGTCAGGGGCGGGCAGGGCGACGCGATACATCGGCTTTCGAGGCACAGCGGGTAGGGGTCAATCCTCTGCCTGCGCCCGCTCCAGTTCGGCAGGCTTGCGCTCGGCGAACTTCTCGCCCAGCGCCTTTTCCTCCTTGTCGGACAGATCCTTCGCGGCGTCCGGGAACATCTCCTCTTCCTCCTCCTCGATATGGTGGAGGTAGCGCTTCTTGAGCTGGGCGAAGGTTTCGCGCCATTTCTTGCCGTTGAACGCCTGCTTTTCCATCTCCTCCAGATAATCCTCGATCTCCTTATGCTCGGACACGCTGTGCTGGGCGTCCTCGCGCAGGTCGGGGCGGGCGAGCATGGTGGCGTAGAGGGTTTCCTCCTCGGCGGCGGCGTGCGCCTTCACCTCGACCCTGAACTGGTCGAACAGCTTTTCCAGCCGGTCGTTGTCATCCTTCGCCTCGTCCATCTTGGCGAAAAGCTGACGGTGGCTGTCATGATCCTGTTTCAGGCGGTCGAAAATACTGGCTTTGGCCATGGGGCTTCTCCTCTGGGATTTGCAGGGGAGAACGACAGGCGCGGCTTTTGGGTCCGGCGCTACCCGAAGAGGAAGCGATAGATGATCGCGACGGGTATCCATAGCAGCGCGCCCACGATGCTCGCCGTCCAGAGCTGCGCGACGTCGCGGCGGAAGCGCAGGGCGAGGCCGCCCTGCGACAGGCCACCCTGTTCCAGCATCTGCCAGCGATGCTCCAGCGCGCGGGCCGCCAGCGCATAGCCGCCGATGGCGACGATGATGCCCAGATGCAGGACCAGCGATCCGCCCATTTTCGCGACGATGCCGATCTGTAACAGGCAGAATGCGACCAGCGCGAACGCCAGATGCGTGCTGATCCGTTTGGCGAAGCTTTTGCGCGACGTCGCGCGACTGCCGAGTGCGGTCGCCAAGACCCATCTCCTCTCAAGACCCAGACCGGAGAATTTCACGAGTCGGCACGGCGATCAACCCTTATGTGAAGAGGTCGAGCTGTTTCGCCGGCGGGACCAGACGGGTGCGCAGGTCGGCCCGGTCGGTCAGCGCCACCGGCCGCCAGTCCGCCGCGATCAGGAACGGGCGCAGCTTCCGGATCGAAGTGGTGAGCCGCGCCACATCGTCGAGCCGCAGGCGGCGGTGGCGGCGGCTCATCAGGATGCGATCCACTGCTTTGACGCCCAGCCCCGGCACCCGGAGCAGCGCCTCGCGCGGCGCGCGGTTGACGTCGACCGGAAAGGCAGCGCGATGGTTGAGCGCCCAGGCGAGCTTGGGGTCGATGTCGAGCGGCAGGCAGCCGGTCGCTTCGTCCGTCGCCGCCGCGATCTCGGTCGCGTCATAGCCGTAGAAGCGGATCATCCAGTCGGACTGGTAAAGCCGGTGCTCGCGCATCAGCGGCGGGCGCTTCAGCGGCAGCACGGCGCTCGGCGAAGGGATGGGCGAAAAGGCGCTGTAATAGACGCGGCGCAGCTTGTGCCGGTCGTATAGATTGCTCGCCCGCGCGATGATGGCGCGGTCGTCGGCGGCGTCGGCGCCCACGATCATCTGCGTGGACTGGCCGGCGGGGGCGAATTTGGGCGCGTGCCGATATTTGCGCTTCGCGTCGCGCTTGTCCTCGATTTCGTCCTTGAGCTGGCCCATCGCCCCTTCGATCCGCCCGCCATCCTTTTCCGGCGCGAGCCGCTTCAGCCCCGTTTCGGTCGGCAGTTCGACATTGATCGAGAGGCGGTCGGCATACAGCCCGGCAAGGGTGAGCAGTTCGGGGTCGGCGTCGGGTATTGTCTTGAGGTGAATATAGCCGCGAAAATCATGATCCTCGCGCAGCGACCGCGCGACCTCGACCAGTTGCTCCATCGTGTAATCGGACGAACGGATGATGCCCGAGGAAAGGAACAGCCCCTCGATATAGTTGCGGCGGTAGAAGCTGAGCGTCAGATCGACGACTTCCTGCGCGGTGAAGCGCGCGCGGCGCACGTCGCTCGACCGGCGGTTGATGCAATAATGACAGTCGAAGATGCAGCTATTGGTCAGCAGGATCTTGAGCAGCGAGATGCACCGGCCATCGGGCGCATAGGCGTGGCAGATGCCCATGCCTTCGGTCGATCCGATCCCCTTGCCGCCCCGGCTGTCGCGCTTCGCCGTCCCCGACGATGCGCAGGAGGCATCATATTTCGCCGCGTCGGCGAGGATTTCCAGTTTCTGCCGGGTGGAAATCTGCGCCATCTGTTCACGATAGGTTCGCGCGCTCCCCCTGTCCACAATCTCGATCAAGATTGCCCCTGAGGACAGGGGGGGCAATAGCTAATCCCGCCAGCTCGGGTCGATCCGGTCGATGGTCCGCACCATTGCCTGAAAGTCGGGCACACCCGGCCCCGTCGGCAACTGCACGCCGGAAAGGTCGCGCTGGTGCACGGCGATCACTTCGGGCGGGATGTTCATCGGCGTTCCCGCCGCGCCGGCCGCCACCTGAATCTCGCAGGCGCGCTGGAGCAGCCAGTGCCTCAGGAACGCTTCGGGCAGGCTTTCCGCCATCACCAGCGTGCCATGATTGCGCAGCAGCATCACGCGCTTCGTGCCCAGATTGGCGATCAGCCGCTCGCCTTCCTCCGGGCGGATTGTCACGCCCTCGAAATCATGATGCGCGATCTGGCCGGTGAAGGCGGCGGCGTAGAAGCTGATCGGGCGCAGCCCTTCGGCGCAGCTGCTGACCGCCATGCCCGCCGTCGTATGCGTATGGATGATGCAATGCGCGTCGGGCAGGTGGCGGTGGAACACGCTGTGCTGGGTGAAGCCTGCGCGGTTGACCGGATAGGGGCTGCCATCCAGCACATGACCGTCAATGTCGATCTTGACGAGGTTCGACGCCTTCACCTCGGCATAGGTGAGGCCGAACGGATTGATGAGGAAGGCATGGTCTTCCCCCGGCACCCGCAGCGTGATGTGATTATAGATGAGTTCCGACCAGCCCATATGGTCGAATATGCGGTAGCAGGCGGCGAGCTGCTGGCGCGCTTCCCATTCGGCGGCGGACATTTCCGATTGTCTGGCGGCGGTGGCCATGGCGATCCTTCTCCATCTTTTCTATGCCGCCACTTTGCCACAGTCGCCGGGAAAGTCGAGATTTCCGCCACGGGGCTTGAATTTGCGGGGGACCGCTGGTAGGGCGCGCCGCACATGGCGCAGGGTGACCTGCGACGACTCACTGGCTTTGCTATTCGGGCGGCCCGTCGGGAAGGACAGACAAGTCCCGGCGAACCGTCCGTTTTCGATTGGAGATTGACGGACTTATGCAGATCATCGTTCGCGACAACAATGTCGACCAGGCTCTTCGCGCGCTCAAGAAGAAGCTGCAGCGCGAGGGCGTGTATCGCGAAATGAAGCTGCGCCGTCACTATGAGAAGCCGTCGGAAAAGCGCGCCCGTGAAAAGGCCGCTGCGGTCCGCCGCGCCCGCAAGATGGAGCGCAAGCGCGCCGAGCGTGACGGCGTCCGTTAAGACGCTGTCCTGACGCGGGCGGCCTTCGCGCCGCTTCGTCACCGCCGATTTCCCTGCTTTTCATCGCGAGCACGCTCCCATGTCCACGACGGCCGTTCCCCTTCGTCCCATCGCCAAGGGTTCGCTGACCCGCCTGTGGATCGGCGTGGCGCTGGTCGCACTGGCGGCGGGCGGTCTCGCCTGGGCGGGGCAGCAGGGCGTGGAGCCGTCGCCGGCCGCCTTTCTGGTCCAGAACGGCCATGCGAGCGGCGTGGTGACGACCGAATCGGGCCTCCAGTATAAAGTGCTGGAGGAAGGCACCGGTCCCAGCCCGACGACGACCGACATCGCGCTGGTGGGCTATAAGGGCACCCTGCTCGACGGCACCGTCTTCGACGAGAATCCGCAGGCGCCGATGCCCATCGACGGTGTCGTCCCCGGTTTCTCCGAAGGTCTGCAGAAGATGAAGAAGGGCGGCAAATACCGCCTCTGGATTCCGCCGCAGCTCGGTTATGGCGATCAGGCGGCGGGTCCGATCCCGGCCGGATCGGTGCTGGTGTTCGACGTGACGCTGCACGATTTCAAGTCGAAGGCGGAACTGATGCAGCTCCAGCAGCAGATGCAGCAGCAGGGCATCGCGCCGCAGCCCGGCCACTGATCGAACAGAGCCGTGGGAAATGAAGAGGGGCCGCATCACCGGCCCCTTTTTCATGTCTTCAGGACGGCTCGTCCGGATTGGAGGCAAAGGACAGCGCGTCGGCGCTCCCCAGCTTCTCTTCGCCCGCGAACAGCCGGTCGAGCCGCGTCTTGATATCGCGGCGGAACGCGACGGTGGCGACGGATCGCGGCGCGGACACTTCGATGTCGCAGGCGATCGCATTCTTGATCCGCTCGATGGCCGGTTCGTCCAATATCCCGGCGTGCCTTAATTCCTGACAGAGCTGGAGTAGGCCCGCCGCGGTCGCATGCGCGCGCAGGCCCACGTTCGACATGTCGAAATGCAGCTTCTTTTCCCGATCCAGCCCGATTGCCATGGCTCCGCCTCACTCCTCTTCCTGTCGCCACCCTACCATAAAGCGCACCGCGCCGCACGCCACCTCATAGCGGGTTTCAGCTCCTGAGGACGCCCGTCTTCTTCGACCGATGTTCGGCGTCGAGCGCGCGGGAACGCTCCTCCAGATAAACCTTCATCATCGCAATCAGCGGATCGGCGAGGAAAAGCCCCATGATCCCGAACAGCGCGCCCATCAGGATCTGCGCCGCCAGCACCAGCGCGGGCGCAAGGTCGACCGCCCGCCGCGCCACCATCGGCACGATCAGATAGCCATCGACGATCTGCACGGCGAGATAGACGCCGACCGCGTAAAGTCCGGTGTTCGTCCCCGCGGAAAAGCCCACCAGCACGATCAGCGCGCCCGATATGATGGAGCCGATATTGGGCAGGAAGGCGAGCAGGCCGGTCAGGATACCGAGCAGTCCCGCCATCGGCACGCCGCCCGCCCACAGCAGCAGCCATGTGCCCACGCCCTCCACCGTCATGCCGATCAGCCGCCCGAACATCAGGCGGCGCAGCGTGCCGCCCATCTTGTCCGCGATCCGGTAGAAATGCGCGCGCCGGTCCATCGGCATCATCCACGCGACGCCGCGCTCGTAGAGCTTGGGTTCGATGGCGATGAAGATGGCGAGCACCAGCATCATGACCCCGGCGGTGATCGCGCCCACCGCCGTGCCCACAGCTTTGGTGACGCGCCCGATGCTGCCCAGCGCCTGCTGCGCCAGGCCTTTCAGATCGTTGGGCGTCGTCGTGACGCCCAGTTGCTGCATCCATCCGCCGATCCGCGCGACCTGCGTTTCGACGATGGTGCGCATCGCCTGCGCCTGCGCGGCGAGGCTCGATCCGGTGAGATAGACGGTATAGGCGAGAAACAGCACCGCGCCGATCAGCACAATGGCCAGCCGCCAGCCGCGCCCTATCGGCAGAATCCGGCCCAGCAGCCGCGTGCCGCCGTCCATCATCGTCGCCAGCACCAGCGCGCCGAGGATCAGCAGCAGCGGCTGCGCCAGCACGACCACCAGCGCAATGGCGACGGCGATGGCGAACCATACGCCCGCGCGCTTCATCTCATGCTGGGCGAGCGGGCTGCGCAGGTCGCTGGGGCCGGGTTCCTCGACATGGCTCGGCGTGTCGGTCATGGCAGCCCCCTTGCGTCCGCCCCGGACGCCGGGCGGCGGTTATTGCGCGGGAGTAACGCCTGCCGCGCGCAGGCTGTTCCCCGCCCGGCCGCTGCGGAAGGCATGGAGCCAGCTCAGCGGATTCCACGTCGCGTCACCGTCGAGGCTGAAAGTGATGAACTCCGCCCGCCCGCCGATCGCCTCCCACGGCACCGGCCCGCCAAGCCCGTTTTCCTCCAGCGGCGCGCGGCTGTCGGCGCTGTTGTCGCGATTGTCCCCCATCAGGAAGACATGGTCGGCGGGCACCCGCACCGGCCCATACCAGTCGAGCGCGCTCGGGCCGGTGTCGATGATGGTGTAGCTCCTGCCGTTGGGCAGGATTTCCTGCCGCACCGGCAGTTCGCACCAGCTTTTGCCCGATGCGTCCGTGACCAGCGCGCCGGGGAACTGGATCGGCGGGCAGGGGGCGTTGCCATCGACCGGGATGCGCAGCGGTTTCAGCATCCGCTGCCGCACCGGGGTGCCGTTCAGGATCACCTGACCGCCGCGCACTTCCACAATGTCGCCGGGCAGCCCGATGACGCGCTTGATATAATCCTCGCGCCGGTTCTGCGGGCTGACGATGACGATGTCGCCGCGCTCGGGCAGGCGACCGAGCAGCCGCCCCTTGAGGAAGGGCAGGGGATGGAAGCTGGGCGAAACGTATGACCAGCCATAGGGGAATTTGCTCACCACCAGCCGGTCGCCGGTCAGCAGCGCCGGCATCATCGATTCGGACGGTATGTAGAAGGGCTTGGCGACGAAGCTGTGGAAGGCGAGCACGGCGAGGATCAGCAGCGTGATGCTCTTGACCTCCTGCCACCAGTTGATCCGCCTGTCTTCGGGCGCGGCCTGCTGCTGGGCGATGGGCGGGGCGTCGGGCTGGTCGATGGCCGTCACGGGCGCGCTTTCTTCTGGAGGCTGCGTCTCGCTCAAAGCGGCAGCGCCTCGATGATGACGAAGGCCTGCGCCCATGGATGATCGTCGGTGAGCGTCAGGTGAACGACCGCCTTATGCCCCGCCGGGATCATCGCGTCGAGCCGCGCCTTCGCTCCGCCGGTCAGCGCCAGTGTCGGCGCGCCCGACGGCGCGTTGACGACGCCGATGTCCTTCATGAACACGCCCGCCTTGAAGCCGGTGCCCACCGCCTTGGAAAAAGCCTCCTTGGCCGCGAATCGCTTGGCGAGCGTGCCCGCGCGGGTGAACGGGCGGCGGGCGGCCTTGGCTTGCTCTACATCGGTGAAGACGCGCTGCACGAAGCGGTCGCCGAACCGGTCGAGCGAATTCTGGATACGCTCGATATTGCAGAGGTCCGATCCAAGGCCGATTATCACCTAAACATCCTCGTCACCGCGCCAGATCCATCTGCCGCCGCATCTCGCGGATGCTCGCTTCGAGGCCGCCGAAGATCGCTTCGCCGATCAGGAAATGGCCGATATTGAGTTCGGCGATCTGCGGAATGGCGGCGACGGGGCCGACATTGTCGAAGGTCAGGCCATGGCCCGCATGCGGCTCGATCCCGTTCTTCGTCGCAAGAGCGACGGCATCGGCGATGCGACGCAGCTCGGCGGCGCGCGCCGACCCGTCCAGATGCGCATAAGCCCCGGTGTGAAATTCCACCACCGGCGCGCCCAGCGTCATCGCCGCCTCGATCTGCGCCGGGTCCGCTTCGATGAACAGGCTGACGCGGATGCCCGCTTGCGTGAGCTTCGCGACGATCGGCTTGAGCGTCGCCATCTGCCCCGCAGCGTCCAGCCCGCCCTCGGTCGTGCGCTCCTCACGCTTTTCCGGCACGATGCAGGCGGCGTGCGGCCTGTGCCGCAGCGCGATGTCGAGCATCTCCTGCGTCGCCGCCATCTCCAGATTCAGCGGCACGTCGAGCGACGCCATCAGCATCGCTATATCCTCGTCGCGGATATGCCGCCGATCCTCGCGCAGATGCGCTGTAATGCCGTCCGCGCCCGCCTTCACCGCCAGCAGCGCCGCTTTCACCGGATCGGGATGCGCGCCCCCGCGCGCGTTGCGGATGGTGGCGACATGGTCGATATTGACCCCGAGGCGGAGCGGCGCGCTCATGGCCCCTGCTACTTCCGGCTGCCCGGCTTGATGGCCGGGATGGCGGCGAGTTCGGGCGGCACGGCGTCCGCCTCATAGACCGGGAAGTTGATCGACACGAGCGGGTAGAAGGGGACGCCAAGGTCCACTTCGCCCGCCGACCGGTCGACCAGCGCGGCTTCGGCGATGACGACGCCGCCTTCCTTCTCCACCGCCTCGATCGCCTGACGCGAGGACAGGCCGGTCGTCACGACATCCTCGACCATCAGCACCTTCTGCCCCGGCGCGATGGCGAAGCCACGGCGCAGCTCGAACACGCCCTCGGGCCGTTCGAGGAACACTGCGTCCTTGTCCAGCGCGCGCCCGACCTCATGCCCGATGATGAGGCCGCCCATGGCCGGGGACACGACCAGATCAATCTCCTGCCGCAGTTCGCGGGGCAGCTTCTGCACCACCGCGCGCGCGAGCCGACCGGCGCGCTCGGCATTCATGAGCACGCGCGCGCATTGCAGATAATTGGCGCTGCGGCGGCCCGAAGAGAGGATGAAATGCCCTTCGAGCAGCGCCCCTGCCGCCCGGAATTCCGCCAAAATGTCCTCGTCAGTCATGCCGCCCTGTCGTCCGTCCTGTCATCCATGCCGCGCAGGCCAGCATGAAGTCGCTGCCTCGCCGCCCAAAAATCCGCACGGCGCGCGATGCGCGCCCGCCATGATCGCGCCCCTGTGCGCGGAAGTGCCGAATAGGCGGCGCGGACATGCGTTGCAACAGCGAAGAAAATCTGCTCCATCAGCGCTTGAGGCATCGGAAAAGCCTGCTTATAAGCCGCGGCAGACCGGACGGGCGAGGGGCCAAAGCGCATGTGGAGTGCGTCTTCGTTGCAGCGGCGCCAAGGGGTTAGGGGTACGAAGACGTTATGAACAAGGTGAAATCGCTCGTTCTTGCGGGGTTACTGGCCTTCGCGCCCGCGCTCGGAATGCACGGCGCGGCCCATGCGCAGGGCAATGAATCCGCCAGCACGGCGCTGGCGACGCCCGTGGACGCCGATCCCAAATCTTCCGACGTCGGTGCGCCCGCCGATTCGGCCGACGCCAATGTCGCGAATGTGAGCGCAGCCGCACCCGCAGCCAAGGTCGCCGCGCCGCCGCGCATGAAGCCGACCGAAGGCATCGGCATGCCGCGCCCCGGCGAAATCACGCTCCAGGAACAGTTCAGCCCCACCGGCCACACCGCCCGCTGGCTGCACGATGTGATGCTGGTGCCGATCATCACCATCATCTCGCTCTTCGTGCTCGGCCTCATGCTCTATGTCATGGTGCGCTATCGCCGCAGCGCCAATCCGGTGCCGTCGAAGACCTCGCACAACACGCTGATCGAAGTGCTCTGGACGGTCGTCCCCGTCATCATCCTGCTGGCCATCGCGGTGCCCTCCATCGGCCTGCTCGCCGACCAGTACAAGCCCGCGCCCAAGGATGCGCTGACCGTCAAGGTCACGGGCTATCAGTGGTATTGGGGCTATGAATATCCCGACAATGGCGTGCCGGAATATGTTTCGAACCTGCTGCCCGAAGACAAGGCGAAGGCCAATGGCGAGCCTTATCTCCTCGCGCCCGACAACCGCCTCGTGCTGCCGGTCGGCCGCCCGATCAAGCTCATCATCACCGGCGCGGACGTGATCCACAGCTTCGCGGTGCCCTCGCTCTGGCTCAAGATGGACGCCGTGCCCGGACGCCTCAACGAAAAGAGCGTATTCATCGAAAAGCCGGGCGTCTATTACGGGCAGTGCTCGGAACTGTGCGGCGCGCGCCATGCCTTCATGCCGATCGCGATCGAGGCGCTGCCGCCCGCGCAGTTCGACCAGTGGCTGCTCTCGCAGGGCGGCACCGTGAAGGCGCAGCCCAAGACCGCCGAAGCCGCGCCCGCCGGCGCGCCGGCCAAGATCTGATCCAGGGGTTCTGAAGTCATGACCACCATCACAGCCGATCATCACGGCGATCACGCCCACGATCACCACGATGCCGATCACAAGCCCGCCTTCTTCCAGCGCTGGTTCATGTCCACGAACCACAAGGACATCGGCACCCTTTACCTGATCTTCGCGATCATGGCCGGTCTGATCGGCGGCGCGATCTCGGGTCTGATGCGCGCCGAGCTGGCGCAGCCGGGCATCCAGTATCTCCACGGCTGGGCGCAGATGATGGACGGTCCCGACGCCACGCTGGATCAGGCCTATCACCTCTGGAACGTGCTCATCACCGCGCACGGCCTCATCATGGTCTTCTTCATGGTGATGCCCGCGATCATCGGCGGCTTCGGCAACTGGTTCGTGCCCATCATGATCGGTGCGCCGGACATGGCCTTCCCGCGGATGAACAATATCAGCTTCTGGCTGCTCATCCCCGCCTTCCTGCTGCTGCTCGGCTCCAGCTTCGTGCCCGGCGGCACCGGCAACGGTGCGGGCACCGGCTGGACCGTCTACGCTCCGCTGTCGACCAGCGGTTCGGCGGGTCCGGCGGTCGACATGGCGATCCTTTCGCTCCACATCGCGGGCGCTTCGTCGATCCTCGGCGCGATCAACTTCATCACCACCATTTTGAACATGCGCGCGCCGGGCATGACCCTGCACAAGATGCCGCTGTTCGTCTGGTCGGTGCTCGTCACCGCCTTCCTGCTGCTGCTGGCGCTGCCCGTGCTGGCCGCCGCCATCACCATGCTGCTGACCGACCGCAATTTCGGCACCACCTTCTATGACGCGGCGGGCGGCGGCGATCCCGAACTCTACCAGCATCTCTTCTGGTTCTTCGGCCATCCCGAAGTCTACATCATGATCCTGCCGGGCTTCGGCATCGTCAGCCAGATCGTCTCGACCTTCAGCCGCAAGCCGGTGTTCGGCTATCTCGGCATGGCCTACGCGATGGTCGCGATCGGCGTCGTCGGCTTCGTCGTGTGGGCGCACCACATGTTCACGACCGGCATGTCGGTCAATGTGAAGATGTATTTCACCGCCGCCACCATGGTCATCGCGGTGCCGACCGGCATCAAGATCTTCTCGTGGATCGCGACCATCTGGGGCGGCTCGATCAGCTTCAAGACGCCGATGGTCTGGGCGCTGGGCTTCATCTTCCTCTTCACCGTGGGCGGCGTCACCGGCGTCGTGCTGGCGAATGGCGGCGTCGACGACGTGCTGCACGACACCTATTATGTCGTCGCGCACTTCCACTACGTCCTGTCGCTGGGCGCGGTCTTCTCGCTCTTCGCGGGCTTCTATTACTGGTTCCCGAAGATGTCGGGCCGCATGTATAACGAGTTCCTCGGCCACCTGCATTTCTGGGTGTTCTTCGTCGGCGTGAACCTGCTGTTCTTCCCGATGCACTTCCTGGGCCTGTCGGGCATGCCGCGCCGCTACCCCGACTATCCCGAAGCCTTCGCCTACTGGAACAAGGTCGCCTCCTTCGGCTACGAGATCATGGCCGTGGGCGTCATCATCTTCCTGGTGAACGTCTTCTGGTCGCTGTTCGCGGGCCGCAAGGCGGAAGGCAATCCGTGGGGTGAGGGCGCGACGACGCTGGAATGGACCCTGCCCAGCCCGCCGCCCTTCCACCAGTTCGAGACCCTTCCGGTCGTCGAGTAACAGACAGGATGCCCGGATCGTCCGGGCATCCGCGCGAGCGGGCAGCGGTCGAACGGCGACAGGCTGCCCGATTGCCACAATCGGGCCGCGCGCCGGAGGGCGGCCGTCCGATGCAAGAGGAAATGATGGCCAGTTCGCCGATCCTGCCTGCCACCATGCTGACGGACGCCCGCGCCGCGCCCATGCCCGCGCACTGGCGGGATTTTGTCGCGCTGACGAAGCCGCGGGTGATGACGCTGGTCGTGTTCACCGGCCTATGCGGCCTTCTCGCCGCGCCCGGTTCCATCCACCCTGTCCTCGCCTTCACCGCCATCCTGTGCATCGCTCTGGGCGCAGGCGCCGCCGCCGCGCTCAACCAGTGGTGGGAAGCCGACATCGACGCCAAGATGAAGCGCACCGCTTCCCGCCCGCTCCCCGCCGGGCGCATGGAGCGGCACGCGGCGCTGCATTTCGGCGTTGGCCTCTCCTTCTTCTCCGTGATCCTGATGGGCATGGCGACCAACTGGCTCGCCGCCATCGTGCTTGCCGTCTCGATCCTGTTTTACGTTTTCGTCTACACCATCTGGCTCAAGCCCCGGACGGCGCAGAATATCGTCATCGGCGGCGCGGCGGGCGCTTTTCCGCCGGTGATCGGCTGGGCGGCGGTGACGGGCGACGTCAGCGCGCTGCCGGTCGCGCTCTTCATGCTGATCTTCTTCTGGACGCCGCCCCATTTCTGGGCGCTCGCCCTGTTCGTGAAGACGGACTATGCCGCCGCCGGCATCCCGATGCTCCCGGTCGTGTCCGGTGAGGTCGCCACGCGGCGGCACATCTGGTTCTACACCGCGATCATGGCGGTCGCCGCGCTCGCGCCGGTGGTGCTGAACCTGACCGGCGTGATCTACGGCACCGTCGCGCTGGCGGGCACGGCTCTGTTCGCCGTCCTCGCCTTCCAGGTCTACCGCCGCCGCGAGAGCGATCCCGCGAGGATGGCGCCGGAACGGCGGCTGTTCAGATATTCGATCCTCTATCTTTTCCTGCTGTTCGGGGCAGTGGTCGCCGACCGGTGGGTGCTGGCATGACGCCCGAGGAGGAAAAGCTGATCCGCGCCCGGCAGAAAAGCCGGGCCATCGTCACCGGGCTGATCCTCGGTTTCCTCGTCATTCTCTTCTTCGCGATCACGCTGGCGAAGATCGGCGCGAGTCACGCAATCTGATGGCCACTCTTCCGCCTTCCCCCTTCGACCGCGACCGCCGCAACCGCCGGACCATGATGGCCGCCGCGCTGGTCGGCCTCACCATGCTCGCGCTCGGCTTCGCCTCCGTGCCCCTCTATCGCATCTTCTGCGAACGGACCGGCTTCGGCGGCACGACGCAGCGGGCCGAAGCCGCGTCGCATGTGAAGGTGGCGTATGGCCACACCATGTCGATCCGCTTCGATTCGAACGTCGCGCCGGGCATGCCCTGGCAGTTCCGGCCCGAACATCCGACCCAGACCATCACCGTGGGCGCGAAGAACATGGCGATCTTCATCGCGAAGAACATGTCGGACAAGCCCGTGACCGGCAGCGCCGCCTTCAACGTCACGCCGACGCAGGCGGGCGCCTATTTCACCAAGATCCAGTGCTTCTGCTTCACCGAGCAGACGCTGCAGCCGGGGCAGGAGGTGCGGATGCCCGTCATCTACTATGTCGATCCCAGGATTCTCGACGACCCCGACAACAAGGACACGCAACAGATCACCTTGAGCTATACCTTCTATCCTGTTGAGCAGGACAAGAAGGCAAGCTAAGCACGCACGATCACAGGAGCAGGGAAGACCGGTCATGGCAGGCGCAAAGACCCACGATTATCATATTCTCCCGCCCAGCATCTGGCCGCTGTTCGGCTCGATGTCGGCGCTGGTGATGGCGTTCGGCGCGATCATGTTCATGCATCCCGACGCGATGGGGCCAAGCGGCGGCTGGGTCTTCCTGATCGGCCTTGCAGGCGTGCTCTTCACCATGTTCAGCTGGTGGGGCAATGTCATCGCCGAAGCGCATGCGGGCGACCATACGCCGGTGGTGCAGCTTCACCTGCGCTACGGCATGATCCTGTTCATCGCGTCCGAAGTCATGTTCTTCGTCGGCTGGTTCTGGGCCTTCTTCGACTTCTCCCTGTTCCCGAGCGCGCTCGCGCCCATCGAAGGGCTGTTCCCGTCGAAGGGGATCGAGGTCATGAACGCGTTCGAGCTGCCCCTGCTCAACACGCTGATCCTGCTCTGCTCGGGCACGACCGTCACCTGGGCGCACCATGCGCTGATCCATGGCGACCGCGACGGCCTCATCAAGGGGCTGTGGTGCACGATCATCCTGGGCGCGCTGTTCAGCAGCATCCAGGCCTATGAATATGCTCACGCGCCTTTCGGCTTCGGCGGCAGCCCCTACAGCTCGGCCTTCTACATGGCGACCGGCTTCCACGGCTTCCACGTCCTCGTCGGCACGATCTTCCTGATCGTGAACCTCGTGCGCGCCTATAAGGGGCACTTCACCCCGCGCCAGCATTTCGGCTTCGAAGCCGCCGCCTGGTATTGGCACTTCGTCGACGTGGTGTGGCTGTTCCTCTTCGTCGCCGTCTATGTCTGGGGCGGCTGGGGCGCCGAAGTGCACGGCGGCTGATCGCCCGGTCCCTGATTTCACGAACGGCCGGTGCAGCGATGCGCCGGCCGTTTTCTTTTGCGCCGGCGCAGGGTAGGAACCGGGCATGAGCGATGCCCGCCGATCCGTGCCTGTCCTCCCCACCCTCGTCGTCCTGCTGGCGATCGCCGTCATGATCGGCCTTGGCGTCTGGCAGTTGCAGCGGCGGGGGGAAAAGGCGCAGGCGCTCGCCTTCGCGGCGGCCAACCCCGCCCGGCCCTCCATCGCCTTCCCCCGATTGCCGCCGGTCGATCCCGCCATCCTCTTCCGTCCCTCCTCGGTCAACTGCCTGCGTGTCGTCGGCTGGCAGGTGGAGGCGGGCCGCGCGGCGGACGGCTCCACCGGCTATCGCCACATCGCCCAGTGCGCGACCGGCGCGGAAGGGCCGGGCGTGCTTGTCGCCATCGGCGTCGGGCAGAAGCCGGACGACAGGCCGCAATGGACCGGCGGCCCGGTGCGCGGCTGGATCAGCGAAGAGCCGGACCATCGCGCGCTGCTGACCCGCATCGCCGGGAAAGCGCCGCCGCTCCGGCCCATGCTCATCGCCGCTGCCGCGCCGCCCGGCCTCAAACCGCTCGCCCCGCCCAGCGTCGATGACATCCCCAACAACCATCTCGCCTATGCGGTGCAGTGGTTCTTCTTCGCCGCCGTCGCCGCCATCATCTACATATTGGCGCTGCGGAGGCGGAATATTGCCGCTGGGGGTCCGCCAAAGCCTTAATTGCTTGCCGATGGCCGAGCCGGGCGTTACCGCGCTTGCCCATCATGCAGTATCAGAGCACCAGAGGGAGCGCGCCGACGCTCGGGTTCGAGGATGTGACGCTGGCGGGCCTTGCGTCCGATGGCGGCCTTTACCTGCCGGGCGAATGGCCCGCCTTCACCCCCGACCAGATCCGCGCGCTGGCGGGCCTCTCCTATGTGGAAACGGCGGTCAGGGTCATGGCTCCCTTCGTCGCCGGTGCGCTCACCGAAAACGAACTGCGCGATCTCTGCACCGCCGCCTACGGTCGCTTCAGCCATCAGGCGGTGACGCCGCTGGTCCAGCTCGATCACCAGCACTGGCTGCTCGAACTGTTCCACGGCCCGACGCTGGCGTTCAAGGATGTCGCGCTGCAACTGCTCGGCCAGTTGTTCGAACGGTTCCTGTCGCGCCGCGACGATCACCTGACCATCGTCGGCGCGACATCGGGCGACACCGGATCGGCGGCGATCGACGCGGTGGCGGGCCGGGCGAAGATCGACATCTTCATGCTCCATCCCGAAGGCCGCGTGTCCGACGTGCAGCGCCGCCAGATGACCACCGTGCTCGCGCCCAACGTCTATAATATCGCCATCGACGGCAGCTTCGACGATGCGCAGGCGCTGGTGAAGGCGATGTTCAACGACGCGGACTTCTCGCGCCGTTTCAACCTGTCGGCAGTGAACAGCATCAACTGGGCGCGACTGATGGCGCAGGTCGTCTATTATTTCTACGCCGCCGTGCGCCTTGGCGCGCCGGAGCGGGAAGTCGCCTTTTCGGTGCCCACAGGCAATTTCGGCGACGTGTTCGCAGGCTATGTCGCGGCGAAGATGGGCCTGCCCGTCGCAAAGCTCATCGTCGCGACCAACGTCAACGACATCCTTCACCGCGCCCTGTCCGAAGGCGATTACAGCCAGGGGCAGGTGGTGCCGACCGCGACGCCCAGCATGGACATTCAGGTCAGCTCCAATTTCGAGCGGCTGCTGTTCGACGCGGGCGGCCGCGATGGCCTTGCGCTTGCCGAACAGATGCGCGGGTTCGAGGGCAGCCGGGCGATGCGCCTCACCAATGCTCAGCGCGAAGGGGCGGCGCATCTCTTCTCCTCCGCGCGCGTCGATGCGGACGGCATGACCATGGCGATGCGCTGGGCCTATGACGCAGCGGCGCAGGTGATCGACCCGCACAGCGCCATCGGCCTTGCCGCCGCGCGCGAGGCGCAGGTCGATGCCTCGATCCCGGTCGTCACGCTGGCGACCGCGCATCCCGCCAAGTTCCGCGATGCGGTAGAGCGCGCCATCGGCATCCGCCCGCCGGTTCCGGGCCGCGTCGGCGACCTGTTCGCGCGCGAGGAAAGCTATGCGAAGCTCCCCGCGACGTTCGAGGCGGTGACCGCCTATGTCGCCGGGCGTGCGACTCCGCGGACGTGACAATCACCGTTCGGTTCGAGCGAAGTCGAGAGCCGGACGAGCACGTGTCTCGACTTCGCTCGACACGAACGGACCGATAGATGGAACTCAAGACCCTGATCGGCGAACCCTGGGCCGACTATGGCCTGCTCGATTCGGGCCATGGCCGCAAGCTGGAGCGTTATGGCCGCTTCCGCTTCATCCGCCCCGAACCGCAGGCGATGTGGGCGCCCGCGCGCGATGACTGGCGCGCCGACGCGGAATTCGTCCCCGGCTCCGACGAGGAGGGCGGGGGCCGCTGGTTCTACGAAAAGCCGGTGCCTGCCGAAGGCTGGCCGCTCACATGGCGCGAAGTCACCTTCCAGTCGAGCTGCACGCCCTTTCGCCACCTCGGTTTCTTCCCCGACATGGCGCCGATATGGGACGACCTGCGCGCCGCCATCGCCGACAAGCCCGACGCCGAAGTCATGAACCTGTTCGGCTATACCGGCGTCGGCACGCTGGGCCTTTCCGCGGCCGGGGCGAAGATGGTGCATGTCGACGCGTCAAAGAAATCGGTGGCGCAGGCGCGCGCCAACGCCGCGCTGTCGGGCATGGAGGACCGGCCCGTCCGCTGGATCGTCGAGGATGCGGCGAAGTTCGTCGCGCGTGAGGGGCGGCGCGGTCGGCGCTATGACGGCATATTGCTCGACCCGCCCAAATATGGACGTGGTCCCGATGGCGAAGTCTGGCGGCTGGAGGAAGATTTGCCCGGCCTCATCGCCAATTGCCGCGCGCTGCTCGACGCCGACAGCCGCTTCCTGTTCCTGACCGTCTACGCGGTTCGCATGTCCGCGCTCGCCATCGGCGAATTGCTGCGTCAGGCGTTCGCGGACCTTCCCGGCACGGTGGAAGCGGGCGAACTGGCGGTGCGGGAGGAAGCGCGCGGTATCGCTCTGCCCACCGCCATCTGGGCGCGCTGGAAACGCTGACCGGTCAGGCTAGTGTGGTGGATTTGAAATACGCTACATTTGCGGCCAAAGGGCGGGCGTATTTCAAATCCATAAACCACACTAGAATCAGAAATTTGCTAGTGGCCCTGATGAATCTGAAGTTCGTTCAGCCTTGCCCGGTAATGCGACGAACTTCAGATTCGGGCCACTAGCGTCAGATAGATTTCGGCCTCGATCACCCAGCGCCCGCCAGCCTCCCGCCATTTGGCGCTATAGTCGCCCGACGCCTGCACCGCGCCGCCGACGCTGCCCTGCCAGCGCCCATGCTCCATCGCGACCGGCTCGACCGGAGACGCGACGATCCTGTCGGGCGTGCGTGTGTAGACCATGCGGTCCTTCGCCGCGAACTCGCGCTTCCACGCCATCAGTTGCGCCTTGCGTCCGGCGATGACGGCGCTGTCCGTGCCCGTCACCATCACGGCATCGGCGGCGAGCAGAGGCCCGATGGCGGCAAGGTCGCCCTCCGCCAGCGCCCGGTTGAACGCGGCGCGTGCGACACGGATGGCGATGTCGGCAGCAGCGGTCATGACGCAGACGCTAGGCCCGTTCGTTTCGAGCGAAGTCGAAAAACAATCGCACTGCATCCGACGCTTCTCGACAGGCTCGAAGCGAACGGAGGGGGGGCGCTCACCCGCACCGCGCGGAGGTGATCGTCATCGCCTCGTCATAGCTGACCGTCAGCCGATCCGCGCGAAAATCCATCGTCATCGCCATGCCGGGACCGCCCCAGCGCAGCGTCCGCGCGCCCGACGCCGCCATCAGCGCCGCACCCGTCTCCGCACTGGCCTTCTGCCCGACGAAGCGGTCGAGTCCCTCATCACGGCACGCCCCTTCGGCGGCGGCGGGCGGTGTCGCCGGCCTCTCGCCCGCCGTGCAGGCCGCCAGCGCCAGCAGGCATCCCGTCGCCATCGTCCCCCGCATCGCCGCTCTCCTCATTCGGTGCGCGTCATCTTGAGCCGCCCGTTCTTCACAGCGAACGCCATGCGCCCTTCGACCAGATCGACCGCATCGCGCCCGAACTGCTCGTAGCGCCAGCCTTCGAGGATCGACAGCCCCTCGCGCACGCCCGCCGCCAGCGCGTCGATGTCGTCGGTCCGCGCGATCAGCCGCGCCGCCACATTGATGTCGCGCGACCGGATCTTGAGCAGCAGCTTGAGCAGGTCCGCGACCAGCGCCCCGTCCTTGCCCAGTCCCGGGCGGCGCGGTTCGCGGTCGGGCATTTCGTCGCGCGAAAGCGGCTGATGCTTCGCCAGTGCGTTCATCAGCCGCGCACCGATGTCGTTGGTCTTCCATGTGGCGGAAAGCCCGCGCACCTTGCCGAGGTCTTCCTGGTTCCGCGGCGGATGGCTGGCCATGTCCGCCAGCGTCTCGTCCTTGACGATGCGGCCGCGCGGCAGGTTCTTGTCGCGCGCTTCCGTTTCGCGCCATGCGGCGAGCGCCTTGAGCCGCCCGAGCACGTCGGGCTTCTTGCTGGCGATGCGCACGCGCTGCCACGCCTGCTGCGGGTCATTCTCGTAATTGGACGGATCGCTGATCCGCTCCATCTCCTGATCCAGCCAGTCGCCGCGCCCGGTCTTGCGCAGTTCGTCCAGCATCTTGGGGAAAATCTGGATCAGGTAAGTGACATCGCCGATCGCATAGTCGATCTGCCTCTTGTCGAGCGGCCGCCGCGCCCAGTCGGTGAAGCGCGCGCCCTTGTCGAGCTGCACCCCCATCCACGCATCGACCAGATTGCCATAGCCGATCTGCTCGCCCAGCCCCAATGCCATCGCCGCGATCTGGGTGTCGAACATCGGATGCGGCGTCTTGCCGGTCAGGTTGTGGACGATCTCAATATCCTGCCCGCCGGCATGAAAGACCTTGAGCACATCCTCATTGTCCACCAGCAGATCGAGCAGGGGCTTCAAGTCCAGACCCGGCGCCTTGGGGTCGATGGCGGCTGCCTCATTGGGATCGGCCACCTGCACCAGGCACAGCTCGGGCCAATAGCTGTTTTCCCGCATGAACTCGGTATCGACGGCGATGTAGGGCGATTGGGCGATGCGGGCGCAGAAATCGGAAAGCGTCTTGCTGTCGGTAATCAGCGGATGGATTTGCATATGGTCTTCGATCTTATTATGGGCTGGCCCGCTCCCCGGCAGGCTCGTCGAACCATCGACGCACTGGCCATAGCGGGGCTGCACCAATTTGTCATTTCCGTAAAACGCCACTGAAAGATCAAAACGCCATGCACGCCTATCGCACCCACACCTGCGGCGCCCTGACGAAGGCGGAAGTCGGGAACGAGGTTCGCGTGTCGGGCTGGGTGCACCGCAAGCGCGACCATGGCGGCGTGCTCTTCGTCGATCTGCGCGACCATTATGGCATCACCCAGATCGTCGCGAAGGCGGACAGCGATCCGCTGACGATCCTCGAAACCCTGCGCCTTGAATCGGTCGTCACGATCGAGGGCAAGGTGGTCGCGCGCACGGCCGAAGCGATCAACTCCAGGATGGCGACCGGCGAGATCGAGATCGTGGCCGATTGCGTGACGGTGCTTTCGACCTCAGCCGAACTGCCCCTGCCGGTGGCGGGCGAGCAGGACTATCCCGAAGATATCCGCCTGCGCTACCGCTTCCTGGACCTGCGGCGCGAGACGCTACACGCCAATATCGTCAAGCGCACCCAGGTCATTCGCGACATGCGCCGCCGGATGGAGGATGCGGGCTTCACCGAATATTCGACGCCGATCCTGACCGCCTCCAGCCCGGAAGGCGCGCGCGACTTTCTGGTGCCGAGCCGCATCCATGCCGGCAAATTCTACGCCCTGCCGCAGGCGCCGCAGCAATATAAGCAGTTGCTGATGGTTGCGGGCTTCGACCGTTATTTCCAGATCGCCCCCTGCTTCCGCGACGAAGACCCGCGCGCCGATCGGCTGCCCGGCGAATTCTACCAGCTCGACCTGGAAATGAGCTTCGTGACGCAGGAAGACGTCTGGAACACGATGGAGCCGGTGATCGCCCAGGTGTTCGAGGCGTTCGCCGACGGCAAGCCCGTGACCCCGGCGGGCAGCTTCCCGCGCATCCCCCACGCCGAAGCGATGCTGAAATATGGCAGCGACAAGCCCGACCTGCGCAACCCGATCCTCATTCAGGACGTGACCGAACATTTCCATGGGAGCGGCTTCGGCATCTTCGCGTCGCTCGTCGAAAGCGGCAGCGTCATCCGTGCGATCCCCGCACCGGGCGCGGGCGCGGGCAGCCGGAAATTCTTCGACGACATGAACGTCTGGGCGCGGGGCGAGGGCTATTCGGGCCTTGGCTATATCAACATCAAGGATGGCGTGCCCGGCGGCCCCATCGCCAAGAACCATGGCGAGGAAGCGACGGCGAAGCTTATCGCGGCGCTCGGCCTTGGTCCCAATGACGGCGTGTTCTTCGCGGCGGGCAAGGAATCGCAGGCGGCAAAGCTCGCCGGTCTCGCCCGCATCCGCGTGGGCGAGCAGCTCGACCTCATCGACAGGGACCGGTTCGACCTTTGCTGGATCGTCGACTTCCCCTTCTACGAATATGACGAGGACGAGAAGAAGCTCGACTTCGCGCACAACCCCTTCTCGATGCCGCAGGGCGGGCTGGAGGCGCTCAACACGCAAGACCCGCTGACGCTGAAAGCCTATCAATATGACATGGTCTGCAACGGCTATGAGATCGCGTCGGGTTCGATCCGCAACCAGTCGCCCGAGGCGATGGTCAAGGCGTTCGAGCTGGTGGGCCTGTCGCAGTCCGATGTCGAGGAGCGTTTCGGCGGCCTCTACCGCGCCTTCCAATATGGCGCGCCGCCCCACGGTGGCATGGCCGCGGGCGTGGACCGCATCGTGATGCTGCTGTGCGGCGCGCAGAATCTGCGCGAGATCACCCTCTTCCCGATGAACCAGCGCGCCGAAGACCTGCTGATGGGCGCGCCGTCACAGGCGGAACTGAAGCAGTTGCGCGAACTCCATATCCGCGTCGTGGAGCCGCAGGCGAAGGCGTGAGTTTTTCCCTTTACGCCGTGCGGGCCACAGGTCCAGCATGGCGCATGAGGGAAAGGACGCGCCCATGACCATCGACCTTGCCGATTACGAGACCGGCGCGAAATACAGGGGCGACTATGACGCCGATCTCGCCGCGCTTCAGCAGCGGCTGGCGAAGATTCAGGTCGCGCACATCCTCCACGACCGGCGCAGCGTCATCCTGCTGGAGGGCTGGGACGCGGCGGGCAAGGGCGGCATCATCAAGCGGATGACTGCCGACTGGGACCCGCGCTATTATCAGGTCCATCCCATCGCCGCGCCGAGCGAGATCGAGCGCGACCATCATTTCCTCTGGCGCTTCTGGACGCGCCTGCCCGCCGGGCGCAACATCGCGATTTTCGACCGGAGCTGGTATGGCCGCGTGCTGGTGGAACGGGTCGAGGGCTTCTGTCCGAAAAAGGACTGGAAGCGCGCCTATGACGAAATCAACGCGTTCGAGGCGCAGCAGATCGACGCGGGCACCAACCTCATCAAGCTCTTCGTCCACATCACACAGGAAACGCAGGACGAACAGCTCGCCCAGCGGCTCGACACGCCGTGGAAGCGGTGGAAGACGGGCGCGGACGATTACCGCAACCGCGCCCGCCGCGCCGACTATCTCGACGCGATGCACGCCATGTTCAAAAAGACCGACAGCAAGCGCGCGCCATGGGACGTGATCGACAACAACCATCGCAAGGCCGGGCGCATCGCCGCGTTGAAGACGGTCGCCGACCGGCTGGAAGCGCTGGTGCCGATGGATTTCCCCGCCGCCGATCCGGCGGTCGTCGAGCTTGCGCATAAAGCCTTCGGCTATCGCCCCGGAAAAAGCTGAAACCCGCGGAAAATGTGGGTTTGTCACGGAACTGTCATCAAATCCTAACGCCTCGTTTACCATTGTCCCGCTAGGCAGGCGGCATGTTCCCTGCCGCCCGCATCGCTCCGCCCGACGGTCCCCTCATCGCTGCCCTGCATCGGGGCAGCGCGTCTTCCGTCGTGCGCCTTGGCCAGCCGCTCAGCGAAGCGGTCGACCGGTTCCAGCAGGATTCGGCGCTCCGCCTCCTGCCCGTGCTCGACAGCCACGGACGCCCGGCCGGCGCGATCTACGAGCGCGACATGCGCCGTATCCTGTTCAATCCCTTCGGCCACGCCCTTCTGCGCAACCCCAGTTTCGGCGGGCGGCTCGACGACCATGTGAAGCCCTGCCCGACGGTCGAGCGGACCGACAGCGTGGAAGCGCTGGTCGACCTGTTCGCGGCGCAGGGGGCGGGGTGCGAAGGGCTGATCGTGACCGACGCGGGCCGCTATACCGGGGTGCTGGGCAGCGCGCTGCTGCTGCGCCTCTCCGCCGAGCGCGACGCGCGGGTCGCGCTGGCGCGCGCCGACCGGGCCGAGCGCATCACGCGTGAAAGCGCGGCCTTCCGGCAGGATATCGCCGCGATGATCACCGGCATGGCGGCGATGGCCGACCAGTTGTCCGCGCTCGCGACGCAGGCCGCATCCCACGCCAGCGCCGACAGCGCCGACAGCGCCGCCATGGCCGTGGCCGCGGCGCAGACGGCGGAGCGGCTTGCCGAACTCGCGGCGGGCGGCGCGGATCTCGCCCAGCTTTTCGCGGCGATGGAGGGTGAAGCGCAGGATGCTGGCACCGCCATCGCAGAAGCCGCCGCGCGCAGCCGCTCAGGCCTTGCCCGCAGCGAAGCCCTGCAGGCCGAAGCCGATCAGGTGGGCGAAGTCGTCGCCCTCATCGACAGCATCGCCCGCGCGACCAGCATGCTGGCGCTCAACGCAGGGATCGAGGCGGCGCGCGCGGGTGAGGCGGGACAGGGCTTCGCCGTCGTCGCGCGCGAAGTGCAGGCGCTCGCCCAGCAGACGCGCGGCGCGGCGGCCTCCATCGGCGGGCGGATCGACCATATGCGCGCCGCCATCGCCGACGTGGCGGAGGGGCAGGCGCATATGAACGCGACGATGACGCGCGCCGACCGGCTGTCCGCCGCCGTGTTCGAAGCGGTGCGCCAGCAAAGCGCCTTCAGCCGCGCCATCGCCGACAGCGTGGCGGAGGCCGGGTCCGCCAGCACCCACATCCGCGCGGGCGCACGGCAGATCAGCGACACCGCACAGCTCCGCATCGCCACGGCGCGCGACATGCGCGACGTCGCCGGGCGGCTTGCAGGCGAGGCGCATCAGCTCGAACGGCGGGCAGGCGGCTTCATCGCGGCGATGGGCGCGGCCTGACATCCCGGCGCGCGATTCTCCGCTGGCGTCCCGCCGCAACCGCGCTAGTCTGATCCTCCATAAGAAGGAGAGGACGCCATGCTCGTGATGTTCGTCGGCACCGACCGGACGCAAACCGCGATCAATCCCGCTCAGGTCACCTTCGTCACGCAGGTGAGCGACGGCACCCGCATCCGCTTCGGCGAAGGGCGCAGCGTCACCGTGACCGAACCGATCGACGCTGTGCTCGACAGCCTGAACCGCGCGCTACGCCCGCACGAATAGGTTATTCGGCAAGCTTGCGAGCAAGCGCCGCCTCCGCTCGCTCGGCATAGGCGAGGCACGGCGTAGGATAGGCGAAGGGGTTGGGCGCGCGCCGTGCCGACAATTGTCTGCGCCGTTCCGCATCGCCTTCAAGCGGGTGGGACGCGATGACGATGTCGCAGCGCTGCGCCTTCATCGTCGCGATGCTGGAACGGAAAGCCTCGACGAAGCGGCGATGCGCCGGGTCCGCGAAGCGCCACCCGTCCGCTGCCGCCGGATTGAGGCTGGCGGCGAAGAGCATCGTCTTGCACGCCTTCCCCTCGCAACTCCTCCAGCGCCAGCTCATGCTGCCCAGCGTATGACCGGGGGTGGCGATTGCCGTGACTGCGACATCCCCCAGCCGGATCACCTCGCCGTCGCGCGCCGTGCGCACGCGGGCGACACCGGGGAAGTGCTCCAGCCAGGCCGCCTGGGGATCGTCCGGATCGCCTCCGCCTTGTCGCAGCACTGCGGCGCCCGCCGCGCTGGCGATCACTCTCGCGCCACTGTCCCGCGCCAGCGCCGCGATGCCGCCGGCATGGTCGAAATGCGGCTCGGTGCTGAGGATCAGCTTGATGTCGCGGACGGAAAAACCAAGGCGACGGATATTCGCCTCCACATCCGCGACCGCCTGAGGCACGGCGCCGTCGATCAGGATCAGGCCGGCGCTGGTGCGGATCAGCGCGACATTAAGCCCGCCGAAGCCGACCAGATAGCTGTTGCCGTAAAGCCGCACCGGCGTCTGCGGCGCGAGCCAGCGTTTTGAACTTTCCGGCGCGATGGGACGGGTGAGCGGATCATCCGCCTTTCCCGCCCCGGTCGCCATCATCCCTGCCAGGCCTATGGCCAGCGCCGTCACCAGTCGCATCCGCTCGCCTTTCCTTTAAGTCCAGCGCAACGATGGCGGTATCACGGCTTCCGCGCAAATCACGATTTCCGTGCGAAGCCATGATATTGGCCGGCAGTGATCGCCGATTCAGGCCGGATAGGCGATCGCCATCACCTCATATTCCTTTTCCCCGGCGGGCAGGCGGACGCGGCGCAGGTCGCCGACCGCCGCGCCTCGCAGGGCGCGCGCCATCGGCGATGCCCAGCCGATGCGGCCCGCGTCCACATCCGTCTCGTCGTTGCCGACCAGCGTGACGGTGCGGCGGTTGTCATCCTCGTCCGCGATGGTGACGGTCGCGCCGAAATAGACGCGGCTCCTGTTGGGCTGCTGGCGCGGATCGACGACCTTGGCGTCCTTCATCTTCTTCGACAGGCGCTTCAACTGCCCGTCGATCTCGCGCATCCGCTTGCGCCCGTAGAGATAGTCGCCATTCTCGCTGCGGTCGCCATTGCCCGCGGCCCAGCTCACCACCTCGACGATCTTTGGACGCTCGACGCCCAGCAGATGATCATATTCGGCGCGCAGCTTCGCAAAGCCTTCAGGCGTGATGTAATTGGGGTAGGGGACGGTCATCGCCGCGCTTTAATCCGAACGCCTCCGCCCGTCACCCCGGAGTCGATTTGCCCAGATAGCGGCTGAGCACGGCAGTCGTGCCCCGGAACTTCGCCCGCTCCGGGTTCATCGCTTCATAGACGACCGCGTTCTCCAGCACCCGCTGGACATAGTTGCGCGTCTCGAAGAGCGGGATATTCTCGATCCAGCGCAGCATGTCCGCGCCCGCCAGACGCGGGTCGCCATTGGCGGCGATCCACTTGTTCACATTGCCCGGTCCGGCATTATAGGCCGCCACCGCCAGCGGGTAGCTGCCGCCATAATAGTCGAGCATCCGCTGGAAATAGGCGGACCCCAGCATGATGTTGTAGCCCGGTTCGTTGAGCGACGCAGGGTTGTAGCTCATGCCTAGCTTCCCCGCCTGCTCGCGCGCGGTGCCGGGCATCAACTGCATCAGGCCGCGCGCGCCGGCATGGCTGACGATCTGCTTGTCGAACTGGCTTTCCTGTCGCGCGATGGCATGGACCATGGTCCAGTTATATTGCGCTTCGGACGGCACAGGCACGCGCGGGAAGGCGCTGGTGCCATAGCCGGTAAGGCCGCTGGATACGGCGCGTCGGCCCACCATCACGCCCATGTCGGGTCGACCGAGGCTCTCCGCCAGTTCGACCGCGAGGCTGTGGTCGGCGTCGCTGTCGGCATTGTTGGCGATGGCGCGGGCGAACTTGCTCTGATCCTCCCAGTAACCCATCTGCCCCAGCGCCCGCGCCGCGCGCACGACCGACCGGCCCTCGAACGCCGCGCGCTCGGCGGCGGAGATGGGCGCGGCGCGCTCGACGGTGGAGGGCGGCGGGATCGGGCGGCCCAGCCGTTCGAGCGCCAGTTGGCCGTAGAACTGGTCAGGATAGACGCTCGCCTGCGTGAAATAGCTGTTGGCGCTTGCCGCATCGCCCGCCAGCAGAGCGGCGCGCCCCGCCCAATAATAGCCCTTGGACCGCGTCTGCGGCGACTTGGCCGCACTGGCGTAGGCGCGGAACATCGTCACCGCGTCGGCGGGGCGGTTGAGATTGTAGAAGGCCGTGCTCCCCGCCAGCCAGGCAAGGCTGGTATAATCGTCGCGCACGCCGATGGGCTGGCTGGACAGGTCGGTGCCCGGCGGCACCGCATCGTCGATCCGGCTGGCGATGGCGTAGGCGAAGCTCCACTGCGCATCGTTGGCCGACGCCCGCGCCTGCCCCAGCAGCACTTCGTAGAATTTCTCGGCATTGGCGGGGCGGTATGTCGCCGCCGGGCGGTTGGCGAGATATTGCCGCGCCCCGATCCAGTTGCCGGTATCGCGCAGCCACAGCGCCTTGTCGGCGGCATAGCCTGCGTCGACCGCGCCCGCCGCGTCCGCCGCCTGCATCAGCGCTGCGGCCTCGGGCGCCTTGCGGCGGAAGGCGATCCGCGCCTGAAACACGGGCTGCCGCGCGGGGCTGACATAGGCAATCATGCGCATCGCGCCCGCCATGTCATTGGCCCACAGCAGCGCGTCGGCGCGCTGCTCGTGATCCGCGACCGTAAGGCCGCTCCCGAATAGCGAGAGCAGCCGCGCCTCGTCCGCCGGAGACAGCGACCCGCCGATCCACGCGCTGCGCGCCGCGACCCGCGCCTCGCCCATCCGCCCCATCTGCATCAGCGCGACGGCGTTGCGCGCATGGCCCGTCGCCGTGCGCGCGGGATAGCGGGCGAAGAAGGCGACGACCTGCGCCGGATCGAAACTGTCGGGATTGATCCCCGTTTCGGCCAGCTGCCGCATCCGGTCCTCCCCCGGCCAGCCGGGATTGGCGATCAGGAAGCTCGAATAGGTGGAAAAGCCCAGGCCATCGCTCTGCTGGAGCGCGCGCCATGTGTTGATGGTGCCGACGATCCCGGCGTCCTGCGCCATGCCCACGCGGCTCTGCGCCTGCTGCCAGGGGGAAGGGCCGCTGTCCTGCGCCGGAAGCGGCTGGACCGTCGCGCCGCCGGGGGAGCCATATCCGGGCGGAACCGGCTGCACCGTCTCGGTCTGCGCGCCAGCGCCTGCGGTCATCAGCAACAGGGCGATAATCGGCATCCGGATGAGGTAACTTTCGACATGGGATGAGGCGCGCATGCTGGACATTATCCCCATTGCATCCTTATCAGGCCGTGAACGACGCGCTATAGCGCCTCGAAAGCTCGATCATGCCCTCTCCGCCCGGAGAATTGAAGGAGTAAATTGATGTTTTCCGGCTCGATTCCCGCTCTTGTGACCCCGTTTCGCGACGGGCGGGTGGACGAGTCAGCCTTTCGCGCCTTCGTCGACTGGCAGATTGCGGAAGGATCGAGCGCGCTGGTGCCCTGCGGCACGACCGGCGAAAGCGCGACGATGACGGTGGAGGAGCATAACCGCGTCATCGCCATCTGCGTCGATCAGGCGGCCGGGCGCGTGCCCGTGATCGCGGGCTGCGGCTCCAACGACACGCGCATCGCGCTCGAACATATGTTCGCGGCGCAGGCGGCCGGGGCGGACGGGGCGCTGGTGGTCGCGCCTTATTATAACAAGCCCAATCAGGAGGGCGTCTACCGCCACTTCGCCTTCCTCGCCGAACGCTGCGACCTGCCCATCATCCTCTACAATGTGCCCAGCCGCACCATCACCGACATCGGCGTGCCGGTGATCCATCGCCTGTCGGAAGAATATCAGTCGGTCGTCGGGATCAAGGACGCCACCGGGAATCTGGGGCGTGTCACCGCGCAGCGTCTCGCCTGCCGCGCCGACTTCTGCCAGCTTTCGGGGAATGACGAAACGGCGCTGGGCTTCAACGCGATGGGCGGAAAGGGATGCATCAGCGTCACCGCCAATGTCGCGCCGCGCCTGTGCGCCGACTTTCAGGCGGCCTGCGCCAGCCACGACTGGGATGGCGCATTGGCGCTTCAGGATCGTCTCTATCCCCTGCACGATGCCCTGTTCAGCGATTCTTCACCCGGTCCTGTCAAATATGCCCTCACGCGGGTCCGCCCCGACATGCCGGGCGACGTTCGCCTGCCGATCACCTGGCCTTCGGAATCGAGCCGGGCGGCGGTGGACCGGGCGCTGGAGATTGCGGGACTGGTCTGAGCGCCGCGCGCGCTTATATGATGAAATGAGTTGAACCGATACATGGCCCGCCCCCGTCCCGAAACCTTCGACAAGAAGAAGATCGTCGCCGAAAACCGGCGCGCGAAGTTCGAATATTTCCTGGAGGACGTGTTCGAAGCCGGGATCGCCCTGCAGGGCACCGAAGTCAAATCGCTGCGCTTTGGCGAGGGCAATATCGCCGACAGCTATGCCGAGGTGAAGGGCAGCCAGGTGTGGCTGGTCAACAGCAACATCCCCGAATTCAGCCAC
Source organism: Sphingobium amiense (assembly GCF_003967075.1). Lineage (NCBI taxonomy): Bacteria > Pseudomonadati > Pseudomonadota > Alphaproteobacteria > Sphingomonadales > Sphingobiaceae > Sphingobium > Sphingobium amiense. Next base: position 3,886,867 of record NZ_AP018664.1, read on the forward strand.
GGCAACCGCTTCAACCATGAATCCAAACGCCCTCGCAAGCTGCTGCTGCACGAGCGCGAGATCGCGCGGATGCACGGCGCGGTCGAACGCAAGGGCATGACGCTGGTGCCGCTGTCGCTCTATTTCAACAGCCGCGGCAAGGTGAAGGTCGAACTGGCGCTGGCCAAGGGCAAGCAGAACCACGACAAGCGCGAAACGATCAAGGAACGCGACTGGAAACGCGACCAGCAGCGCATCATGAAGGCGCACGGTTGATGAGCCGCCTGACCCGCTGGTGGCACGCCAATTGCCCGACCCGCGAATCGCTGGAGCAGAGCCGCGTGCTCGCGCCGGTCGCGCACCGCGTGCTCGAACCCTCGCTCTGGCGCTTCACCCGCCGCTCGGTGCCGCGCGGGGTGGCGCTCGGCCTCTTCGTCGGCATCTTCCTGCTGATCCCCGGCATCCAGATCGCGGGCGCGGCGCTGCTGGCGCTGCCCTTCCGCGCGAACATCCCGGTCGCGGCCGCCATGACCTTCCTCTCCAATCCCGCGACGACGCCGCTCATCCTCATGGCGTCGGTGTGGCTCGGCAACTGGATGCTGGGCCGCAGCGCCGACGCGTCGGGCTTCATGGCACTGGTCGACGGCCATGCCAGTATCCGCCAGTGGACCGGCTGGCTCCTGTCCGAAGCCGCGCCCGCCATGCTGCTCGGCCTCTTCCTCATCTCGCTGGTGTCGGCGGTGGTCGGCTATGTCATCGCCGACTGGTTCTGGCGTCACCGCATGGGCCGCAAATGGCAGGCGCGCAAATTGAGGATTGGCAAGGTCCACCAAAGCAGCGCATTGGGGAAGGCGAGCGTCTGAGCGCAGGCGCTGTCCGGCTCCGGGTGGTTTGCGGCTTATGGGTTTGAAACGGGGTGAAGAAGCCTGGGCGGTCGCGCCGCGATCCCGCCTCGCGCTGCCGCTGCTGCTGGCGGCGGCGCTCACATCGGCGGGCCTCGTCCTCTATGCCGCGGGCAGCCTGCCGCTTGCCGCCGGGTTCGGCGCGACGATCCTGACCGCCGCCGCGCTGATGGTCTGGTATCGCCATCTCTTTCCCGCCGCCGAACTTTCGCCCGACGCGACGCCCGACTGGACCGTCGCCCGCGCCGCCGCCGATGCGTCCAGCATGGCGATCGCCGTCACCGACCGCACCGGGCGGCTGGTCTGCGCCAGCGACCTCTACGGCGAATGGTTCCCCGGCTATCCCGCCCCGCCCGGCGTCACCGCCGACCCGGCCCTGACCGAAGCACTCTCCGCCGTCGCCCGCTCCGCGTGGCGCGATGGCGAAGCGGTGCACGAAGGCATGGTGCAGGGCGCGCTCCGCCTCGACGTGGACGCCGCGCGCACGGGCCGCACCGAAGATTATCTTCTCTGGCGCTTCACCCCCGTCCGCCAGCCGAGCGCGCTCGACGATGTCCACCGTTTCCTGACCGGAGAAGCGGGGCGGCAACTGGGCGAAGCGGGCATCATGGCGGCGATGATCGGCGGGGAAGGGCGCATCCGCGCCGCCAACGGCGCCTTCCTGCTGCGCGCGGCCGGACGCATCGACGCCAACATCACCGGACGCGACTTCGCCGCCCAGATGCGCGTCGATGACAAGGGCCGCCTTTTCCTCGCGCGCGAAGAGCAGGGCGGCCTGCCGCTCCGCCTGCTTCAGGTTCCGCTCAAGCGCGCGGCCCAGCCCAACGGCATGCAATCGTCGGCGCAGGACGGTCCGATGCTCCTCCTCCTCATCGACGAGCCGGGCGGGGGCGGGGGCACTTCCGCGCTCTCCTACATCGAAACCCTCCTCTCGCTCCTCCCCTTCGGCCTGGCGATGGCGGACCGGGACGGGCGCATCCTCTTCGTCAACAACGCCTTCGCCCGCGCCGCCGGGATCAAGCCGGGCGAAAAGCCGAGCTATCCCGGCGACCTCGTCGTCAGGGAAGATCAGGCGGCGGTCGCCGACGCGGTGCGCCGTTTCGCCGTGGGGCCGCAGATGTCCGGCGACATCGCGGTCCGGATGCGCGACAATCCCGACGATCCCATCGCGCTCAGCCTCGCGGGCGTGCGCGGCCTCGGCGAAGCGGCGGTGCTCCTTTCCCTCAAGGACAATAGCGAGGAAAGCAAGCTCAAGCGGCAGGTGGCGCAGGCGACCAAGATGCAGGCCATCGGCCAGCTTGCGGGCGGCGTCGCGCATGACTTCAACAACATCCTGACCGCGATCATCGGCCATTGCGACCTGATGCTGATGCGCCATACGCCCGGCGACAGCGACTATGACGATATTCAGCAGGTCAAGTCCAACAGCAACCGCGCCGCCGGTCTCACCCGCCAGCTCCTCGCCTTCTCGCGCCAGCAGACGCTCCGCCCGCAGACCCTGCAATTGCCCGACATCGTCGCCGACGTGTCCAACCTGCTCAACCGCCTGCTCGGCGAAAATGTGCGGCTCGAAGTCACCCATGGCCGCAATCTCGGCCCCGTGCGCGCCGACCCCGGCCAGCTGGAACAGGTGATCGTCAACCTCGCGGTCAACGCGCGCGACGCCATGCCCGAAGGCGGCACGCTCAACATCCAGACCTATGCCGTCCCCGCGATCAAGGTGCGTGAAATGCGCCAGCAGATCCTGCCCGCCGGGGACTATACCGCGCTGCGCGTGTCCGACACCGGCCTTGGCATCCCGCCCGACATCCTCGCCAAGATATTCGAGCCGTTCTTCACGACGAAGGAACTGGGGAAAGGCACCGGCCTTGGCCTTTCCACCGTTTACGGCATCGTCAAACAGTCGGGCGGCTATATCTTCGCCGAATCCGATCTGGGCCGGGGCGCGAGCTTCGTCATCTACCTGCCCGTCTACACCGGCGCCGATGCCGAAGCGCCCGCCGTCGCGCCCGCGCCCTCGCGCCGTGCGGAGACATGGGGCACCGGCACCATCCTGCTGGTGGAGGACGAGGACATGGTCCGCGCCGTCGCCGAACGCGCGCTGACGCGGCAGGGTTACAAGGTGCTGACCGCCAATGACGGCGAACAGGGGCTGGAAGTGCTGCACGGCGGGGAGGCGATCGACCTCCTCATCTCCGACGTGGTGATGCCCAATATGGACGGCCCGTCGATGGTGGCGAAGGCGCGGCAGACGCATCCAGACCTCCCCGTGCTCTTCATGTCGGGCTATGCCGAGGAGCAACTGCGCAAGTCGATCGACATCGCCAATGTCGCCTTCCTGCCCAAGCCCTTTTCCGTCAGCCAGTTGGCGGAGGCGGCGCGCGACGCCATGGGCGCGCCTGTCGTCGCCGAATAGGACGGCTTCTGCGCGCCGATGCCATCATGGCACTGTGCAAGCGTGCCGCGATCCGCTAGCGATTCGACTGTTAAACAAGGAACAGGCACGGCATGGCGGACGGGAAGAGCATTTTGATCGTCGAGGATGAAGCGATGATCGGCATGATGCTGGAAGATTATCTCGACGCGCTCGGCTATCGCCTGCATGGGCTGGCGGCGAGCGTCGACGAAGCCTGCGCCCATGCGCGCGAAGGCGGGTTCGACGCGGCGCTCATCGACTGCAATCTCCAGGGCGAAAAAAGCTGGCCGGTGGCGGACATCCTCGCGGAAAAGGCGATCCCCTTCGTCTTCGCGACCGGCGGCATGGCGGACGATCTGCCCGCCAGCCATGCGGATCGCCCGACGCTGGCCAAGCCCTTCACCATCGGCGCTGTGGAACGCGCGCTGGAGAAGATTCTGGGCCAGTAAGCAACGGGCGGGACGGGGAAATAGGAAATTTCCGTTCCCCTCTTGTTCCGGTAGAACAAAAAGGATACATCATCGGCACGACGCGGCGAATCGCACGCCCGCCTGACATAAGGACCGGCCGATGACTGCACTGCTCTCACTCATCGATTCCAAGAAGACGGGAAACATGGACAGACAGAAAGCACTGGATGCGGCCCTGGCGCAGATCGACCGCGCCTTCGGCAAGGGCAGCGCGATGAAGCTGGGCAGCCGCGAGAAGATGGAGATCGA